>DBOE01000053.1:0-21529 GCA_002299585.1 Hydrogenovibrio sp. UBA654 | reverse complement strand
TTTGGGTTTTCCGTAGGATTTGAATCTTCTGTAGGGTCTGAATCTTCTGTAGGGTCTGAGTCTTCTGTAGGGTCTGAGTCTTCTGTAGGAGTAGACTTTACTAGTGATTCTTGCAGGTCTTGTCCTTGTTGGCTTTTATCTTCAATTATTTCTTGATCATCAAGTACAACACTTAAGTCATCATCTTTATGATCTATGTTATCTATTTCATCTAGAGTTTCTAATAAGTCATCAGTTATTTCAAAGTCTGTTTCCTCACTGCTCTTTTCAGCAGGTAATTCACCCATCATTTCTATCATTTTACGGGTAGCTATGTCATCTTGTTCAGCATCTAAGGTCATGGTAATTCCTTGTTTTAAATTAGTTGCTGTGTATCAAGCATTAAATATGCCAGAAATTATTGTGTAGAAAGATGATAGTTATTCTAAATTTAATGGTAAGAGAGGGCAGAAAATGGGGCGAAAAAAGGGAAGAGTCTACTAGTTTTTATGCAGGGATAATCATTGGCCAACCTTTAGGGTGTTGGATTACTTTTACTGGGTAGCCATATACGCTAGAAACTTGTTGCTCGGTTAGCACTTCTGCGACTGTTCCTTGGTTGATTATTCTACCTTCTTGCATAAGCACTAGTTCATCTGAATACTGTGATGCTAGATTTAAGTCGTGTAATACAGAAATAACGGCAATATTTTTTTCTTTAACGATACTTGAAACTACTTCAAAAACTTGATGTTGATGAGCTAAATCAAGGCTAGCGGTACATTCATCTAAAAATAAATATCTAGGTGAATCATCTTTGTTAATAGTGATTTGGGCGATAACTCTAGCTAGTTGTACTCGTTGTTGTTCGCCACCTGATAGGGTTAGGTAATTTCTATCTTTTAGATGACAGACATCAAAAACTTCTAATGCTTGTTCTACATATTTAGCTCTTGCTTGATGCGGTATATTATTAACTAGGCTCATTTCAATTATTTCTGAGACTAAAAAAGGAAAGTCTAATTGAATAGATTGGGGCATCACCGACCTTAGGTTTGCCAGTTCTTTAGAGCTATATTCCTGCAAGAGTTTACCTTCAATGGTTACCGACTTTTTTGCAGAATCTATATCACCAGATAAGGCTTTTAAGAAGGTTGATTTACCTGCTCCATTAGGGCCAAGCACGGAGATAAAAGTCCCTGGAGTAATGCTAAAATCTATATCAAATAAAATTTGTTTTCTTTGTAGGCTTACATTTAGTTGTTCTACTTTTAACATACTAAAAGCCTACTCGTGAACGGCGTTGAATAAGTAGCCACAGGAAAAATGGTCCGCCTAATGCTGACATGACTATGCCGATAGGTAATTCAGCAGGGGAGAGTATAGTTCTAGCGACCATATCAGAGCCTAATACAAGTATTGCTCCTAAAATAGCACTACCAGGCAATAACCATCTATGGTCAGGGCCTAGTAGTATGCGGACTAGGTGTGGAGCAACTAGACCGACAAAGCCTATCATGCCGCTAACTGACACAGCAGCTCCTACAGCTAAAGCGGTTAGAACAATAACTATAACTTTAAGTTGTTTTACATTAAAGCCCATGTGGGATGAAACTTCTTCCCCCATTAAAAAGGCATTTAAAGCACGGGCAAAAAATGGTAATACTATGACTGATATTAGTATTGGCCCTGCTGAAATAGATATATCTTGCCATGAAGCACTGGCAATTGAACCCATGCTCCAGAATGTTAGACTTCTAAGTTCAGAATCTGTGGCAAAGTAGGTTAGTAAACCAGTTGCTGCACCAGCTATTGCTCCAATGGCAATCCCAGTTAATAACATTAAGCCAACATCTGTACGCCCATTTTTGGTGGCAATTTTATAAATTAGCCAAGTAACAAAACCACCACCTGCAAAAGCTGCTATAGGTAAAGCGAAATATCCCCAAAAGATAACATATTGGCTTAAAAAACCAGCCCCTAAAACGATTACAATTACTGCTGCTAGGGCTGCTCCGCTGGATACTCCAACTAAACCTGGGTCGGCAAGTGGATTGCGAAATAGCCCCTGCATAGCAGCTCCTGCAACAGCTAAGCCTGCACCAACGATGATGCCTAAGATTAATCTTGGTAGGCGAATTTCATTGACCACTAATGCGGTTTGAAAGTCTTGTTGTTGTCCTATTAATGAATAGATTACATCAAGACCCGTAATTGGTATAGCCCCAATAGTGAGTGAATAGAGGCTTAATATAATTAATAATAAACTAATTATAAATAAACCTAACATGGGGGAGTGAAATAGTCTCACAGATTATGCTCGTATTATATTTTTGTGTTCGTGCTATGTTTTATTTAAGGTAGTATCTTAAGACTAGTTAGAATAAATCTTTGCCACTAGGTCTTCAATTGCCTCACCGATACGCGGGCCAAAGGTTAAAAAACCATTTTCCATAACGATAAGTTGTTTTTTCTTACCTGCTTCGGTCATGCTTATTGCAGGAGTTTTTAAAATAGCATCTTTGCCTCCAGCAGCTTTCAAACCATGAGTCATAGTGATGATGAACTGTGGGTTATATTTTATTGCGGCCTCTGGGGTTAAAGGCTTATAACCTTTAAATTGGTTAGCTGCAGGGTTATTAACTAAGGCTAATTCTAGCATTTCATTAGCACGGCTATTTTTACCTGCCACCATCATATTACCACCACGCATATTCATTATGTATAAGGCTTTAGTTGCACCATGTTTATTTTTGGCATTAGTAGCAATAATAGTTGCTTTATCTACTGATTTTTGCATTTTTTTAATTAGAATTTTAGCTTCTTTTTCTTTATTAAGTACTTTGGCAACTTGGTGGATTTTTTCTTTAACTCCAGCTAAGGTGAACTCATTATCAATTAATTCTACCCTAATTCCTGCCTCTTTTAGTCTGTCTAGTACACTTCTAGGTTTAGCATCTTTGGTTGCGATAACTAGGTTAGGTTTTAGTGATAAAATTCCTTCTGCGGATAAAGTACGCATATAACCAACACTTGGTAATTTTAAAGCGGCAGGGGGGTAAACCGTGGTTATGTCTCGACCTACCATGTTATTACCCTCACCAAGAGCATAAATTATTTCAGTTAGAGAACCATCAATAGCCACAATTCTACTATTGTTTGCTGAGGCAGATGAACTCCAAAATGCGGTAATTGTTAAGAGGAAAAGAGCAAACAGTAATCCTAAAGAGGTAAATAAATATGCTGTTTTGTTGGTTGTGTTATTAATAGTTTTAGCCATGTTTTTTTATCCTTGAGTTAGGTTTTGTAGAGTTGACTGCCAAGTATTTTGCATATTTATATCTTGTTTTGCATCAGGGTGCAAGTACACCATCATTAAAGGTTGTTGATGTTCATCAAAAATTTCCATAGAGTAGCTGTTTTGTTGGTCTAAGGTTTTGATAACTAGCCAAGTTTCAGAAATTAAATCCATGTTGGCATGTAAATTAAAGCCGGGGTCAAGCACATTAAACCAAGGTCCCATTTCCATTAATTTATTTACTGTACCATTGTGAATATGGGTTGAAGCATAGTTAGGCACAAACATTAGCAAAGGTATTTTTTTTGTAGAAGCGATTTCTAACATTGTTCTTAAACTATCTTTAGCTAAGATGGCTGCCTTGTCGCCTAAATGTCGGTAAGCTTGTGGGCGAGTAATAGCATACTTAGTTAGTAATTTATTTACTTGGTGAACATTATCTAAATTCTGCCAGTCTTTTTGTAAAGCTGCAACATCTATAGCTAGGTTCTCAATTTTAATTTTGGGTTTATCTTTAATTAGTAAGCTATTAAAACCTGCACTAATACTGAATTCTACTAGGGTAGATTCATATGCAATGACATTTGATTTTTTACCAATATATATTTTATGGGTTGCTTCACCAAATTGATCAAAAAACTGTAGGCTTTGGCGAGCATTTTCTTCTACGGCAAAGCCATATTTCCATGCGGACACGCGTAAGCGTAAATCAATTTGTTTAGTGTTGATGATGATATGACCATGTGCAGAGGAGACATCTTTATAGATACCGTGGCTTTCTAATACCATAGCTTCGTTACGGGTTAAAGCCATTACTTCACCAATTGGCTCTAGTTTGGTTAATAGCTGTTCAAAACGAGAGCTATCAAGCTGGCTACAAGATTCACCACATGATAGAGCGACAAATTCTGCCTCGCTAATCTTTAATTGTTTTGCTGCCTCCCTTGCTCTAGGAGGTTTTTTTTCTGCCAGGAGTTTTATTTTTTGTTTTTTTAAGTTTTCTAAATTGGACATTTATTTAGTTACGACAAGTTATTTAATAGTAGTTCTTATTTTCGTTATCTTAGTTAATAAAGTCAAGTGATTTGTTATGTTTTAAACATAAATAGAAGTACGAATTAATATGATAAGCAGTTGTTAATTCTTTTAAAATCAATATGTTACATTTAGAGAAAGGTTGACATTATATTTTTTACCTGTAAAATAGGTTTTAAGGATGCTTTTATAAAAGATCTATTTTAAAATTATTAATTAGAACTAGAATTAGAACTGGAGAAGATTATGTTAAAACCACAAATCGCAAAACTATTAAATGAGCAAGTAAATGCAGAGTTTTTTGCCTCAAATATTTACTTACAGCTAAGTGCTTGGTGTGAAAATGCAGGGCTTGAAGGTTCCGCAAAGTTTTTCCGTGAACACTCTTTAGAAGAAAGAGAGCATATGGATAAAATTTTTGATTATATGGCAGAATGTAGCTTGCCTATAACCATTGGTGCAATTGATGCTCCACCTACTGAGTATGGAAACTTAATGGATGTTATCAATGCAGCTTATCAGCATGAGTTAAAAGTAACGGCTATGATTAATAATATTGCTAAAACGGCTTTTGAATTGCAGGACTATACAACCTTTAACTTTATTGAATGGTTTATAGCAGAGCAACATGAAGAAGAAGTTTTATTTGGTAAAATATTAAGTAAAGCAGAAACTCTTGACTTTAAAGGTCAAACAGGACAAACATTAGGAATTATGGATAATTTCTTAAGAATGCTTGACCAAAAATAAATAATCATTGAAGTGATTAATTTAAAAAGCCGAAATTATTATTTCGGCTTTTTAAGTTTTTAATTGAAGCTAGTGTTGATGTCCACCATCTCCATGAGCGTGTTTATGCTCTATTTCTTCTTTAGTAGCATTTCTAACGGCTGTTATTTCAATCTCAAAAGTTAGCTCTTGACCTGCCAGAGGATGATTGCCATCAACCGTAACTGTATCATCATTTTTTTCGGTAATGATTACCGAATGCACACCACCGCCTTCTGCTTGTGCTTCAAAACGCATGCCGACTTCTATATTTTTAACACCTTGAAACATAGAGAGAGGAACTTCTTTTTGAATTAAATGCTCTGCTATTTCTCCATAGGCATCTACTGCTTTAATAGTGGTATTAAATTTATTTCCCACAGTTTTACTAAGCATCTCTTTTTCAAGACCAGGGATTAAATTACCATAACCGTGTAGATAAGCCATGGGCTGTTCACTTGAAGAATCAATTTCTTCACCTGCGGTATTTTTAAGTGTGTAGTTAAAAAGACCTACTTTATCTTTTTTTAGTTTCATTGTTTTTCCTAGTTATTAAGGATCCTCTGATTAAGTATCATAATTTCTGACAACGCCAAGTTTAGCCCCTCTGTGTTATCATTTCTTGCAATAGCTAGCTATTACTGCAAAATGATGCCTTGATGCTAAAAACTTGGCGTTGCCAGAATTTTAATCAGTTGTTAAGTGCCTCTTCAAGGAGTCTTTGAATAAATATGATTATTTAATGCTCAACTATTTATAAAAGTATCAACTCTTTCTAGTGCATTAATCAGGTTTTCCATGCTGGTAGCAAACGAAATCCTTAGGTGATCCTCTGCACCAAAAGCAGAGCCTGGAACTAAGGCAACATCTTCTTCCTCTAAAATAGCTGTTGCCATTTCTGTATCTGTAGCAAAACCTTTTTTTTGCATAGCTTCTGCTATATTAAAAAAAGCATAAAAAGCTCCTTCTGCATGAATACATTTAAAACCATTTATTTCATTAATTCTTTCAACAATAACTTTATGGCGTTTTTTGAATTCTACTAACATAGTTTGAATACATTCTTGTGGACCATTTAAGGCTTCTGTTGCTGCCGCTTGTGAAATGGAACATGGGTTAGAGGTACTTTGTGACTGAACTTTACGCATGGCTGCAATAATATCAACTGGCCCACCTGCATAACCAATACGCCAACCAGTCATTGAATAGGCTTTAGAAACCCCATTCATAACAATAGTTCTATCAGCTAGAGTGGGGCAGACTTGCAAAATATTGGTAAAAGGAGTCTCAGTTAATAAAATATGCTCGTAAATATCATCAGAGGCAATAAAAACATGTGGATGTTTTTTTAAAACATCAGCAATTTGTTGTAGTTCTTGAAAAGTATAAATCGCACCAGTAGGATTTGATGGGCTATTTAGAACGAAAAGTTTAGTTTTTTTAGTAATTGCATTTTCTAGTTGTTTTGCTGTTATTTTAAATCCTTGTTCAATACTTGCTTTTATAATTATAGGTTCTGCTCCTGCTAGTAGAGCCATGTCTGGATAAGAAACCCAGTAAGGAGCTGGTATAATGACTTCATCGCCATCATTTAGTATTGCTTGGCAGAGATTATAAAAGCTTTGTTTGCCACCTGAAGACACTAGTATTTGATTCAATGCAAACTCTAATTGATTATCTCGGGCAAATTTTTTGATGATTGCATTTTTTAAATCATCTGTTCCATCAACAGCCGTGTAGCGAGTTTGTCCATTGTTAATGGCATTAATACCTGCCATTTTAATATGCTCAGGAGTCCCAAAATCAGGCTCTCCAGCACCTAAACTAATGATGTTTTTACCTTCTTGTTTAAGCTTGGCAGTTTTTGCGGTAATAATTAGGGTTAGTGATGGCTTTACTCGGTCCACACGATTAGATAGTCTAGGCATTTTGTTGGTGACTCTTTTAGATTTAATATAGGTTAAAATACTTGCTTAAATTTTATCAGAAAAACAAGAGAAAAGTGTGGCTAAAAAATTTCAATTAAAATCATCTTATCAACCAGCAGGTGATCAACCAAAAGCGATAGCAGAACTGGTGGAAGGTATAAAAAATGGTGAGGCATTTCAAACTCTATTAGGAGTAACAGGTTCTGGTAAAACTTTTACTATGGCTAATGTTATTAAAACCATAGCTAGACCAACTATTATTTTAGCCCACAATAAAACTTTAGCGGCCCAATTATATGGAGAAATGAAAGGTTTTTTTCCTAATAATGCGGTTGAATATTTTGTTTCTTATTATGATTATTATCAGCCAGAAGCTTATGTCCCTGCATCTGATACTTATATTTCTAAAGACTCGTCGGTAAATGATCAAATAGAGCAACTACGATTATCTGCAACTAAGGCATTATTAGAAAGAAAAGATGTTATTTTAATTGCTACAGTTTCGGCTATTTATGGTTTAGGGGATCCACAACAATATTTAAAAATGATTTTACAAGTAAGGCTTGGTGATGTTATTTCACAAAGAGATATATTGCAACAGTTATCGATAATGCAATATAGCCGTAATGATATTGAACTATGGCGAGGCACTTATCGGGTAAGGGGTGAGGTTATTGACGTGTTTCCTGCTGAAGCGGATGAATATGCACTAAGGATCGAATTGTTTGATGGTGAGGTTGAGACTATTGCCTGGTTTGACCCGCTAACTGGTGAGGTTATTAGTAACCCCACAAGAGCAACTGTATACCCTAAATCTCATTATGTAACCCCAAAAGAGATAATTTTAAAAACTATTGATTTGGTTAAGTTAGAGCTTAAAACTCACTTAGAAGTTTTAAGAACTAATAATAAGTTAGTTGAAGCTCAAAGGCTAGAAGAACATACAAAATTAGATATAGAAATGATGCAAGAGCTTGGCTATTGTTCAGGTATAGAAAATTATTCGCGTTATTTATCAGGCAGAGAAGAGGGTCAAGCTCCCCCAACATTATTAGATTATATGCCCAAAAAATCATTAATGTTTATTGATGAAAGCCATGTAACTATTCCACAAATAGGAGGCATGTATAAGGGGGATAGGTCAAGGAAAGAAAATTTAGTAACCTATGGCTTTAGGTTGCCTTCGGCACTAGATAACCGCCCTATGAGGTTTGATGAATTTGAAAAAATTATGCCACAAACTATTTTTGTATCCGCAACGCCAAGTAAATATGAGGCAGAGCATCAATCTAATGTAGTAGAACAGCTAGTACGCCCAACAGGGCTACTAGACCCAATTATAGAAATTAGACCAGCAGTTACTCAGGTAGATGATTTATTAGGTGAAATAAGGATAAGAGCAGATAAGTTAGAAAGAATATTAGTAACCACCTTAACCAAAAAAATGGCAGAAAACTTAACCGAGTATCTAGAAGATCACCAAGTAAGGGTTAGATATATGCATTCAGATATAGATACGGTAGAGCGTATAGAAATTATTCGAGATCTTCGTCTAGGAGAATTTGATGCTTTGGTAGGTATAAATTTATTAAGGGAAGGCTTGGATATTCCTGAAGTTTCATTAGTGGCAATTCTAGATGCAGATAAAGAAGGCTTTTTACGCTCAGACAGAGCATTAATCCAAACTATGGGGCGTGCTGCTCGCAATATTGATGGTAAAGCAATTTTATATGCTGATAAAATCACTAAATCAATGCAAAAAGCTATTAACGAAACTCAAAGAAGAAGGGATATGCAAATTGAGTTTAATAGAGTTAATAATATTACCCCAACAGGTTTAAATAAAAAAGTAACGGATATTTTAGAAGACTCTCCTTATGCTACTAAACCTTCTAAAAAACTAAAACAACTAGCAAACTATAATCAACAGCAAACAGATAATTTTATAAAAATGACTCCCTCACAGGTTTCTACAGCAATTAAATCTACGGAGAAAAAAATGTATAAAGCTGCTAAAGACTTAGATTTTGAATTAGCAGCTCAGCTAAGAGATGATGTTAAAAATTTAAAAAACAGAATGGTAGGAGTAGGAGCCTTACGATCGTAATAGTTAATTGTGCAGTTTCACAGTTTTTTAAACACTCTCAAACCTATCTTTATTTTTAGCTCTTGCATAGGCATCTTCTTTACTTATAAGGTTTTTTTCCACTAATTCACATAAATGTTGGTCAAGAGTTTGCATACCTTCTTTTTGTGAAGTTTCAATTATGGAGTACATTTGTGGTACTTTGTTTTCACGAATTAGATTACGAATTGGTGTTGTACCAAGCATGATTTCATGCACGGCAATTCTACCGCCAGTTTTTCTTTTTAGTAGAATTTGTGAAATTACACCATTTAATGATTCTGAAAGTATTGTTCTTATCATTTGTTGTTCTTCAGCAGGAAATATTTCAACTATCCTGTGTATTGTTTTGGCAGCTGAGTTGGTATGTAAGGTTGCAAGTACTAGGTGACCTGTTTCTGCTGCAGTTAATGCTAGAGTAACCGTTTCTAAATCCCTTAGCTCCCCAACTAAAATTATATCTGGGTCTTCTCTTAAGGCAGATCTTAGTGATGTACCAAAGCTTTTAGTATCCTTATGCACTTCTCGTTGATTTATTAAAGATTTTTTAGATTCATGTAAAAATTCAATTGGGTCTTCAATGGTCAAAATATGGTGATGGTAGTTTTCGTTTATATAATCAACCATAGCGGCTAAGGTAGTTGATTTACCTGAACCAGTAGGGCCTGTTACTAAAATCAGCCCTTTATTTAGGCGAGCAAGTTGTTTAAAAACATCAGGAGCTTTAATATCATCAAGGCTTAAAACTTTACTAGGGATGGTTCTAATTGCCGCTGCTATGCCACGATTTTGCATAAAAACATTTACCCTAAAGCGGGATAGATTAGGGATGGCAACTGAAAAATCAGCTTCTAGTTTTTTTTCAAAGTTATTTATTTGTTCCTCATTCATAATTTCATAAATAATATTCTGAGCTTCATTTGCTGATAATTTAGGCATGTTTATTTTTTCTATATCACCATCTATGCGGATTACTGGCGGAGATCCCGCAGAAATATGTAAATCAGATGCTCCTTGTTGTACTGAAAAATCAAGTAAATCTTGCATAGTCATAATTGTTTTCCTATTTTATATATTGTAGGTTCAATGCCTTGTGCTCTGTATTGTTTCCACCTTTCTCTACCCATAGAGATTAGCTCCGTTGATTGGTCTAATATTTCAATAGTTCTGCGGTATTGATTAAATAGCTCTGGAAAAACAGGATGTAAGTTTAGCAAAATATCTAAGCAGGGTTTATTGATTTTTTCATCCCACAGCTGAATTGGGCAGGGTGTTTGCAAGGCAATACTATTGGTAATAAAACTTTGTGGTTTATATTGCCAAATAGCTTGTTCTAAGCGTTTACAATCTGTTAATGAATGAATCCTTATATCTACTTGACGCTGTTGGTTATTTATTTTATTTATTAGCTTAGAGATAAATTCCTCTCTTGATAATTGATTGTTTGAAGCTAGCACATAAAATAAAACATCTTGTGAATTAGCCATTTTTAGTTAAAAACTCTACTAATGCAGGAACAGGTCTACCTGTTGCCCCTTTATTTATGCCACTAGTCCATGCGGTGCCTGCTATATCAAGGTGTGCCCAAGCTACATTTTTAGTGAATCTAGCTAAAAATTGTGCGGCAGTAATTGTGCCTGCACCTTTACCACCAATGTTTGCCATATCAGCAAAGTTTGATTTTAATTGTTCATCATATTCTTCACTTAAAGGTAGTTGCCAAAAACGGTCGTAGGTTGTATTGCTAGCAGTTAGTAAATCATCTATTAGTTGTTGATTGTTACCAAGTATGGCAGATATATGATGCCCAAGAGCTATAATGCAAGCTCCAGTTAAGGTTGCCATATCAATGATTTGTTTTGGTTGATAGGTTTTTTGTGTGTAGGTTAAGGCATCACATAAAATTAAACGACCTTCGGCATCAGTATTTAATATTTCAATAGTTTGTCCAGATAGAGAGGTTACTACATCTCCTGGTTTTATCGCATCACCAGAAGGCATGTTTTCAGTAGATGGAATAACTCCGACAACATTTATTTTAGGTTTAAGTTCTCCTAGAGCTTTAAAAACCCCTAAAACTGTGGCAGCACCTCCCATATCATATTTCATTTCATCCATGCCAGCACCAGGTTTTAGAGAAATTCCACCAGTATCAAAGGTAACTCCTTTACCTACTAAGGCAATGGGAGCGTCATCTTTGTTATTACTTCCTTGGTAGCTAAGACAAATCATCTTTGGTGGGGTAGCACAACCTTGAGCAACAGACATAAATGACCCCATACCCATTTTTATCATTTGCTCCCTTTCTAAAACATTACACTCAAAGCCATAGTCTTTAGCAAGTTGCTTGGCGGTTTTAGCTAGGTAACTTGGGGTGCAAAAATTACTAGGCATATTAGCTAGATCTTGGGTTAATTGCATACCATTAGCAGTTGCTTGTGCTTGTTGTATGGACTGTTTATTTTGCATGTTGTCTTTATTAAAAAATACCATTTTTTCTAGGTAGGTTTTTTTAGCTTTGTGTTCGCCTCTACTGGGGTGAATATAGTCATACTGACTTTGTTGCATGCTTAAAGTGGCTTGGTATAATGAGCCGGAGTTTTTAGCAGTAAAAATACTATTTATAAGATTTAAACAATTTTTGGCACCGCTTTGGTTAATCTCTTTAGCTATTGCTTGACATATTTTAAGATAAGATTTATCGGTAATTTTATTTTGTTTTCCCACGCCAACTAAACAAATTCTATTTATTTTTTCTTGGGTTATTAACATCAAGGTTTTAGCTGAGCTAGCTTTAAAATCATTGGATTTGATTAGATTTTTGACAAGCTTATCTAGTGCCAAGTTTTGTAGTTGTTTTGGTATGTTAGCATCTTCAAAAACTGGAACAATTAGAGTGTCAAAGTTTTGTAGGTCAAGGGAGGTAGTTGTTGAAAATTGAATTTGTTTCATAAAAGTTCTTTTGTATTTAGGTTAGAATAATTGCCTATTCTAACTCTATGGCGATAATTTTGCGAATTCTTGATAAATATATCTATAAAGAACTATATTTAACTTTTTTTGCGGTACTTTCCGTACTGTTGCTTATAATTTTTGGTACAGAAACCACAAGATTATTGGCCGCTGCGGTTAAGTCTGAAATTCCATCATCGGTAGTTTTTCAAGTTATTTTGTATAAAATACCTCCAGCCTTAGAAATCATCTTACCTTTGGTGGCTTTATTATCGGTTATGCTGGCTATAGGTAGGCTATATCAAGATCAAGAAATGGTGGTGTTAAAAAGTTGTGGCGTTGCAGAGAGATATTTTCAATGGCGAGTTTTTTGGTTTCTTTTACCCTTAGCATTATTAACCGCTTGGGTAAGTTTGTTTGTTACTCCGTGGAGCTTTCAGCAAGAAAGAGAAGTAATTTCAAAAGCTCAAGCAATTAGCCCTTTTGTGGCAATTAATGCTGGTAAGTTTAATGAGTTACCTAATGATAAAGGGGTGTTTTATGTAAAAAAAATGCTCTCAGATAAAACCATGAAAAATATCTGGGTGCAATTAAATGATGCTGAAAAAGACACGACTATTATAGCCCCAACAGGAAAACTTAACTTGGTTAATGGCAAATTAGTGATGGTATTGTTTAACGGCATAAGCTATCAAGGTCTTGAAAAAGGGCAGGATTTAATTGTGAATAAATTTGAGCAATTTAAAGCTTATTTGCCAGAAATTGAAATAAAACCACTTACTAAAAAACGCTTTGAAACATCCAGTTATGAACTTTGGCAAGCAGAAGACACAAAACAACAAGCAATGTTGCAATGGCGAATAATTTTGCCATTTTCAATAATTGTATTGGGTTTGCTAGGTTTAAAAATGAGCAAAACTAAACCTCGTGAGGGTAGATTTACCAAAATATTTATAGCCTTAGTCTTATATTTGATATTTAATCAACTTTTAGTAACTAACAAAGAAATGTTGGTAACTGGTGAAATACCCATTTATATGGGGCTTTGGACGGTTCCTATATTATTTTTATTTTATTCTTTGAGATCTAAATGAACTTAGTAGAACGCTACCTTAGTAAAGCATTAATTACTTATACCTTAGCAGTTATTTTTGTATTATTAATTGTTTTAGGTTTTTTGGAGTTTATGATGCAGCTTGGTAAAATTACTGAGCAATATACACTTAGTAAAGGCTTGTTATATACCCTACTTAAATTGCCTGTATATGGTTATGAAATTTTCCCTATTGCTATATTAATAGGAGCTTTATTAGGTTTGGGTGCTTTAGCAAACCATGGAGAGCTTACGGTATTACGGGTAACTGGTTGGTCAATAAAAAGAATTTTTTTGGGGGTGATGAAATCAGTATTTATTTTATGGATTTTAGTCACAATAATAGGTGAAGCTATAGCCCCAAAAGCAGAAGCTTATGCTAAAAAAATTCGTGGTGAAGCGCTTAATAAAGACTTTTCAATTGGTAGTAAACATTCACTATGGATGAAAGAAGAAAATAGATTTATTTTTGTAGGTAAAACTATATCGGCAACTAAATTATTAGACATAAAAATATATTTTTTAAATAATAATGAAATAACCAAAATTATTTATGCAAAATCAGCGGAATATAAAAATAATAAATGGCTATTATCTGATCTTATAACCAGCAATTTTGGCTGGCAAGATAAACAGATAAATGCTTCTAAAGAATATAAATGGCAAGCATTAACCTATCAAAAACATGCACAAATAAGCCAATCAATAACTATGCCGATAAACCCAAAGCTGTTACAAAATTTAAATTTAGAAACTAGGTATATGGGTATTGTCGATTTACATAGATACATTAGTTTTTTAACACAAAATGATTTAGATGCGGAGCCTTATAGATTGGAATTTTGGCGAAAAATAGCCAGCCCACTAGTTATATTTGGCATGATAGCTTTGGTGTTCCCATTAATATTTGGTTCACAAAGACAAGTAAGTATCGGGCAAAGAGTGTTTATTGGTATAATAATCGGCATGGGGTTTCACCTGTTAAATCAAATATTTGGCAATCTAAGTGTGGTTTATAATTTATCACCAGTTATGGGAGCATTTTTGCCATCTATAATTTTGATAGTTATTGCTTTAGTGTTAATGACCAGACTAAGATAATTATAAAAAACTATCTTTTTTCATTGTCAATTTCTTCACGCAATTTTTTGAATATAAATAGGTTTGAAATAGAAAAATTAAAGCCCATTCCCATCAAAACCCCTACTATTAAAGCTAGTACTTTATACTCTTGAAAGAAGGGTACAAAACTGGTTAGGGTGTAGTAGGTACCATAATTTACCCCAAAACCTATTAAGGAACTAGTTACAAAGGTTCCCCACTGGGTGGTTTTTTTGGTTTTTTCTCTATGGCTAAAAGTTATGGTTCTGTTTAATGCCCAGTTCCATGAAGCAGCAGGCCAAAAAGACATTGCCCTAGCTACTGTATGGCTTACTCCGAATGCTTGTAGGGCTAAATAAACCATTAAGTCAATAATAAAACCACTACTGCCGACTATGGCAAATTGAAGAAATTCTGCTTTAGTTTGGAACTTGAATTGATATAAACGACGCAGATGCCTTAGGTATTTTAGTTGTTCTTTTAGGGTTAATTTTGATTCACCGTGGATTCTATCTACAAAATGAATTGGTACTTCGCCTACATTATTAAACTTGCCTTTTACCATTACTTCTAAGGCTATTTTGTAGCCGATTGGTGATAGGTTGTTTGTTGGAGGCAAATTTTCTTTTCTTAGCGAGAAAAACCCAGACATAGGATCTTTTACTTTGGTCAAAGGTAGGGCAGGCAGGGTTGCCATAGCTGAGTTTATATATCTAAATAAGGTCCATTCTTTAGCAATACTACCGCCTTTTGTATAACGAGAGCCTAGTACGAAATCGCTAGTTTTATTTTTAAGCAGCTCTATCATTTTAGGTATAGCACTGGCTGGGTGTGATAAATCGGCATCCATTACTACTATAAACTCACCTTTTGCCTCGCTAAAGCCATCGATCACCGCTGGTGATAGACCACGATTTTTAGTACGAGTTATTATTTTTATCGGGTGTTCTTTATTAATTTCTACAATTTTTTCAATTGAACCATCTTGCGAATTATCATCCATTATTAAAATTTCGTAGTTTTCTTCTGGCATTTTTTGCAATGCTTGTTTAATCATTTCTGCCAGTGGTTGTAGGTTTTTAACCTCTTGATAGGTAGGGACAATAATTGAAATCATGGTTGTTGAAAATTCTCACATTTATAGAAATAATAACTGACAATAATTCTATCATATTTTTTAAAATCGACTTGTTTTAGTTGGCTACATGTCTCAAAATGAAAAGGGCGGTTAGTTTTTGGGGGCATATCTTCATAGTGGGGTACAATTAATAAACCATTCATACCATTTTGTGGTTTCCCATACCAATAAGGAAACTGGGTTTGTTTAGCATTTGCAATATACACAGGTTGTGGTCTTGCAGACCAACTAAGGTGGCTGCCTAAACTCCAGTTAGGTACGAATAGAGGTAGATGTTCGTCACTATGTATTTGTTGTAATTGTTTAGCTATTTTGGCAACTTTATGCCAAGCATATTCTCTATCTAAGGGGTTTTTATGATCAGAAAATTTTATCCACGGGGTAATTAATAGACTAAAAGCTAAAATAATTAGACCTATATTAAAGATAAGATGCACAACTAATAATGGTTTGAACCAAAGTTTATCTTTTTTAGACCATAAAAATACAGCAACTATTGGTATTAACAATAGCCAAGCAAGTGCTAACCAATGGGGTAGGCTTTCTTCATAGCCAGATGTCCAAGTAAAAAGAATAATAATAGGTAGAGCAAAAATCAGCAATAATCGGCTAGATTTTTGTTGGTAGGTTTTTATGTTGAAAACTAAATACCAACCAACTAAAAATAACAAAGGACTATAAACAATAAACTGTATAATTTGCGAGCGAATTAGTCTTTCTATTGACCAAATAGAACTTTTTGTGCCATGCTCAAGCTGATAAATAAAAGATGCCCAATCATGTTCTGCATTCCAATATAAAATTGGTAAAATTAAAATTAAGGCAATTATTATGGCTAGATAGATACCTTTTTGCCTTAGCCAATATAACCGTTTTTCGACGATTAAAATTAGTAAAAATGATGCCACAAGAGTTATCGCAGTGTATTTGGCAAGAGCCGCTAAACCGACTAAAATGCCTAAATAAATCCAAAGTTTAAGGGTTTGTTTTTCTAACAGCTTAACTACTACTAAAATTATAGCCAAAATTATTACCATTAATGGGTTGTCTGGTAACATACCAAAACCCATTAGGTTGAATAAAATAGCGGTATTTAATAAAACTAACGACCAAAACCCCAGCCAAACAGAAATTTTTGGATAGAGTACAAGAGTTAGCCGATAAAGTAAAAGATTCAGGATTACAAATAGAATAATTGGTACTATTCTTGCCCCCCAGTCAAAGGGCAATAGCCACATAGGAATAATTTGTAACCAACCTACTAGGGGAGGGTGGTCAAAATAACTCCAATCTGGCATTAAACCGTATAGGGCATAGTGTGCTTCATCAGCACCTAAATCTATAAAAAATGCCAAAATAAAATGGCTGATAGTTATTATAGAAACTAGGGTAATACTGGCTTTTATCGGTAGTTGTAGTTTGTTCATTATTTAAAATCTTTTAATTGTGTTTTATAGGGCTCACCAGCAATTTCGGTCATAAATTTTGGTACTAAATAGCCAGGCAAGCGTTTACGTAATTCTTCTAGCAGCACCCCCCCTTGGTGGTCGTTAACTAAAAAATGCTTCGCTCCGCTTACCTTGTCCAGTAAATGGCAATAATAGGGTAACACTCCTTGGCTAAATAGTTTTTTACTTAATTGCTCAAGAGTTTTAGCCGAATCATTGACATTTTTTAGTAGTACCGATTGATTTAGTAAAGTTATATTAGCTTGTTTATATTTATTAAATAATATTAGTGTATCTTTAGTAAGCTCATTTGGGTGGTTGCAGTGTACAACTAATACTATATTTAGTCTGCTATATTTTAGCACTTCTAATAATTTGGTTTTATCTGCTTTTGTTGGCATTACTACTGGTGTACGGCTGTGGATTCTTAAGGTAGTTATGTGGGGTATTTTTGCTATTTTTTGTATTAAATCAATTAATATATTCTCACTTAAAGAAAGTGGATCACCGCCGCTAAAAATTACTTCGCTGATGGTTTTATCCTGCTCAATGTAGTCTAGAGCCTCTTGCCAATGAGTTTTTTTAGCTTGTTCATAAGGAAAGTGACGGCGAAAGCAATAGCGACAATGTATGTCGCATTTTGGACTAATTATTAATAAAACTCTGCCATAGTATTTGTGAAGCAAACTATCAATAGGGTTGGCTTTTAAATCTCCAACAGGGTCAAGGCTAAAAGCAATATTTTGTTGTTGTTCAACTAAATCTGGCAATATTTGTAGCAGTAGTGGATCTTGAGGGTTTTTAGCTTCAATTTGTTTGGCAAAGTGTTGTGGCACTTTTAGAGAAAATGACGAGTTTTTATCTAAATTTAATGCACTAGCAGGGATTTGAATAAGCTCACATAGTTCAGCAATTGATTGAATCATTTGTTTTATAGACTTCGCTAATATAAAATATAGGGCTTATTTTATAGACTAGGTTTAGATATGGCAACTTACGGTACAAATCAATTTAAAAACGGCTTAAAATTTTTAATGGATGGGCAACCTTGCAATATTGTCGACAACACCATAGTTCAACCAGGCAAAGGTCAAGCATTTAATAGGGTAAAATATCGCAATTTGATTACTGGGAAGATGATTGAAAAAACTTTTAAATCTGGAGAAAAGGTAGATGTTGCAGATGTAATTGATACTGAACTGCAATATTTATATACAGATGGTGGTTTTTGGCATTTTATGGATGAAACATCATTTGAGCAATATCAAGCGAATCATGCAGCGGTTGCTGACTATCAAAAATGGTTGGTTGAGCAAACCACCTGCACAGTAACCTTGTGGAACGCTAATCCAATTAGCGTAGTGCCTCCAAAACAAGTGGTAATGGTAGTAACAGACACAGACCCTGGCTTAAAAGGTGATACCGCAGGAACAGGAGGCAAGCCAGCTACTCTTATGACAGGAGCAATTGTGCAGGTGCCTTTGTTTATTACTATTGGCGAAAAAATCATTTGTAACTCTGAAACAGGTGAATATATTTCACGAGCTAAGTAAATAGTGAATTTTTGGCAGGTAAGTGCATCCATACAGGTTTTAAAAAACCGAGCAGACGCCCTTGCAAAAATTAGGGCTTTTTTTAAACAACAAAAAGTTACTGAAGTTGATGCACCTATTCTATCTTCGGCAACTGTGCCAGATCTACATTTAGATTCTTTACAAACCTACTTAAATTTACCAAGCATAGGCAATGACCTAGTTTTTTATCTACACACCTCACCAGAATACAGCATGAAAAGGCTTTTATGTGCAGGAATGGGCGATATTTATTATTTAGGTAAAGTTTTTCGTCAAGGAGATTTAAGCCCTCTTCATCAACCAGAGTTCACCATGTTGGAGTGGTATAGGCTGGACTATTCATTACAACAAATGATGTTAGAAACTGCCAAGGTAGTTCAATTATTGCTTGGAGAGCTAGCAATAGAACTTATCAGTTACCAACAAGCTTTTGCAGACTATGCAAATATAGAAAATATTCATAGTGCTAGTGCCAAAGCATGTAAGAAATATTTTTTAGATAAAAAAACAGCTGAAATAGTTGGGGTAGATAAAAACGATAAAAATCTATGGGAACAATTAATTTTAACCGAAATTATAGAACCTAAATTGGGCAATAATTGCATAACTTGTTTGTATCATTACCCAGCTAAAGATGCACTTCTCGCTAAATTGTCTGTAGATAATAGCGTTGCAGAAAGATTTGAAATATTTGTACAGCAAACAGAAATAGCTAATGGTTATTTAGAGTTAACAGACCCGCAAACTTATCGACAGCGTTTTAACGAAAGTTTACAACAAAGAAAAGAGCAGGGTAAAAGTTATACTCAACTAGACCATAATTTATTGACTGCTTTAGAAGAGCAAAAACTACCTAAGTGTTCAGGAGTTGCTTTAGGTTTTGATAGATTACTAATGCTTGCACAAAAGACTAATAAAATAGACGAAGTTATCCCTTTTTCGATTTTAAATAACTAATTTACTTTACAGATATAAATTTACAAAAAGGGGGAGCTTGACAAGAGCTGTATAATTGTTATTTAAACTATTTTTACTTGGAGATCTTCCCTATGGCTGAAGCAGTTGTACTACAATCCGCAACGATTACTTTATATTCAAATCCAGAATGTCCTATTTCTCATCGTATTCGGCTAATGGCACAAGAAAAAGATATTTCTTTGAAAATTATTAATGTTAATTCTAAAGATGGTTCTTTAGATGATTTATTAGATCTAAATCCCTATGCAACCACTCCTACTTTAGTTGATCGTGATTTAATTTTATATGACCCACAAGTTATTATTGAATATCTAGATGAAAGATACCCCCACCCACCATTAATGTCGGTTGACCCAGTAATTAAAGCAAGATCTCGTCAAATGTTGCGTCAAATTGAAACTGAGTGGTATCAGCTAGTAAACATTGTGCAAACAAGCCAAGATGAACAAGAGGTTAAAATAGCCCGTAGGGACTTGCAGGAAAGATTAGTGCAAATGACACCTGTGTTCGATCACCAACCATATTTTTTGAGTAATGACTATACTCTTGTAGATGTTAGTTTAGCTGTGTTATTGTGGCGTTTACCTTATTTGGGTATTGAATTACCAAAGTCTGCTAAAGCAATTAGAGATTATTCCGAAAAAGTCTTGAGCAGAGAAGGTTTTGGTGAATCGCTATCTGATGACGAATTAGATATGAGAGACATAATATAAACAATGGATGTTATACCTAATCGACCGTACTTAATAAGAGCAATCTATAATTGGGTTGTAGATAATCAATGGACACCACATTTTCAGATTGATGCAGATTACCCTAACATTCAAATACCAAGGCAGTTTGTAGAAAACTCAACAATTGTACTAAATGTTGACCCAAGTGCTGTTAGGCAATTAGAATTAAATAATGACAATTTCTTTTTTAAGGCCAGATTTCAGGGTGTTGAGCAAGAAGTTTTTTTTCCTCCTGAAGCGGTGATTGCTGTTTTTGCTCGTGAAAATGGGCAAGGAATGCCGTTTCCAAAAGAACCTTATCCAGCAGATAAAAAAGTTAAACAAGAAAAGCCAATAAAGAAAAAGCCACATCTTTCTATTGTTAAATAATTATTTAGAGGCTCCTTAAAGTAAAAATTACTCCAATATTACAATATTGTAATAATACCTTAATTTAGGAGTTGTAATTTTATCTTATACTACCAGTAGTGGTATAAATAATTATTAAACGAAGTTTATTGGAGTATGAAGTGTATATTAAAAAAATAGTATTTTTAACAAGTCTTATTACATTTATTTTTGTAGGTAGACCAAGTTTAGCGATAGCATCTGATTCAGAATTTTGTTACGGGCCTGATTGTTCTCTGCCCCCTGAAAAATGGGCTGATGGATTTGCCGAATGTTCAGGGAGCAAGCAATCACCTATAGATGTTTTTAAAGCAAAGTATAGCAGAGGTTTACCTTCCATTAGGTTCCATTACCGCTTAACCGAACTGGTAGTAAAGAATAATGGTCATACTACGGAAGTTAATTATGAGCATGCATTTGAAAATGAATATAATCAAAATGACGATGATGATGATGATAACGGTGGAGCAGGTGGGTCATTAAACTATATTAAAATTGGGCAAGAAAAATGTGATCTTGTACAGTTTCATTTTCATACTAGAAGTGAGCATGGAATTGGTGGTAACTCTTCTCCACTGGAAGCACATCTTGTTCACCAGTGTGAATCAGGTCGTTTAGCTGTTGTTGGGGTAATGATGAACTATTTAGTTAACTCCCCAAATAAAGCACTTAAGCAAGCATTGGAATATGCCCCTTTCGATGGGTCTAGTGGTAAATATATTATTGATACTACTCATGCAGGTAATGTTTATGTTAATGCTAAATATCTACTACCCAGTGATCGTAGATATTATGCCTATAAAGGCTCATTAACAACTCCACCATGTAGTGAAATAGTCGATTGGTATGTTATGAAAAAGCCAGTTAATATTTCTAGAGAGCAGATGAATATCTTTAAGCAAATTCTAACAGATACTTCACCAGATGGTTATTCATTTAATCACCGACCATTACAAAGTTCTAACAATCGGATAATTAAACATAGGTAGTT
>DBOE01000054.1:1332-17632 GCA_002299585.1 Hydrogenovibrio sp. UBA654 | reverse complement strand
TAGAAGCCGTAGTAGCTTTTGAAGGTAGCGAAAAAGCCCAACATTTAATTGCTAGTTTAATCGAAAAAGCCCGTGTTCACGGGATAGATATACCCTATGCAGCTAATACACCCTATATAAATACCATCGCTTTAGCAGAAGAAGAAAACTATCCTGGTGATGTAGTTATTGAACAAAAATTGCGTGCGTTATTGCGTTGGAACGCTATGGCAATGGTGTCAAGAGCTAATAAAACCACTAGTGTTGGCGGGCATATTGCCTCTTATGCTTCAAGTTGTACTTTATATGAAGTGGGCATGAACCACTTTTTTAAAGGTCCAAAGCATGAACTAGGCTCTGATATGATTTTCTTTCAAGGTCATATTTCTCCTGGGATTTACGCTAGATCTTTTATGGAAGGTCGTTTTGATGAAGAAACATTAAAAAATTATCGTCAAGAAGTGGGAGGTAATGGCTTATCTTCATATCCACACCCTTGGCTAATGAGTGATTATTGGCAGTTTCCAACAGTATCTATGGGGCTTGGGCCGTTAATGGCAATCTATCAAGCTCGTTTTATGAAATATATGCATGCTCGTAAATTTGCTACTACGCAAGGGCGTAAAGTTTGGGCTTTTCTTGGTGATGGCGAGATGGATGAGCCAGAATCAAGAGGTGCATTACAGTTAGCAAAAAGAGAAAAATTAGATAATTTAGTTTTTGTAATCAACTGTAATCTACAACGCCTAGACGGCCCTGTGCGTGGCAATGATAAGATTATCCAAGAGTTAGAAGGCGTGTTCCGTGGAGCAGGTTGGGATGTAATAAAGGTTATCTGGGGTGGTGGCTGGGATCGTATTTTAGCTAAAGATACTACTGGTAAGTTGTTAGAAAGAATGGGCGAAGTAGTTGATGGTGAATACCAAGCCTATAAAGCAAGAGATGGTGCTTTTGTGCGTGAACATTTCTTTGGTAAATACCCTGAAACAGCAGCTTTAGTTGCGGATATGACTGATCAAGAGATTTTCTCTTTAACTCGTGGAGGGCATTCGCCGCGTAAAGTCTATAATGCTTATAAAAAAGCTTCAGAAGCAAAAGGTAAGCCTACGGTAATTCTTGCAAAAACTGTTAAGGGTTATGGTATGGGACCTTATGGTGAGGCGGCTAACAATGCTCATCAACAGAAAAAACTAGATATAGATGGGCTAAAATATTTCCGTGATCGTTTTTCTGTACCTATTTCAGATAAACAACTATCTAAAGATATTCCCTTCTATCGTCCATCTGAAGATTCTGACATTATGCAATATATGAAAGCTCGCCGTGAAGAATTAGGTGGGTCACTACCTTTTCGTTCTGATGACGCAGAAAGTTTGCCAGTGCCAAGTTTAGACACTTTTAAAATGCTAACCGACGGTACTGGTGAGCGTGAAATGTCAACCACTATGGCATTTGTAAGGATTATATCTATTTTATTAAGAGATAAAACTTTAGGCCCAAGAGTTGTGCCTATTGTCCCTGATGAAGCTCGTACTTTTGGGATGGAAGGTTTATTTCGTCAAATAGGTATTTATGACCCTGCTGGGCAATTATATGAGCCAGTGGATGCAGATCAGTTGATGTGGTACAAAGAGTCATCAAGTGGGCAGGTTTTTGAAGAAGGGATTAATGAAGCAGGGGCTATGTCAAATTGGATAGCAGCCTCAACTGCTTATGCAAACTATGGCGTAAGCATGATTCCTTTTTATATTTATTATTCAATGTTTGGTTTTCAAAGAATTGGTGATCTAGCTTGGGCAGCAGGTGATTCGCGTGCAAGAGGCTTTCTACTAGGAGCAACCGCAGGTAGAACAACTTTAGAAGGCGAAGGCTTACAGCATCAAGATGGGCACAACCTAATTCAATTTGATCATGTGCCAAATTGCATGTCTTATGACCCAAGTTTTGCATTTGAAATGGCAGTTATTATTCGTGATGGTATTAAACGCATGATGAATGAAAAAGAAGATGTCTTCTACTACATTACATCAATGAACCAAAATTACACTCACCCAGCTATGCCTAAAGGTTCTGAAAAAGGTATTCTAAAAGGTATTTATAAGTTTAAAGACTCTACTGCAAAACATAAAAATAAAGTACAGTTAATGGGTTCAGGTACTATATTTACCGAAGTAATTATGGCGGCTGAAATTTTAGAAAAAGACTGGAATGTAGCGGCTGATATTTGGGGCGTACCTAGCTTTAATCTATTACGCCGTGATGGTGCAGAAACTACGCGTTGGAATGGTTTACACCCAACAGATAAGCCAAAAGTGCCTTTTGTAACCGAAACTCTAGCAGGAGCAGAAGGGCCATTTATTGTGGCAACGGATTATATTCGTGATTATCCAGAGCGTATTCGTCAATATGTGCCTGGTGAATATTTTGTGTTAGGTACTGACGGTTTTGGTCGCTCTGACACTCGTGATAAGTTGAGGGAGTTCTTTGAAGTAAATAAAGAAAATGTGGTGGTAGAAGCATTAAGAGCTTTAGCCGCTGCTGGTAAGGTTAAAAAAGAAGTGATACTAGATGCCATGAAGAAATACGGTATTGATGCTGAAAAACCTTATCCACTTAATGTATAAACGAGGAATATAATTATGGCAATACAAAAAATTAATATTCCTGATATTGGGGATTTTGACACGGTAGAAGTTATTGAAGTTTTAGTTTCAGTTGGAGACAGTGTAGAAGTTGATGAATCTTTAGTAACTCTAGAGTCCGATAAAGCAACTATGGAAATTCCAGCACCTTTTTCGGGTGTAGTAAAGTCGGTTAATATCTCGGTAGGCGATGATGTTGCTGAAGGTGATTATATTTTAGACCTTGAGGTAGGAGAAGCAGCCACAGCAGAACCAAAGAAAACAGAGCAAAAAACTACACCAGCAGAAGATGCAAAAGTAGCACCAACTCCTCCAGTAGCACAAGCTACTAAAGATGCAACTATTCCAACCATAATGGCCGAAAAACCAGTCAATAAACAAGCTATGGGTCAAACCAGTCATGCCTCACCATCAGCAAGAGCTTTTGCTCGTAAACTAGGCGTTGAGTTAACTAGAGTAACTGGTACAGGCCCTAAAGGCCGTATTAAAACTATTGATATAGAATCCTTGGTTAAATCAGTTATGCAAGGTGGTTCAGGGGTTTCTGGTGGCAAAGGTATTCCTGATGTGCCAACAATTGACTTTAGTAAGTTTGGTGAAACAACGACTGAAGAACTGGGTAGAATTAAAAAAATATCTGGTAAATTCTTACATACTAGTTGGCTAAATGTACCGCATGTTACTCAGTTTGATGAGAGTGATATTAGTGAAATGGATAAGTTCCGCAAAGAGATGAAGCCAGAAGCCGAGAAGCAAGGAGTTAAATTAACTCCTATTGTTTTTGTAATGAAAGCAGTAGTAAAAGCCTTGCAAGATTTCCCTAACTTAAATGCTTCCTTGTCAGCTGATGGTAAGTCTATTATTACAAAACAATACTACAACATTGGTATAGCCGTAGATACACCAAAAGGTTTGGTGGTTCCTGTGGTTAAAGATGTTGATAAAAAAGGTCTTTATGATCTTTCTCGTGATTTAATGGCAATTTCTGCAAAAGCTAGAGATGGCAAATTATCTCCTGCTGATATGTCTGGTGGTTGTTTTACTATTTCTAGTTTAGGAGGTATTGGTGGTACACAATTTACGCCAATAGTTAATGCTCCAGAGGTTGCTATCATGGGCTTGTCTAAAGCGAAAATGCAGCCTGTTTGGAACGGCAATGAATTTGAGCCAAAATTAATTATGCCATTTAGTGTTTCCTACGATCATCGTGCTATTGATGGTGCTGAAGGAGTTAGATTTACCACAGCAGTTGGAAATTATCTATCCGATGTAAAGCAATTGGCATTGTAGGAGTTATATTATGACCAAATTAGTTGATATAAAAATTCCTGACATTGGTGATTTTGATAAAGTAGAAGTTATTGAAATCTTAGTTGCTGTAGGTGATGAAGTAGCCCAAGATGATTCTTTATTAAGCTTAGAATCTGACAAGGCAACCATGGAAATCCCAGCACCTTTTGCGGGTAAACTGGTTGCTTTTAGTGCTGAAGTTGGTGATAAGGTATCTGAGGGTTCAGTTGTTGGACAAATAGAAATTCCTGATGAAAAAGTTACTGTTGCAACTAAAACTCCAGTAGAAAAAACAGAACCAGTAATAGCAGAAACGATAACACCTGCTCCCAAGTCTGAACCTGTATCTGCTCCTATAGTTTTACCTGATGCTGATATGCAATGTGAAGTATTGGTTTTAGGATCAGGGCCTGGTGGTTATACCGCGGCTTTTCGTGCAGCGGACTTAGGCAAAAAAGTCATTATGGTAGAGCGATACTCTAGCATTGGTGGCGTTTGCTTAAATGTCGGTTGTATTCCCTCAAAAGCTTTATTACATATGTCGGTGGTATTAAACGAAACTCGTGAAATGTCCGCACATGGTATTACTTTTGCAGAGCCAAAAATTGATATAAATAAAATCAGAGAATATAAAGATTCCGTAATCAATAAATTAACTGGTGGTTTAGGAGGTTTAGCTAAAGCCCGTAAGGTAGAAATAGTTGAGGGCTATGGTAAGTTTAGTGCAGCCAATGTTTTAAGTGTTGACTTAGGGGGGGGGGGTAGCAAAACCATTTCGTTTGAAAATGCGATAATTGCAGCTGGTTCAAGAGTGGTTAAGTTACCATTTATCCCACACGAAGATCCAAGAGTGATGGATTCTACCGATGCACTAGAGCTAGAGGATATTCCTAAACGCATGTTAGTCATCGGTGGCGGTATTATCGGTTTAGAAATGGCACAGGTTTATGATTCATTTGGTTCAAGGATTACCGTAGTTGAGTTAGGTGATACTATTATCCCTGGTGCTGATAAAGATATAACCAAGCCTTTATTGCGTAAGATTAAAAAGCAATATGAAAATATTTTCTTAAAATCAAAAGTAACTAATGTAGAAGCGACTAAGGCAGGTTTAGTGGTTTCTTTTGAAGGTAAAGATTGCCCTGAAACCGATGTTTTTGACAAGGTTTTAGTAGCGGTAGGTAGAACTCCAAACGGCAAATTAGTCGATGCTGAAAAAGCTGGTGTTGCCGTAAATGATTGGGGTTTTATTGAAGTTGATGAACGGCTAAAAACTAATGTAGGTCATATTTATGCGATCGGCGATATAGTAGGTCAACCTATGCTTGCCCATAAAGCGGTGCATGAAGGTAAGGTAGCTGCTGAGGTTATTAGTGGTATGGCAAGTGCCTTTACCCCGATGAGTATTCCATCAGTTGCCTATACTGACCCAGAAGTTGCTTGGGCAGGCAAAACCGAGCAGGAATTAAAAGATGAAGGTATTGATTACGAAAAAGGTTCTTTCCCTTGGGCAGCATCTGGGCGTAGTCTGAGTTTAGGTAGAGATGAAGGTATAACTAAAGCATTATTCTGTGCCAAAACTCATCGCTTACTAGGCTGTGGTATTGTTGGTCCTAATGCAGGAGAGCTAATTGCCGAAGCTATGTTAGCGATTGAGATGGGAGCTGATATGCAAGATATAGGTTTAACTATTCACCCACACCCAACATTATCAGAAACTATCTGTTTTGCTGCCGAAATGGCAGAAGGAACTATTACTGATTTAATGCCTCCAAAGAAGCGTAAATAAAATGTATTATTTAGATAGATTTTACCAATCTAATCAAGATTTGGTAGTAGTTACTCCTGAGCAAGCTAGTGGTTTTGCTAAAGAAGTTTCTGATGATTTTAATCCATTACATAATGTTGATAATAAAAGATTTTGTGTACCCGGGGATTTATTATTTGCGATTACCTTAGCAAAATATGGTTTATCACAGAAAATGAATTTTAAATATACAGGTATGGTTGGCAAGGGGGTAGAACTAGTCTATCCATCTCAACCGGCTAGTCATTTTGTACTCAAAGACACTCGTGGCAAAGAGTGTTTAAATGCAGAAATAAATGGCAATAAAATAACGGATTTAGCTGTAGTAGAGTCTTTCACTAAAGCTTATGTCGCTTTTTCAGGGCATAGCTTTCCGCATATTCTAGTGCCTTTGATGAAAGAACATCAGGTAATGATTAATGTTGCTCGCCCAATGGTTATTTATGAAAGTATGTCTTTTGAGTTTAATCAATTTGATGTATCCTCCCCATCTCTTATCTTGACTAATAGTAGTTTAGAGGTGAATGGTAAACGCGGATTAGTAAGAATAGTTTTTGATTTATTAGATAATGGCTTAGTTGTTGGTACTGGTAAAAAAACTATGGTATTAAGTGGATTACGAGATTATGAAGAAGATAAAGTACAAGAATTAGTTAGCTTATATGCTGATTTTAAAAAATGTTATAAGGCTTGAGATAAATAGTAATAAATCAGAGGCTAAAATTTTAGGAAGTATTTGATGAGTAATAAATTTTCTAAAAAAAACAGCAGAATTATTGGGATACAAAACCCCTAGAAGAAATGAACGAAACAGAGTGGGAATCTATTTGTGATGGCTGTGGTTTATGTTGTTTAATTAAGTTAGAAGACGCTGAAACAGCAGAAATAGTTTACACTAGAGTTGTTTGTGAATATTCTGATCAGCAAACTGGGCAGTGTTCTGACTATGCTAATCGCTCAAAAAACGTTCCTACTTGTGTGTCACTAACTAGAAAAAAAGTTACTGAATTTGACTGGTTGCCAGATAGCTGTGGTTATAGAATATTAGATAGAGTAGCAAAACTAGCCAAATGGCACCCCCTAAATACTGGTATTACCGAATCAGTTAAGCTAGCAGGAGTGGGTTTGCTAGCTATTCCGCTGATAGTAAATCAACCAAATTTAGATTATGAAGATTATTTAATAGATAAACCATAGAATTTACAAGTTACCCCCCCCTTTTTTTAGTACTTTTTGCCAGCATAAAAGAATCAGTTATTTAAGAGTCTGAATAACTAAGGCTAGCAAAACATCTCTATCTTCGGTGGTTAGAACATTAAATGTTCGGCTAGCCGATCCATTGTTCATAACCTCAAGACCAACACCTTTTTTAGCACAATAAGTAAAAAAATCGGGATTAGGAAAAACTTGTGTTTCTCCTGTTCCTAATAGAATTACTTCTGGATCAGTAGATAACAGCTCATCTAGGTGCGTAAAGTTAAGCTCATTAATGTCTTTACATGACCAGTTTTCATACAGAGTATGTTGGGTTAAATAACAGCTGGAGTTGATTTTTTTATCATTAATAACAACCTCACCAGCTTGGTATTTTTTGATGGTTAATATATTTGAATCTCTATGTTCAGTGAATTTCATAAAATTACTTAAAAAATGTTTATTAAATGATTAGATATGGGTGATTATAGCCCATAATTACTGTATCATTACTTGATTCATATATTTATCAAAAACTAAGAGAAGCTCTGTGACTGTCGACTTTCAAAGAATAAAAAGATTACCTCCTTATG
Source organism: Hydrogenovibrio sp. UBA654 (assembly GCA_002299585.1). Taxonomy (GTDB): domain Bacteria; phylum Pseudomonadota; class Gammaproteobacteria; order Thiomicrospirales; family Thiomicrospiraceae; genus Hydrogenovibrio. The sequence continues at coordinate 10,127 of DBOE01000054.1, read as the reverse complement.
TATTTAATATTGTTGGTGAGTTGAAAGCAGAGGCGAGAAGAAAAGGTGAAGATATTATTGACTTTGGTATGGGTAATCCAGACCAAGACACTCCTAAACATATTGTTGATAAATTGATTGAAGTTGTACAACGCGAAGGCACCCATCGCTATTCCGTTTCGCAAGGGATTCCAAGACTACGCAAAGCTATTTGTAACTGGTATAAAACTAAGTTTTATGTCGATTTAGATGCTGATACTGAAGCTGTGGTTACTATTGGCTCAAAAGAGGGTTTAGCTCACCTTGCTATGGCAACCGTTGATAAGGGCGATACAGTACTAGTTCCAAATCCTGCTTATCCAATCCATCCTTATGGTTTTGTAATTGCTGGAGCGGATATTCGCCATGTAAAAATGACCCCTGATACTGATTTTTTTGAAGAGCTTGAAAAGGCGATTAAAGAATCTTGGCCAAAACCTAAAATGTTAGTTATGAACTTCCCTGGAAATCCAACCACTCAAACTGTTGAACTAGAGTTTTTTGAAAAAGTAATTGCTATAGCTAAAGAACATAATATTTGGGTAATTCATGATTTGGCTTATGCAGATATCGCTTTTGATGGTTATAAAGCACCGTCTATTTTGCAAGTAGCAGGGGCAAAAGATATTGCCGTTGAATTTTATACTCTTTCAAAAAGCTATAACATGCCTGGTTGGCGGGTTGGTTTTATGGTTGGTAATCCTGATTTAGTTGATGCTTTAAAAAGAATGAAATCATATCTTGATTATGGAACCTTTACCCCAATTCAGGTAGCGGCTATCGAGGCTTTAGAAGGGCCACAAGAGTGTGTACAAGAAATTTCAGACATGTATAAGCTAAGACGAGATGTGCTTTGTAGTGGTTTGAATTCAATAGGTTGGCAGGTAATTCCACCAAAAGCTACCATGTTTGTTTGGGCAAAAATTCCTGAGCAGTATTTGAAAATGGGTTCTTTAGAGTTTTCTAAAAAACTATTAGTAGAGGCTAAAGTGGCAGTTTCTCCAGGGATTGGTTTTGGAGATTATGGTGATGATCATGTGCGATTTGGTTTAATAGAAAATGAACATAGAACAAGGCAAGCCATTCGTGGCATACGCGATATGTTTAGAAATGACGGGTTAATTAAAGAATGAAAAAAATAAGATTGGGAATATTAGGTTTTGGCACAGTAGGTGGCGGCACAGTTGGCATTATTAACAATACCATCAAAGAAATTGAACGCCGTTTAGGTAGGCATACTACTATAGTTATTGAGCAGATTGCCTTAAGAAATTTGACTAAGAAAAGGGCTGTGGATACCTCTGGAATTAAAATAACCACGAATCCTTTAGATGTAGTAAATAACCCTGATGTTGATATTGTGGTTGAGTTGATGGGTGGTACTAGTCTAGCGAAAGAATGTTTTGAAATCGCAATTGCTAATAAAAAACATATAGTAACTGCTAATAAAGCTTTAATCGCAGAGCAGGGTAATGAGTTGTTTGCTGAGGCAGCTAAAAATAATGTAGTAATTGCTTATGAAGCGGCAATAGCTGGTGGAATACCTGTTGTAAAAGCTATTAGAGAAGGGTTGTCTGCTAATAAAATAAACTGGGTTGCTGGGATTATTAATGGCACTGGTAACTATATCCTTAGTGAAATGAAACAGCCTAATGCAGATTTTGGCAAGGTTTTAAAAGTAGCACAAGATTTAGGTTATGCAGAAGCTGACCCAACCTTTGATGTAGAAGGGATTGACGCTGCTCATAAGTTAACTATTCTTGCCTCTATTGCTTTTGGTATTAAGCTACAATTTTCTAAAATATATACCGAAGGTATTTCTAAAATTACTGCTGAAGATATAACTTTTGCCCAACAATTGGGTTATCAAATTAAACACTTGGGATTAGCTAGTCGTACTAAAGATGGGTTTTCCTTGCGAGTACACCCAACTCTTGTACCAAATTCGGCATTAATCGCTAATGTAGATGGGGTAATGAATGCGGTGATGGTAAATGGTGATAGTGTTGGCACAACCATGTATTATGGGGCAGGAGCAGGGGCAGGTCCAACAGCTAGTGCGGTTGTTGCAGATATTATTGATATTATCCGTGGTTTAGAACAACCTCCTCAAGACAGAGTATCAGGATTAGGTTTTGCTTTAAATTCTCTTAAAGTAGAGCCAGTAATAGATATTACAGAAATTGAATGCCATCACTACCTAAGATGTTTTGCAAAGGATAAAAAAGGTGTATTGGCGACAATAACCAAAATGATGTCAGATAGCAATATTAGCATTGATAACTTACATCAAGAGCCTTGCTCTACTAATAAAAATGATGCAACGCTAGTTATATTAACCAATAAAGTTAAGGAATCATCAATAAATAAACTGCTAGAGAAACTGGCTTCATTTAAAGATATTGATGGCGAAATTCAACGCATAAGAATAGATTCTCTAGAGTAGTAAAATGTCAAAGTCGGTTACCTTTTGGATTCCTCAACTTTTACATTCATCTAGGCTTGAACAGGCAAGTGAGCAATTAAAAAGTATTAAATTACCTTGGTTAAGTGGTTTATTATCCAAAGCAGATGTTTTAGCAAAAAAACCACGACAAGATTTTTATCAAACCGCTAGTTACCTATTCCATCAGCCAGTAACCTTACCGATTGCCCCGCTATTGGCTAGTATAGAGCTGGCAAAAGCTGATTTAAGCAAGTTTTGGATAAAGTTAGATCCTGTACAACTTATTGCTGATAGGGATTCACTAATTTTAATTCCTGCTAAGGATTTAAATATTAGCGAACAGGAATCAAGGGATTTGCTAGATGCATTTAATCAACATTTTGCAGTAGAAAATGTGCAGTTAGAATATGCTAGCAAAGATAGCTGGTTTTTAAATATAGCACAAGAAGTTGATGTGCAAACTACTTCAATTGAAGACTTAGCTTATAAACCTCTTGATGATGCTTATCCAAAAGGTAATGCTGCTACCTATTGGAAGAAATTGTTAAACGAAACTCAAATGTTATTTTATACACATCCTGTTAATGAAGCTCGTCGAGAGCAGAACTTACCAGAGATAAATAGTGTTTGGGCATGGGCAGAGGGTAAACTAGATTCTGCAAATATTAAACTTAGAGAAAACTGCACTATCCATTCAAATAATATTTATTTACAAGGTTTAGCCAAACAAACAAAATCTAAGCTGTTTGAAGAAAGTAAAAGCTATGAAATATATAATCTCTATCAACAGGGGGGGGGGGGGAACATGATTTAATTTGTTTGGACTCTGTTAGTCAAAATTTGGAAAACTTGAATGAACAAGAATGGATTGAGAGTTTAGTTAAGTTAGATAAACTTTGGTTTGAACCTTTATATCAACAGCTAAAAACAGGTAAAATAGATTCCTTATTAATTGATTTGGGTATGGAAAAACGCTATCACTTAACCCCAAAATTGCTAAAGCGTTTTTGGCGATTTAATAAACCAATCCAAAAATTTAACTAGGTATTAATGCTATGAATTTTATTGAAACCCGTGGTAATGATGGTGAAAAAGCCATAGCAATTACTTTCTCACAGGCTATTCTTAGCCCTATGTCTTCTTTTGGAGGGGTTTATTCTCCAGAATCATTACCTTGTTTTAGTTTAGAGTTTTTTAACCAACATATTAATTCAAATTATAAAAAATTAGCTAAAGATGTATTAACCGCTTTTGAAATAGATATTAATGATGAAGTAATTACTGATGCCTTAGATTTATATGATGGATTTGACGATGCGACTAACCCTGTGCCAGTGGTAAAAGTATATGATGATTTGTTTGTAAGTGAGCTTTATCATGGGCCAACCAGAGCTTTTAAAGATATGGCATTGCAACCATTCGGTAAAGTTTTATCAGCGGTTGCTGAACAAAGAAATGAAAAATATTTAATTCTAGCCGCCACTAGTGGCGATACTGGGCCTGCGGCACTTGAAACCTTTAAAAACAAAAAGAATGTGCAAGTAGTCTGCTTATACCCTGATGGAGGAACTTCTGATGTTCAGCGATTACAAATGGTCACCGAAGATGCTGATAATTTGAAAGTAATAAGTATTCACGGTGATTTTGATGATGCTCAAACTGCCTTGAAAAACCTACTAACTTCTGAAAAATTTAATGCAACCTTAAAGCGACAACATATTTCATTATCTGCGGCTAATTCTGTAAATTTTGGGCGAATTATTTTCCAAACTATTTATCATATTTATAGCTACTTAGAACTAGTAAAAAATAATCAAATAGCAATGGGTGAAGAGGTTTATTTGAATGTACCAAGTGGCAATTTTGGTAATGCTCTAGGAGGGTATTATGCTAAAAAAATGGGTTTGCCAGTTAAGCAAATTCATATAGCTTCTAATAGTAATAATGTACTAACTAAATTTATTAATACTGGTAGTTATGATTTAAGAAACTTAAAAGTAATCTCAACTACTTCACCAGCTATGGATATTTTAAAGTCATCAAATATAGAAAGAATTTTATTTGATATGTTTGGCGCGGATAGAACTAAGCAATTAATGCAACAGCTAGATACTGAAAAATATTATCAATTAACTGAAGCGGAGTTAACAAGTATTCAAAAAACATTTGCCGCTGATTATTGTTCAGATGATGAGGGTCTTGAATATATAAAACAAGCTTTCCAGTCCAATTACTTAATGTGCCCACATACGGCAACCTGTTTTAAAGCCTATGATACTTGCCGTACAGATAAATCTCTTAAAACCATTGCCTATTCAACGGCCGAATGGACAAAGTTTTCACCAGTGATTGCAAAAGCACTAACTGGTGAAGATTTTGAGCATGATATTGATGCATTGAATAAAATTTCTGTAATAGCTAATATAACTATTGCCCCACAAATACTAGAGCTATTTAATAAAAAAATCACTCAAAAAGCTGTAATTAATAAAACAGAGATTGAAGCAGAAATAATTAAGTTTTTGAGTTAATTACAGTTTTTTGGCAGTTTGAATTTTTAGTTGTAAACTTGTTTTGCCAAAATAGGTATTTAAACTAGGTTGGTAGGCACATTGAATTTCATCATTAACATTAAATGGTACTTGTCCATTTTGTACACAATTAAAATAAATAGCATTTAAAGATTTACTAGAATTTTCTAAATATAACTGTAATGAAAGATGGTTTTTATCTTTACCTACAGTTTTAATTTTTTCTACAAAAAAATTACCAGAAAATAATGGTTTTTCCCACTCTCTACCATAGGGTTCTAATTGATTTAACTCATTAATTAAAGAAGTTTCTAGTTGCCAGTCAGCTAATTCACCATCTGTTTCTAAGGTTAATTTAGGAGAAGAGTTACCTATTTGTTGTTGGATAGTTTGCTCAAATAACTCACTAAAATCATCAAAAAACTCAACAGGAATCATACAGCCAACAGCACCTTTATGCCCACCCATTGACTTAAATAAATCAGGTTTTTGCTCAGACATATCTTGAAAGGCTTGCCTTAAGTCAATTGTAGAGACAATTCCTCTACCACTACCAGCTAAAAAACCGTCTTTTAAATCAGTCATTGCAATAGTAGGCAAGCCGTATTTTTCACCAATACTAGAGGCTATAATTCCTTGAATGCCAGCATTCCCGTCCATCTTAATAGTCATACTATATTTACCTTCATAGAAGATATTTTTAGCAAATATTTTGGCTTGCTCTAGCATTGAGGATTGTTGTTCACGACGATTTAGATTATCTAAATTTAATTGGTCTAGATGATTTTGAGCGTCATGGAAACTATCGGCATTTAAAAAATCAAATGCGGTCATAACATCACTAACACGGCTAGCCGCGTTAATTCTGGTGGCTACTTGAAAGCCTAAATATTCTGCATTAATAGGTTGTTCATTATTACTATTTAGTGCGTGTATAGCTTGCCAACTAACATCTTCAAACTTGTTAATGACATTTAAGCCAGCTTTGATAATGGCTCTATTATTAATGCTTTTTAAACTTACACTATCGGCGACAGTACCTAGTGCTACGCTAGAAGTAAGCTCTTTTAATCTTGGGGAATTTTCATTAAGATAGCCACGATTAATTAACTCTATTCTTACCTGAGTCATAACTAAGAAAATAACAAAACAGCCTGCTACACAGTTATCGTATTCACAGCCATCTTGTTGCGGATTAACCGTACAAACTGCACTTTTAGGAGTTCCTTCAACAGGTATTTGGTGATGGTCAGTTACACAAACAGCAATATTGTTATCTTTCAACTTTTTAATTCTTGGCTCATCGCTTGAACCTTGGTCAGCAGAAATAACTAAATCGATAGGATCATCAATAGCTAAAATTCTATCAACAACTTCATCAGTTATTCCATAGCCTATTTTACGATTGCCTAAAACTTGAACCAGTCTTTCTTTTGCTACATTAAAGTAGCTTACCAAGGCACGATTGGCAATCCATGCAGAGGTTACACCATCAGTATCGTAGTCCGTAGCTAAAACAATTTTGCCATTTGACTCTATCGCATCAGCAATAATAGAGGCAGCTTGAGTAGAGTTTTTTAATAGGTTGGGGTGCTGTAAATGAGCAAGTTTAGGGTTTATTATTTTATCTAGTAATTCTAAATTAGCATCCGTATTTTCTTGAGTAACTTGCTCTTCAGATAATCTGCCGGCTACAATGGTTGCTTGCAAGTTAGTTAAATTCAGTTGTAGGGCAAGATTTTTGATTTTATTAGAAACAGCTCTTTGAACGATGGTAGCTTCTTTTGGTTTTATTAAAGTGGTAGAATCTTGCTTATTAAGTGTCATTATTTTAATATTTATCAAGTTTTTATTAAGGAAATAAGTCTATCATGGTTTTATCTATTTATGGATTTTAAGTTCAAGAAGTAGTAGTTGTTAAGTGCCTCCTTAAGATGCCATACCACCCATCTGGTTATTCCATAGGCTACCAAATAGTAGACTAAAAAAAACTCCAAAACTAAATACAAAATACCAGTATTTTTTAAATTTATTAAGTTCTCCCTTTTCATCTAAGGTTAAGGTTTTTGGGACATCTTTAAAAAATACTAACATAAAGCCAACCGCAGCAATAAAACCTGCGATGTTAGCAAAATAGTGAATTTTAGTTAGCATTGAGATAAGACCTAATAAAAGTATGATCCCATAAACAATAAGGATTAATCTCATTGATTTCATCTGCTTACTTAGTGTACATTTTTTGTTTTACTAATAGTTAGTAATTCAATTTCAAAAATTAAAGTTTCGTTTGGGCCGATTGATTTACCAGCACCTTTTTCACCATATGCTAAATTAGATGGCACAAATATTTTCCATTTAGAGCCTGGGTTCATTTTTTTGAGAGCTTCGCCCCAGCCTTTAATAACATTGCCCATTTGAAACTCTATAGGTGAACTTCGACTATATGAGCTATCGAATTCAGTGCCATCAATTAAAGTTCCTCTATAATGGGCACTTAGGTAATCATCTTCGGTAGCAAAATTTCCTTTACCTGTTGATATAACTATATATTGTATACCACTAGGTAAGGTTTTTACATTTGGTTTATTTTTATTTTTAGCTAAAAAATCTTTACCTTTAGTTGCATTTTTTTCGCCAATAACTTTTCTGGCTTTAAGTTGTTTTTCGACCATTGCTTTTTTAACATTATTAACCGCTTCACTCATTTCTTTAGCAGTGAGCTGTAATTTTTTCTTGTTCATTACATCTTCTAGCCCAGCGAGAAGAGCTTTTGAATCAATATCTACACCTTGTCGAATAAAATTGTTTGCCAAGTCAGAACCTAAAGCATAACTTGCTTTTTGGGTGATTGTTTTAAGCTCTGTAGCTGCATTTGCATTTGTGCTTAATAATAAAGCAATTGATAGGGCTAGGGTAGTTTTTTGCATGTTATATTATCCTATTGATATAAAATTATAATTCTTTAATGTAGGGGGATTAGGGTAAAACTATTGTTCTAAATTATCTAAAAATTTTTCAGCATCTAGGGCTGCCATACATCCAGCTCCAGCAGAAGTGATAGCTTGTTTATAAACTTGATCCATTACATCTCCTGCGGCAAAAACGCCATTGATTGAGGTTTGGGTTGCGTTACCTTGTAAGCCACTTGCTACTTTTAAGTAGCCATTAGTCATGGTAAGTTGTCCATTAAAAATCCCTGTATTTGGTGTATGCCCAATTGCTATAAACACACCAGCTACATCTATTTCTTTGGTAGTGCCAGTTTTAGAGCTCTTTAAACGTAAACCTGTAACTCCTACATTATCCCCTAAAACCTCATCTAATTGTTGTTCAAATTCAATGTTTATATTACCATTTTTAGCTTTATTTAGTAATTGATCCGCAAGGATTTTTTCAGAGGCAAATTTATCTCTTCTATGTACTATAGTAACTTCTGCGGCGATATTGGATAAATATAGAGCTTCTTCAACCGCTGTGTTACCACCGCCTATAACTGCTACTTTTTGATTACGATAAAAGAAACCGTCACAAGTAGCACAAGCAGAAACACCTTTACCCTTAAATTTTTCTTCTGATTCAAGCCCTAAATATTTGGCTGAAGCTCCAGTAGCTATAATTAAGGCATCGCAAGTATAAATAGCAGAATCACCAATTAATTTAAAAGGTTTATTTTTTAGTTCTGCGGTGTGAATATGATCAAAGATAATTTCTGTACCAAATTTTTCAGCATGTTTTTGCATCCTTTCCATTAAATCAGGTCCTGTTAAACCTTCAGGATCTCCTGGCCAGTTATCAACTTC
>DBOE01000054.1:0-1009 GCA_002299585.1 Hydrogenovibrio sp. UBA654 | reverse complement strand
CTCCTGGCCAGTTATCAACTTCGGTGGTAGTAGTTAGTTGACCTCCTTGTTGCATACCCGTGATAATTACTGGTTGTAAATTTGCTCTAGCTGCATATACTGCTGCAGTATATCCAGCAGGGCCTGAGCCTAATATCAAAAGATGGTGGTGTTGTGATTTCATTTTATTTACCTTTGATTGTTTTTTAGCTAGTGTTTGATGTATTATAGACATCTTATTTAATTAAATTAAACATTATTTTAAAATGGTTGTTACTAATAAATCAACATTAAGAAAAACTAGGCAGTACAACAAAGCAACAAATAAAATAACAGCCAGTTCTGATAAAATTAATTGGCTATTAAAAGATACAATTGTTCTAGCGTGTATTGGTTTAGCATTTTTTTTATTCTTAGTATTATTTAGTTATCATGAATCCGACCCAGGCTTTGGAACCGCTTTTGCAACTAAAGATATTTTAAATTATGGTGGTGAAACAGGGGCTTGGATGGCCTCATTTTTATTTTATATGTTTGGAGTTTTTAGCCTATTAATACCTTTTGGTATTTTTATGGCAGGTATGGTTACCTTAAAGATTAAAGCCGAGTCTGATATGGATTTTGCTAAGTTTTTTATCAGCCTAGTTGGTCTAGTTTTATTAATAACTACTGGTGCTGGTTTAACTAGTTTGTATATGGAACCTACGCAAAGCTATATACATCTTCCATATTCATCAGGGGGGGTTATTGGTTACGAGCTTAGCGGTTGGTTGGTTTCCTCTATTGATTTACTTGGAACTACCTTAGCCTTTTTAGTCTTATTTATTGTCTCTTTTAGCTTGTTCACCAGTCTTTCATGGTTAACTATTTCTGACTACACAGGTAAGTATATTTGGTTTATTTTTAATAAAACTATTCTTTATTCAAATAAAATTACTGAAAAAATTAAATCTATTAATAACTCTTATAAGGGTAGAGTTTCTAACGATAGTTTTTTAAAACATGGTTTTTTTAAATATAATTTTTTAAA
>DBOE01000064.1 GCA_002299585.1 Hydrogenovibrio sp. UBA654 | reverse complement strand
TTTTATTTTTAAAATATTATATTTAATCTTTCCCCCCCCCCCCCCCCCCCCGCAGATAATTTATTTGGCTATTAAGTTTCTCCTTAATTAAAGTATAATCCTCCTTTATTACAACTAATAAGCTTTAGATTTTGTCTGCCAATAATACTCATAAAATTTCTCTATTACCACAACACTTAGCCGATCAAATCGCCGCTGGTGAGGTAGTAGAACGACCCGCCGCTGTAGTAAAAGAACTGCTAGAAAATGCCCTCGACTCGGGAGCTAATCAAATTGAAATCCTAATTGAAGAGGGTGGTGAAAAATCCATTATAGTAAGGGACAATGGCTGCGGAATTAAAAAACAACAACTTATCCTTGCTGTTAGTCGCCATGCCACTAGTAAAATACATAGCTTAGAAGGTCTATCAGCAGTAGCAACCCTAGGATTTCGTGGCGAGGCTTTAGCTAGTATTAGCTCAGTTTCTCGTTTTAATATTACAAGCCGTTATCAAGAAGAAAAAAATGCTTGGTCTTTACAAGCAGAAGGGGGGGGGGGGTGGTCTGACTTGATCCCTTCCGCTCACCCAATAGGTACAACAGTAACTGTAAAAGATTTATTCTTCAATACTCCCGCACGAAAAAAGTTTTTGAAAACTGTGCGTGCTGAATTCGGACAAATTAGCCAACTGGTAAAAAGAGTAATGCTAAGCCGACCTAATATTGCTATTAAGTTAGTTCATAATGGCAAAATCACCAATCAAGTACATATCGCAGATGATGAGGTAAGTTTAAAAAATCGTTTAAAACAACTAATGGGCACACCTTTCGTGGCGCAGAGTTTTACGATAGATTTATCCGCCCAAGATATTAAAGTTTCCGGCTGGCTAGCTTTACCAACTTTTAATCGCAGTCAGTCTGATATGCAGTATATTTTTGTGAATGGCCGCATTGTGCGCGATAAACTACTCTCTTATGCCGTAAAACAAGCCTATGCCGATGTGCTATACCATGGACGACAACCTGCTTATTTGTTGTTCTTAGATATTCCACTAAACTTGGTTGATGTCAATGTTCACCCAGCAAAGTATGAGGTTAGATTTGCTAATGGACGCTGGGTGTATGATTTTTTACGCCGCTCTATCCGTGAAGAAGTTGCTAAACCTGTTGGTAATTTTGTACCCCCCCCCCCTAACAAAATAGCTAATCAACCAAATTTAGTTGCTAAATCAGCTTATATCCTTAATAGGCAAGATGCTAATAGCTTGCCTCAACAAGACTATCAAGCTTCAATGCAATTTCAGTATCAGCAACAATCTACACCACAACAACATGATGGCGTAGCAGAAGAAACCGAAAATTATCCAGCTAGTACTACTCCTATTTTAGGTTTTGCCAAGGCTCAAATTAAAGGGGTGTTTATCTTGGCAGAAAATCAACATGGCTTAGTATTAGTTGATATGCATGCTGCCCACGAACGCATCATCTATGAACGAATGAAAACTCAATGGCAACAAAGCCGTTTAATTTCTCAACCTTTATTAGTGCCAGTAGTAGTGGCATTAGAGGCATCACAGGTAACTACCTTTTTAAGTTATGAAACACACTTTACTAAGCTAGGTTTTGCGGGGGAAACATTTGGACCTGAACAGTTAAAAATAACCGCAGTACCAGCGTTATTAGCTAAAACCGATATAGTAAAGCTGGTTAATGATATGCTGGCAGACTTTGCAATAGTAGGCTCCTCTGAATTGGTAGAACAAAAAATTAACAATATTTTATCCACCATGTCTTGCCATGGTTCTATTCGTGCTAATCGTAAAATGAGTATCGCTGAAATGGACTCTCTTTTAAGAGACATGGAGATAACCGATGCCTCTAATCAATGCAATCACGGGCGACCAACTTGGGTGCAACTTTCTATGGAGCAGTTAGACGCTTTATTTATGCGGGGTAAATAGGGGTGCAAGATGTGTTGGCGGAGTTAATTAAACAAAAAACTTGCCTAGCTATTATGGGACCAACCGCTTGTGGGAAAAGCCAACTTTCTATGGCTCTTGCCAAGACTCTTGAGGTAGAGATTATAAGCGTCGATTCTGCTTTAATCTATAAAGGAATGGATATAGGTACTGCTAAACCGTCCATCAATGATAGAGATAAAGTCCCTCATCATTTAATTGATATTATTGAACCAACTGATAGTTATTCTGCCGCTGAATTTGTGGCAGATGCACATAAACTAGTAATAGAAATATTTGCCCGTAATCGTTTGCCAGTATTTGTAGGCGGGACTATGATGTATTTTAATGCCTTACAAAAAGGCATGGCAAAACTACCTTCAGCAGACAATAAACTAAGAGCTAAAATATTTGCTAATTGGCAGCAAGATGCTGAAAAAACCCACAAGCAATTAGCTAAAATTGACCCACAAGCAGCAGTAAAAATCCATTTTAATGACTCGCAAAGGATTGTTAGAGCTTTAGAAGTGTTTCAACTAACTGGCAAATCAATCAGCCAGCTACAAACAGAGACCCAAAATACAGCTCTTAAAGACTTTAAGCTAAAAAAAATAGCACTATTACCAGAAGATAGAGCTCAAATACATCAGAAAATAGCTACTAGGCTTAAGACAATGCTAGAACAAGGCTTTTTATCAGAAGTGTCAAAACTAATGGCCAATGAACAACTAGATGCAGATTCATCAGCGATGAGAAGCGTCGGCTATCGACAAGCTTGGCTACATCTACTAGGCGAGTATGATTATGATTCTTTTGCCGATAAAGCTATTATAGCAACCAGACAACTAGCCAAAAGACAGGTTACTTGGCTTAGAAAAGAAGAGGGTTTAGTTCAACTAGACCCTTATAAAAAATCAATAGCAGAGCAACTTGTTTGTGTAGAACTCTTACTAAATAGTTAAGGAGCCTTTTTTAAGTTACTTTTGTTTTTGCTATGTGCTAGTATTATCGACAAAGTTAATTTCTTTCATCTTGAAAAAACTAGGAGAATAAAAAAGTGCCAAAAGTTTTACCAATTCAAGATCCATACTTAAATGCCTTACGCAAAGAAAAGATTAGTGTTGCTATATATTTAGTAAATGGAGTCAAATTACAGGGGCAAGTTGATGCGTTTGATCAATTTGTGGTGTTGTTAAAAAGTAGTGTAACTCAAATGGTCTATAAACATGCTATCTCTACAATTGTGCCTGCTAGTAAACCTAAGTATTACGACAAAGAAGCTCCAGTAAAAAATAACGAATAGAATATATCTTTTGAGAAAAGTATTACAATTTATCTACTTAATATACTCGGCTAAATAATGGAATTATTTGGTAGGTTTGAGCAGAAAGAACTTGAAAAATCTATTTTGGTTCATGTTGATTTTTATCACGAAGAAGATCGTGAAATTCTAGAAGAATTCTACGAACTAGTAGATTCTGCAGGTGCAGAAATCTGTGAGTTAATAACTACTAAACGCCAATCACCAGATCCTAAGTTTTTTGTGGGTAAAGGCAAGGTAGAAGAAATCAAACAAGCAGTTGATTTACATGATGCTGATGTGGTAATCGTTAATCATGCCCTTAGCCCCTCCCAAGAACGAAATATCAGCGAATTATTAGAATGCCAAGTTTTAGATAGAGTAGGCTTAATTCTTGATATATTTGCCCAACGAGCAAGATCGCATGAAGGTAAACTACAAGTTGAATTAGCCCAACTTAAAAGGATGTCCACTCGTTTGGTAAAAGGCTGGACACACCTAGATAGACAAGGTGGTATTGGTGCTAGAGGCCCTGGTGAAACCCAGCTAGAAACCGATAGACGACTAGTACAGGGTAAAATAAAACAGCTGGAAAATAGAATTCAAAAAGTACGCTCTCAACGACAGCTAGGGCGTAAATCAAGAAAAAAATCGCTATTACCAACTATTACTATCATCGGCTATACCAATTCAGGAAAATCCACTCTATTTAATCAAATAACTAAAGCAGATGTCTATGCTGAGGATAGATTGTTTGCAACTCTTGACTCTACCTTAAGAAAAGTTCGCCTACCTGGCGCTGGCTCTATCATTCTTGCCGATACTGTTGGTTTTATCCGCCATATTCCACATGACTTAGTCGCCGCCTTTAAATCTACCCTTGAAGAAACCAGCGAGGCTGACTTGCTCATCCATTTGGTTGATGCAGCAGATCCATATAGAGCTGCAAAAATAAATGATGTGGCAGAGGTGATTAATGAGCTAGGAGCAGGTAGTGTTCCTCAGTTATTAGTCTACAATAAAATTGATGCCCTTAAATCACAGGTAGAGCCGCATATAGACTATAATAATGATAATGTCGCACATAGGATTTGGTTATCAGCTAAAAAAAACCAAGGCATAGACTTAATGCTAGATGCACTAGCTAGTTTTTTTAGAGGCAGGTTTGTAACTGCTTATATTGAACTTGATATGCAAGCAGGAAAAAGAAGGTCTGAGCTTTATGCACTAGGTACTATACTTGAAGAAGATTTTAATGATGAAGGTAATAGCCAGTTTACTATGCTACTAACCCAAAAAGAATTGGATTCTATACAAGATTGGCCAGAAATAATTAAGGTTAAATTAAAAATAACTAATAAATTATAAGATTAGTTAATGACTTTTAATGGTTTTGAACTTAAAATAGTAAATTGAATAATATTTTTATAAATAATGGAGAAAATAATGGCATGGAATGAGCCAGGTAAACCAGGGCAAGATCCTTGGGGTAATGGGAACAAGCCTAGTGGAAACAAAAAGCCCGATAGCCCCAAAAACCCTAATAGTTCAAGGTCTGAACCAGATTTAGAAGAAATGATCAAAAAAATACAAGATTTTTTTGGTGGTAATGGTAATAATTCTGGTAATGGCTTTAATAAAAAAGGTTACTTTACTATTGGGTTGATAGTTGCCGTTCTTTGGATAGCTAGTGGAATCTATCAGGTTGATCAATCGGAAAGAGCTGTTGTTAAACGCTTTGGAGCTTTTTATGAAGAAACTACTGCGGGTCTTCGTTGGCATATTCCTTGGCCTATTGAATCTAAAACTATTGTAAATGTAGATAGAATTCGTACAGCTGAAATAGGCTATCGCTCTGATCTAAACAATCGTAGTAGCTCAGTACCATCAGAAGCTTTGATGTTATCTAAAGATGAAAATATAGTTGATATAAAGATAGCTGTACAATATCAGGTGTCAGATGTTAAAAAATACCTATATACCATATCTGATCCAGATATTACCTTACGATCCTTAACCGAGGCTTCCTTGCGAGAAACCGTTGGTAAAAGTACTATGGATTTTGTGCTAACAGAAGGTCGTGATGAGGTAGTTACTAAGGTAAAAAGTATTACACAAGTAAAATTAGATGCTTATAGCGCTGGTTTAATCATAACTTCACTAAACTTGCAAGATGCCCAACCACCAGAGGAAGTACAAGGAGCTTTTGCCGATGTTGTTAAAGCTCGTGAAGATAGAGAAAGATTAATAAACGAAGCAGAAGCTTACGCCAATGATATTTTGCCAAAGGCAAGGGGGCAAGCAGCAAGACAGATTGAGGAATCAAGGGCTTATTATGATTCTGTAATTGCAAGAGCAACAGGTCAAGCTAGTCGTTTTAATAGTGTATTGCTGGAATACAAAAAAGCACCTAAGGTAACCAGAGAAAGATTATATTTAGAGGCGATTACTAATGTATTTGGCTCTACGTCTAAAATATTTGTAGGTTCAGAAAGTGGAACTAATCTACTTTATTTACCGCTAGATAAAATGATTGGCCAACAAACTAGTCAGGTTAATGTGCCTTTTAGTTCGGCGTCTTCTGCGCTAAATACAACTTCTTCTGCACCAAATACACTAAATAACAATACAAATAGGTCTAGTAATATCCGTGATTTTTTAAGAAAAAGGGAGATTCGTTAAAATGAATACTATTCTTTCAATTGTAATAGCAATAGCAGCAGTTTTATTTTTAGCAATAAATTCTTTATATACGGTACAGGAAGGCGATACAGCATTAGTTTTTAGATTTGGAGAAATTATAGAAGCGGATGTTAAACCTGGACTGCACTTTAAAACCCCTTTTGTGAACAAGGTAAAACACTTCGATGCCCGTTTACAAACCTTAGATGCTGCACCAGAGCGTTATTTAACTAGCGAAAAGAAAAATTTAATTGTAGATTCTTTTGTTAAGTGGCGTATTGTTGATGCTACAAAGTTTTATACAACTATGAATGGCGATATTAGATTAGCAAATATGCGTTTAGGGCAAATTATAAAAGATGGCTTGCGTGCCGAATTTGGTACTAGAACTGTACAAGAAGTCATTTCCCAAGATCGTAGTTTAATTGTTGAAGATATCAAAGAAAATACCTCTAAATCAGTAGGATCTTTTGGTATTGATATTGTTGATGTGCAAATTAAACGTGTAGATTTACCAAAAGATATTAATGAAACTGTTTATAGAAGAATGGCTGCTGAGCGAAATAGAGTAGCTAATGATCTTCGTTCACAAGGTTCTGAAGCGGCAGAAAGAATAAAAGCAGATGCAGATAGACAAAAAACAGTTATTAGTGCAGATGCCTTTAGAGATGCTGAGAAGATTCGTGGGGAGGCAGATGGTAAAACTACAGAAATTTATGCTAAGGCTTATACCAAAGATTCTGAGTTTTATTCTTTTTACCAAAGCTTAAACTCTTACCAAAGTGCATTTAATAAAAAATCTGATGTAATGGTTATAGACCCTAAATCAGATTTCTTTAAATACTTTAATAAACAAAAGTAATTTTAGAATGATTGTAACAAAGGTGGCATAAGTCACCTTTTTTATGGATATTATTGATGACAGAAAATTTATTTTTGGCTGCTATAGCTTTGGTATTTATTTTTGAGGGCTTATTGCCTTTTGTCTTTCCTAAGTTTTGGAAGCACATGATTACACAAGCTATAGAACAAGACGAAAAAAACTTAAGAATGATGGGGTTGATAAGTATTGCCATCGGAATGACTGTTTTATATGTATTAAATTAAATTTAATTAAAGAAAACCTATGCAACAAAATATTTGGTTTACCCCAGAAGGTATTGAAGATCTTTTACCACATCAGGCAAAAAAGTTAGAGTATTATCGGCGTCAGCTATTAGATGGCTTTGATAAGTTTGGCTATAAGTTAGTTTTACCACCGATTGCCGAGTTTACCGATTCTCTCTTAACAGGTACTGCATATAATTTGGCTACAGAGACTTGTCGTTTTACTGATCAAGAATCAGGAAAGATGATGGGGGTACGCACGGATATGACACCGCAAGTAGCAAGAATGATTACTCATCCTGTTTTTAAAAATACAAAAATTGTTCGTTTATGCTATGTTGGAGAGGTTTTAAAAAGTAAAAATAACAAAGCTAAAGGCTCAAGAAGCCCGATACAGATTGGCGCTGAGCTTTTTGGTGATGCAACGGTTGCAAGTGATATTGAAGTTATTGACACGATGATATACGCTTTATTTTCACTAGGATTATGCAATCTAACCTTAAGTTTAGGTCATGTTTCTGTTGTTGATGAGCTAATGAAAGTTTCTAAATTTGATGAACAACAAAAGATACAGCTCATAAATATCCTACAGCGCAAAGCAGTTCCTGAGTTTGATTTTTTTGTTGAAAATTTAGTTATAGATAAAAAAATAAAACATGCATTTAAAAATTTATTATCTTTATGTGGCAATGCCCAAACAGTTTTAAATAAGGCAAAGTTATTGTTATCTGATATTTCAGTAAATATTGATAAGAGTCTTAACAGGTTATCAAAAATTAATGATTACTTTAGTAGATCAGCAGATAATTTAACCATACACTTAGATTTAGCAGATTTAAGAGGCTTTGATTATCATACTGGGGTAATTTTTAGTTGTTATGCGGCAGATAAAAAACTGCATAGAATCGCCAAGGGAGGTCGTTATGATGGCATAGCTGCAGACTTTGGCATGCAAAAACCAGCAACAGGGTTTAGTCTTGATTTACGCAGTAGTTTAGATATATTGCCAAATATTATCCCAAATTATAAAGCAGTTATTTATGCACCAGTTATAGCTGATATAAAGCTAGAAAATAAGATTGCTGAGATTAGAAAGCATAGCATAGTAAAAAGATTTTATAAAAATGATGATATTCCTACTGGGCAAAGTTATCTAAGTTTGGATAATGCTCAGTGGCAGTTAGTTAAAAAATAGAGAAATAAATGACGAAAAAAAATATTGTTGTGGTCGGAACTCAATGGGGCGATGAGGGTAAAGGTAAAATAGTCGATTTATTAACCGACAGAGTTGCCGCCGTAGTGCGTTTTCAAGGCGGACATAACGCAGGACATACCCTAGTTATAGGTGATAAAACTACTGTTTTACATTTAATCCCTTCAGGTATCTTGCGTGAAAATGTCGACTGCTTAATAGGTAACGGCGTGGTAGTTTGTCCTGCCGCTTTAACTAAAGAAGTAACCCAGCTAGAAGAAACAGGTCTTAAGGTTAAACAACGCTTAAAAATAAGCGATGCCTGCCCAATTATTTTAGATTACCATGTGGCATTAGACCAAGCCAGAGAAATAGCTCGTGGTAAAAAAGCTATAGGAACAACTGGCAGAGGTATAGGGCCCGCTTACGAAGATAAAGTAGCTAGGCGTGGATTAAGAGCAGGCGACTTTAAAAACATGTTCAAGTTTAAAGAAAAACTAGCTGCTATTGTCGAATACCATAATTTTATGCTAGTTAACTTCTATAAAACAGAAGCAGTTAAGTTTGATCAGCTATGGGAAAAATGTAAAATTTATGAAAAATTAATTACCCCTATGTTAGCCGACATATCAAGCTTAATTGCTAACTATAATGCACAAGGTAAAAATATAATGTTTGAAGGTGCTCAAGGCACTTTATTAGATATTGACCAAGGAACCTACCCATTTGTAACTTCATCGAATACTACTGCAGGAGGTGCTTCATCAGGTAGTGGTATAGGGCCTTGTGAGCTTGATTATGTGCTAGGTATTACCAAGGCTTATACAACTCGCGTAGGAGCGGGACCTTTTCCAACCGAGCTTTGTTATGATGTGGAAAAAGATGTTGGCGATGAGATTGGTAAAATTTTAGGCACAAGGGGACATGAATTTGGGGCTACAACAGGTCGTCAAAGAAGATGCGGTTGGTTTGATGCGGTTGCATTACGCCGTTCCGCACAGGTAAACGGACTAACAGGGATTTGCCTAACCAAATTAGATGTGATGGATACCCTCGTAGAAATTAAAGTTTGTACTCATTATATTGTAAATGGTAAAAAAACACTGTTACCACCTACTAGTGCTGATGAGTATGAGTTGGTTGAACCACAGTTTGTAACCATGAAAGGCTGGCAGTCTTCAACTTTAGGAGTAAACTCTTGGGATGATTTACCTAGAGAAGCAAAAAAATATATTAGATATTTAGAGCAAGAAATTGGTGTTACTGTGGCAATTTTGTCAACAGGAGCAGATAGGGCTGAAACTTTAGTTTTAGCAGACCCTTTTGATAGTTAAAATTAATTTAGGATAGTATGATGTTACAAAAGATAAGAGAAAATTCTCAAGGTTGGATTGCTTGGACAATCGTTGCTTTAATTGTGGTAACTT
The DNA here is from genome assembly GCA_002299585.1 of Hydrogenovibrio sp. UBA654. GTDB lineage: Bacteria > Pseudomonadota > Gammaproteobacteria > Thiomicrospirales > Thiomicrospiraceae > Hydrogenovibrio. Next base: position 10,265 of record DBOE01000064.1, on the reverse strand, counting down.
TTGCTCTATTTGGGATAGAGCAGTACGCACAATCTGAAAGAACAATTATTGTTGCAGAAGTGAATGGCAAAGATATTACTGGTACGGAATTTTTGATTTTATATCATCGACAAAAACAACGATTACACTCTCAACTTGGGGATTTGTATGATCAAATAGTACAAGATGAAGTCTTAAGAACTAAAGTTTTAGACTCTTTAATAGAATCTAGGGTAATACAGCAATGGGCATCTGATAATGATGTTGTGGTATCTGATGAACAGTTGTCTGCAACGATTGAATCGTCTGCTATATTTCATAAAGATGGTAAGTTTGATAAGGAAACCTATAGCTTAATTTTATCTAATAATGGGTTAAGTGTTGCAAGATACGAATATGAACAAAGAATGTTTTTAATTGAAAATCAATATAAAGAATTGTCTTCTTCTTCTGCTATTGCTACACAGACTCAGGTAAAACAACTAGCTAAATTGCAACAACAAGAAAGAAACTTTAATTATTTACGCATTGACCATAACCAATTGGCAAAAAAGATTAAAATAACTAAAGATAAGGTTGCTGATTTTTATGATAAAAATAAACAAAACTTTATAACTTCTAAAAAAGTAAAAGTAGATTATTTATTACTCTCTCAACAGGATATAGCTAAAAAAATAGTGGTTAATGAAGACGATTTAAAAAACTACTATCAAGACAATCAAGACCAATTTACTTCTGTAGAGCAACGAGAAGCCAGCCATATACTAGTTAAAGTTGATAATACAGGAAAAGATGTAGAAGCTTTGCAAAAAATTATCGAAATACAAAATAAAATTAAAGCAGGAGAAGATTTTGCAAAATTAGCAAGAAAAAATTCTGATGACCCTGGTTCTGCTAATCTTGGTGGTGATTTAGGTAAATTTAAGCAGGGAATAATGGTTGCAGAATTTGATGAGTCAGTGTTCTCTTTGGAAGAAGGGCAGATTAGTGAACCTATAAAAACTGATTTTGGTTATCACTTAATTAAGCTAAATAAAATCTATCCTAAATATATTAAAGCCTATAAGGATGTTAAAAATGAGGTTGAAAACTCCTTTCGTGAAAAAGAGGCTGAAAAACAATATTTTAATTTACTTGATAAGTTAAATACATTGACTTATGAGCATCCAGATACTTTAGAGATTGCAGCTGATGAGCTTGGGATTAAGGTTAAAACTAGCACGGCTTTTTCTAAAGATGGTGGGGAGGGGGTACTTGCTTCTAATTCTAAAGTAGTGGTAGCCGCATTTTCAGAAGAAGTGATGAAAAATAAAATAAATAGTTCCACGATAGAACTTTCTGATATTTCTTCAGTTGTTATTAGAATTAATCAGATAATTGTTGAAAAACAACAAGAGTTGGCTGAAGTTTCTATGAATATCGCCGCAGAGATAAAAAAACAAGCTGGAATAAAAGCCTCTGCTGATTTAGCAAAAGATATTTTAGCTAAGCTTAATTCAGGAGCTAAATTAGAGTTTTTTGCAAAAGAAGGGCTAGAATATCAAGCTAAAGGGTGGGTAAATCGCCAAGATAGTGAAGTTTTACCACAAATAATTGAGGTTTTATTTAAAACTCCTCGACCAGTTGGCGATAAATCTACTTTTACTAGTGCTGTTTATCCTACTGGAGATAGTGTCCTAATAGAGGTGATTTCAGTAAAGGATGGTTCTATTACCTTGTCTAAAGAAGAAGCTGAACAATTGAAAATGTCTGTAGAATCAACCCATTCTGAATCTGAATATAATGCAAGAATTAGTGCAATTTTTGAAAGTGCAGAGATAGATAGAAAAGAAAGTTATAAAACTTTAAAGTAAGTTTGTATTGATCTAAATTTAGCTAAGATGTTTTTTTATCTGCGGGTTATTTCTAAGCTAGAGTGAACTTGCTTGTTTGCTATTTTCTTTTTTAGCCAGTTTGATCCTGAATGAACATTTGATTTTTCTATAGCTGTTCGCTTACCCTGTCCTTTAGTAGTAGCTTTTTGTCTATCTATGTTATTACTTACCCAAAAACCCCAGTAAGAAGTAAGATCTGTATTCCAAAATTTATCTGGATGGGAAGATATATAGTGTAAAAACTTATCAAAACTAGCATTAGCGACATCTAAAGGTAAACCTTCTTCGGTAGCATAATTAATCATTTCTTGGTGGTTTTGTTCGATTAATAAACTTAGTTTTTTATTTAGTAAACTATCATTATTTTTAAATCTTTGTAAATGTTTTTTTAGATTTGTATCTAAAATAGTCGCTTGAGCTTTAGGCAAGTTTTGCTGTAATGTTTGCCCAGTTAGTTCTTTATATTTAGCTAAATTTATTTTAAAAGAACAATTACCTTGCGGATCTCTCTTTTCGTGCAATAATTGCTTAGTTTGTAGTTGAGCAAAAGTTTGTATGAGTAGTTCTTCTGCCCAAAAAGAAAAAATCACCTCTACTTCTTGCCAATTAATTTGTTTTGACTTTAGATTATGTTCTATCCAGCTTATTACAATAGCTTCTTCAAGAGATAGGGATTTAGCTACAGATGGATTAAATTGAAAATTCATTTAGTTCTTGACCAGTTTGTTTGCTACTTTTTTTACTTGACGATGGATAGTAATTATATTATCAGGAGCAATTAGTTTTTGTAATACCTGCTTGGCTTTTTCAATATTGCCGATTAAAACTGGTGCTTGTTTTTTAGCACCTTTAATTTTGGCGTTTTGAGAATTTATAATACCAGTTAATTCAACAGGTGGTTGCAATTGTTTTGGGGTTGCATATAAAGCACGATAAGATTTTTTAAACTCAATTGCTTTAAAGGTTAAAGATTTTTCATCAGTTATATTACAAAAATCTATCCAGCCACCCATTTTGTATATTATTTGGTGAATTATTGGATCGCTAAATACTACATCTTGATAAGCACCAACTTTGCGGATAGCCGTCTCAACTTCATGCCAAGCTTGCATAGCACTATCTTGGGTACTACCTTTGCAATTTTTAATGATATCTGAAACTTTTGGCCACCACTTGCCATCTTCGGGGTGTTGTAGGTGTGCATTAAAAGCTTCTTGTACCTGTCCAATAGAGTATTCTTTTAAACCATTCCAGTACATTTCATAAGTTAAATCGGTTAATTCCTTTTCATAGTAAGAAAAAACCCAATTTAATATTTGTTGAAATTTTTCCATATCCTGTACTTGCATGCTTGGATTCTCGGATTAAATAGTGAGTTGAATATTTTAACAAAATACCTAGGGAGGGGTGAAATTATCTTAGAAAAATAGTAGCAAATGGTATAATCTTTTCTTTTAAAGTTCCAAGAAGATTCTTTAGGAGATAGTATGTCTAAATCAGAAAGCTGGTCAGGTTCAGCAAATGAAACTGGGGTAGCAATACTTAGTGCCGATGGTGGAGCAATAGTTTCTCCAACTAAAGTTGGTTATATAATTATGACTTCAGATAGAGAAGGTTTAAATCGTAAATTTAATGCAAAACAGCGTAACTTAAATAAGCCGGGAGTTGTACTTTGTTCATCAATGGAGCAGCTAAAGGAATTGGCAGAATTAAATCCAGAAATCGAAGCTTTTTATCAAGCTCATTGGGACAAAGATATTTTGTTAGGTTGCATTCTGCCTTGGAAAAAAGGTGCTATGAAATACATTCCAGACGATGGTTGTAAAGAACTAATGATGGATAAAAGAGATACTAGCTGTTTTGTTATTAAATTTGGAACACCAAGCGAACAAATTGTTAAAGAGCTATGGGATACTAAGCAAAAACTAATCTTTGCAAGTTCAGCAAATCCTTCAGGAAAAGGTAATCGAGGTTTAATTACTGGTATTGGAGAAAGAATTGAAAGTGCGGTTGATTTAAAAATAGAAGCCAACGATTATGTGGCATCAATTCAGCCAGATAGTAACGCTAAAACTCGCCATGAGCAAGGTGTAATGGTATCTATGGTAGATGCAACAGGAACTCTAGTTGCAATGCAAGAAGGTAAAAGAGAAATTACACCTTGTCCAACAATTATCCGCAAAGGTCTTGATAATGAAAAGATTATGGAATTACTAGCGGAACACTTCAATACTTGGGATTTTAGGCAGGGTACCTACTACTAGTCAATATTAAGTATTTTGTGGGTTTGTAAACTTAAGATCCATTGTGGGTTTTCAAGACAATAACCAACCGTTTTCTGTAAGTTTTTTGCTGATATTACAGGGTTTTGGTCAAACATAGCTTGTAGATAGAAAAAATTAAATTTTAAGTTTTTTACTGATTCAGGGGTAATTTCTTGTTGTGGATAAACTAATTTTATTTCATCACCATGGTCTAAAATTAATGGTGCATTAGGTTTTGGGCTGACACAAATCCAGTCAATGTTTTCAGGAGCTTTTTTAGTCCCATTAGTTTCTATCGCAATCTCTATGTTATGAGTATGAAAGGTATCAATAAGTTTTTGATCTACTTGCAATAAAGGCTCGCCACCAGTTAATACAAAAAAAGGCTTTATATCTTTTGCAGGCCATAGTTTTAAAAGGTGTAAGGCAAGTTTTTCTGCGGTTTCAAATTTGCCACCATTTTGCCCATTTATGCCTAAAAAATCTGTGTCGCAAAAATTGCAAAGCGCATCATCTTTATCAGCCTTTTTGCCAGTCCACAAATTACAGCTTGAAAAACGGCAAAATATGGCAGCTCTGCCAGTATGAAATCCTTCACCTTGTAGTGAATAAAAGGCTTCTTTAATACGATAGCTCATGTTGAAATTCTTTGTTATAATGATATGTTTCAGAAATTTTAAATTAAGGTGGGATTATAGCAATGTCTGAGAGGATCGGGAAGACTTTGTATGATAAGTTATGGGATGCTCATGTTGTTCGTGAAGATGACGAGGGAACAGCTTTGATTTATATCGACCGTCAATTATTACATGAAGTTACTTCTCCACAAGCATTTGAAGGTTTGCGGATGGCAAAGCGAAAGCCTTGGAGAATAGATGCAAATCTTGCAACCTTAGATCATAATGTGCCAACTACCGAGTATAAAACTGTAGAGGATATACTTGACCCAATTTCTAGAATTCAAGTACAAACTTTGGGCATGAATACTGCCGAATTTGGCATTACTGTTTTTGGAATAGGTGATGTTCGCCAAGGTATTGTGCATGTAGTAGGTCCTGAGGAAGGTGCAACTTTACCTGGCATGACTTTAGTTTGTGGAGATTCTCATACTGCTACCCATGGTGCTTTAGCCGCTTTAGCTCACGGGGTTGGAACTTCTGAAGTTGAACATGTTTTGGCAACCCAATGCTTAATCCAGAAAAAAATGAAAAATATGTTGGTAAGGGTAGAAGGAACTTTGCAAGCAGGAGTTACTCCAAAAGATGTAGTGCTTGCACTTATCGGTAAAATAGGTACTGCAGGAGCTAATGGTCATGCTATGCAATTTAAAGGTTTGGTTATTCGTGAAATGTCTATTGAAGGTCGGATGACTATTTGTAATATGGCAATTGAAGCTGGAGCTAGAGTTGGCTTAACTGGAATTGATGAAAAAACTATTGAGTATGTTAAAAATAAACCCTTTGCCCCTAAAGGTGATAATTGGGAGAAAGCAGTTGCTTCTTGGCGTGAGTTAAAAACTGATGATAATGCTTATTTTGATAAAGTGGTGGAGATGGATGGGAGCTTGATAGAACCACAGGTTTCTTGGGGAACTACTCCTGAAATGGTTACTAGTATTAGTGGTATAATTCCTGATCCTAAAAATGAAAAAAACCCTGTTAAAGCGTCAGGTATAATGCGAGCTTTGGAATATATGGGCTTAGAAGCTAATATGGCAATTAAAGACATTCCTGTCCAGTATGTTTTTATTGGATCTTGTACCAATGCACGCATAGAAGACTTTAGAGCCGCAGCAAGAATACTAAAAGGTCAAAAGATTTCATCTTTAGTTGAGCAAGCATTAGCTGTCCCTGGTTCTGGTCTGGTAAAAAAACAGGCAGAAAAAGAAGGTTTAGATAAAGTTTTTATTGATGCAGGTTTTGAATGGCGTAACCCTGGATGCTCTATGTGTTTAGCGATGAATGATGATAAATTACCAGAAGGTAAACATTGTGCATCAACTTCTAATAGAAACTTTGAAGGTCGTCAAGGTGCTGGTGGTAGAACGCATTTGGTAAGTCCTGAAATGGCTGCAGCCGCAGCTATTGCTGGCCATTTTGTTGATGTTCGTGAGATATTAAATGGATAAGTTTGTAACTTACACTTCGGTAGTTATTCCTATGGATCGTGCTAATGTAGACACCGACATGATTTTGCCAAAGCAATTTTTAAAATCCATTAAACGAACTGGTTTTGGACCTAATTTATTTGATGGACTACGCTACGAGGATGTCGGTATACCTGATGCCGATAGTTCACATAGACCAATACGAAAAGATTTTGTACTAAATTTACCTCGTTATAAAAATGGTAAAATTTTGCTTGTGCGTGAGAATTTTGGTAGTGGCTCTAGTAGAGAACATGCTCCTTGGGCAATAAAAGGATTTGGGATTGATACTATAATAGCCCCTAGTTTTGCAGATATTTTTTTTAATAATAGTTTTAAGAACGGTATACTGTTAATAACTTTGAGTGATATTGATGTAGATACTATTTTTAAAGAAATTGAGGCAGAAGTTGGCTATCAATTAACGATTGATTTAGAAAATCAAAAAATAATTAAAAACTCAGGCAAAACAATAACCTTTAAAGTTGATCAGTTCAAAAAAACCTGCTTACTAGAAGGTTTAGATGATATTAGTTTAACTTTGCAACATAAACAAGAAATACAAGACTTTGAAAAAACATATAAAAAGAAAAACCCGTGGTTATTTAAATGAGAGAAAAAATGACAAGTAGTGTATTAGTTTTACCTGGAGATGGTATAGGTCCTGAAATTACTGTAGAAGCAGTTAAGGTTTTAAACGCACTGAATAAATCTGATAATCTAGATATAGTTATAAGCGAAGACTTAGTTGGCGGGGCCGCTTATGATGTACATGGAGTCCCTTTAACTGATCAAACTATGCAAAAAGCTAAAGATGCTGATGCAATATTGCTAGGAGCTGTTGGCGGTTATAAGTGGGAGTCATTAGATATTGCGGTACGACCAGAAAAAGGTTTGTTAAGATTACGATCAGAAATGCAGTTATTTGCCAATCTTAGGCCTGCATATTTATTTGCACAGTTAGCAGATTCATCAACCTTAAAGCCAGAGGTCGTTGCTGGTTTGGATATGTTAATCGTGAGAGAGTTAACGGGTGGTATTTATTTTGGACAGCCTCGAGGTATTCGTACTTTAGAAAATGGTGAACGTCAAGGTTATAATACTTATGTTTATGCAGAAGCAGAAATAAAGCGTATTGCCCATGTAGCTTTTAATGCAGCGATGAAAAGAGGTAAAAAACTAACCTCTGTTGACAAGGCAAATGTATTAGAAGTAACCGAACTATGGCGAGAGATCATGGATGAAGTTGCCAAATATTATCCAGAAGTAGAACTAAAACATATGTATGTAGATAATGCCGCTATGCAACTAGTGCTAAATCCAAAACAATTTGATGTTATTGTAACGGGCAATATGTTCGGCGACATTTTGTCCGACCAAGCATCTATGTTAACTGGTTCAATCGGCATGCTTGCTTCAGCCTCTTTAGATGCTAACAATAAAGGCATGTATGAGCCAAGCCATGGGTCAGCACCAGACATAGCTGGTAAGAATATTGCTAACCCATTAGCTACTATTTTGTCGGCAGCAATGATGCTTAGATATAGTTTAAAAAGAGAAGATTTAGCCTTAAAGATTGAAAATGCTGTAGCTAGTGTTTTGGATAAGGGTTTAAGAACCGGTGATATTTGGTCGGAAGGCATGACTAAAGTTTCAACCTCTGAAATTGGTGATGCTGTAGTTGATTGTTTGTAACAGGGTATATACTTTATGAGAAATAGATTTACGATCACTATTAGCGATGTTCATGGCTCAAAAAGTTATACATTTAGCCAATTAATTCGCAAGTTTTTTCTATTATTTATTCTGTTTATTTTACTTTTATTTGCTAGTAGTTCGGTGGCGATATGGTGGTTAAATAAAGAAAAAATAAATATTGAAAATAAGATGGTTTTAGCTAAATTAGAACAAGTAGAAATACTTGAAAAAAACCAAGATGCTCTTTTTAAATTAAAAGATGAAAATAATAATATACAGTCTGATTTAAGTAGTAAATTAGAGCAAATTAATTTTTTAGACCAAACGTTAAAGGGATTAGAAGAATTAATTGATGTTGAATATAATGAAAATCTTACAGTTCATGATAGAATTAAACTGGTACAAATATCAACTCTAGGCAAAAAGATAATGCTAAAAGATATTCCAAGTGGTCGTCCAGTTAAAACCTTTAAAGGAGTCAGTAGTTCTTATGGGCAGAGAACTAACCCAGTAACGAGGAAGGAAGAATTTCATAAGGGTATTGACTATAGAGGTAAAAAAGGCGATGGGGTTATTACAACCGCTAATGGGGTGGTTGAGTATGCAGGTTTTCATACAAAAAGCGGTTATGGTAATTTAATTATTGTTTCTCATAATTATGGCTTTAAAACTTTTTATGGTCACATGAGTAAGCTACGAGTTAAAACAGGACAAGCGGTTTCAAAAGGTCAGCGTATTGGTGATATAGGTTCTACTGGAATGTCATCAGGCAATCACCTTCATTATGAGGTAACTTTTGTACAAAGAAAAATAGACCCAACTCTTTTTGTCGGTTGGAATTTAACAAACTATAATCAAATTTTTAAAATTATAAAGGGGGTTCCATGGGGGTCTTTAAGTCAGAAAGTACAAAAACGCGTACAAATGGTGGAAAAACAATTATTGCTTCGGGATGTAAAATAGATGGCGAGCTAGTCAACTTAGGAGGATCTTTACATGTAGACGGTTTAGTCGAAGGTATTGTAGAAACAGAAGATGATATTTCTGTTGGTGCAGAAGGTTGCATAAGAGGTTTAGTAAAAGCTAAAACGATTGTCATTAGTGGTTTAATGGAGGGAAAAGTTGCCTGTGAAACTATGGAAATTTTAAAAGATGGCAAATTATGTGGTGAACTAGTTTGTGGTGAAATGCTTGTTGAAGCAGGTGGTAAATTTATTGGTGAAAGCCGAGAGTTAACTGAGGGTGGCATAGTGGTTAGTTTCCCTGAATTAGAGGGAAAAGAACTTAAAGTAAAAGAATTATTTGATCATGAAAAAGGTGATGATGAGAAAGATGAAAATGAGCCAAAAATATGATATTGCAGTAGTTGGAGCTAGTGGTGCGGTTGGTGAAACTATATTAAAAGTTTTAGCAGAAAGAAACTTCCCTGTAGGTAAAATATATCTCCTAGCAAGTAAACGCTCCGCGGGCAAAAAATTAGAGTTTAATGGTGGTTGGTTAACCATTAAAGATTTAGCTCAGTTTGATTTTTCAAAAGTACAAATAGGGTTGTTTTCTCCTGGGGCGAGTATTTCAAGAGAATTTGCACCAAAAGCGGCAACGGCTGGTTGCATAGTTATAGATAACACTTCTGAATTTAGGTATGATGATGATATCCCTTTGATAATTCCAGAGGTTAATCCCCACGCTGTTGCTGGCTATAAAAAAAGGGGTATTATTGCCAATCCAAATTGTTCAACCATTCAAATGTTGGTAGCTTTAAAACCAATTTACGATGCAGTCGGTATCACCCGTATTAATGTCGCGACTTATCAAGCTGTTTCAGGTTCAGGTAAAGAAGCGATTGAAGAGTTGGCGAAGCAAACTGCTAATCTATTGAATATGAAGCCGGTGGAATGCGAGGTTTATCCAAAGCAAATCGCCTTTAACTGTTTGCCGCATATTGATGTTTTCCAGGACAATGGTTACACCAAAGAAGAAATGAAAATGGTGTGGGAAACCAAGAAAATTATGGGTGACGAGGACATTCTGGTGAATCCAACAGCGGTTCGCGTTCCAGTATTTTATGGACACAGTGAAGCGGTTCATATTGNNTTATTGCCAATCCAAATTGTTCGACAATCCAAATGTTAGTGGCATTAAAACCAATTTATGATGCTGTAGGAATCGAACGCATTAATGTTGCAACTTATCAGGCGGTATCAGGTTCTGGTAAAGAAGCAATTGAAGAATTGGCTAAACAAACTGCTAATTTATTAAATATTAAACCTGTTGAAACTAAGGTTTATCCTAAGCAAATAGCTT
>DBOE01000070.1 GCA_002299585.1 Hydrogenovibrio sp. UBA654 | reverse complement strand
CATTAATGGCTCAACCAGGTGGCGTTTTAATGCGAGCAGGTCATACCGAAGCTGGTTGTGATTTAGCAAGTTTGGCGGGGTTTGAGCCAGCTTCAGTAATCGTAGAAATCATGAATGAAGATGGTTCTATGGCAAGACGCGATGACCTTGAGGCCTATGCTAAAGAACATGGTTTAAAAATTAGTACTATTGCTGATTTAATTGAATATAAAATGCAGCATGAAAAAACTATCGAAAGAGTTTCTCAATGCAAGCTGCCTACTGAGTTTGGAGAGTTTAAATTAATTGGTTATGAAGATGTTATCGAACACCATGCTCATTTTGCCTTAACTTATGGTGATATATCAAAATCTGAACCAGTCGCTGTTAGGGTGCATATGTCCGATACTATGTGTGACTTATTTGCCTCACAAAGAGATGAGTGCAAATGGTCACTACGCGATACTATGAAGCAAATTGCAGATATTTCGGCAGGAGTGATAGTGGTATTAAGAAAAAATGAAGCAGAAGCTGACTTATTAGATAAAATTCAGAGTTATCAGATGCATGATATGGGTATAAAAGCCCCTGAAAAAAAACTTGAAGATGATGCTAAAACCTATGGTTTAGGAGCTCAAATATTATCAGACTTAGGCTTGAATAAATTAAAAATTATTGGCACAGAAAGTAAAAGAACAGGTATTAGTGGCTTTGGGCTTGAAGTGGTTGGGTATATAGATAAAAAGGATAAAAAATGAAAATTATAGAAGGGAATTTAACTGCCAAAGGAATTAAAGTAGGTTTAGTAGTTGGGCGTTTTAATAACTTTATTGTTGATAGCTTAGTTAAAGGGTCGATAGACACGATTGTCCGACATGGTGGTAGCCTAGACAATATCGAGCAGGTTATGGTTCCTGGTGCTTTTGAAATACCCTTAGTTGCCCAAAAAATGGCAGAATCTGGTAAATATGACGCTATAGTTGCTTTAGGTGCGGTAATTAGAGGGGGTACTCCACATTTTGATTATGTAGCTGGAGAATGTGTAAAAGGCATAGGACAAGTTTCTTTACAATCGGGTGTACCTGTTGCCTTTGGTGTTTTAACCATAGATACTATTGAGCAGGCGATTGAAAGAGCGGGTACTAAAGCTGGTAATAAAGGTGTGGAGTGTACTCTAGCTGCAATAGAAACTGTGAATGTATTAAAGCAGGTTTAAGTGAAACAGATGAGGCTAGAGGATATTAAACCTGGGCAGGGAGAAGAAATTCCAGAAGATAATCAAAGAATAAGCCCTCGTTCGCAAGCAAGAAGGGTTGCTTTACAAGCTCTTTATCAATGGCAATTAAATAACTCAGATATGTGTGATATTGTTAAGCAATTTACTGAAGATAAAAGGTTATTAAATTTAGATATAGAGCTTTTTAACGATTTAGTAAACTCTATTTCTAGTCAGTATAAAAAATTAGATGATTTATACTCTGCTTTTTTAGATCGTAATGTTGCTTTGATTAACCCTGTCGAAAAAACTATTTTAAGAATCGGTGTTTATGAACTACAAAGCTCTTTATCTGTACCCTATAAATCAGTGATTGATGAAGCGGTAGAGCTGGCAAAAAGTTTTGGAGCTGAGGGGGGGCATAAATATATAAATGGTATTTTAGATAAGGTGGCAAAAAATCTTAGAGAGCTTGAAATTAATAATTAGTTATATTTTTAATAATGGCTTCTGAATTTTCTATTATTGAAAAATACTTTAAACCAATATCAGTTATTAACAGTACTAATGTTGGTATTGGAGATGATGGGGCAGTAATTTCTTTGCCTAAAAATAAACAATTAGTTATAGTAACAGATACATCTATCTGTGGTGTTCATTTTCCTAAAAAAACTCCTCCATTTGCTATTGGCTGGAAGTCTCTAGCGGTAAACCTTAGCGATTTAGCAGCAATGGGAGCAGATCCTGCCTTTTTTTCTTTAGCCCTAAGCCTGCCAGCAGAATTAAACAATGAACAATGGCTAACGGCTTTTAGCACAGGCATTAAAACCCTAGCAGACAAATATAAAGTTTGTTTAGTTGGTGGTGATACTACTAAATCAACAGTATTAAGTATCACTATTACTGCTCATGGCTGGGTGTCAGAAAATACGGCAATTTTAAGATCAACAGCCAAAGCTGGAAATTTAATTTTTGTATCTGGTAACATTGGCGATGGGGGGGGGGGGTTAAAAGGTATTGAAAGTTGTCTTGATAAATTAAACACCCCTGAACCAAGAGTTAAATTAGGACTTAATTTATTAGGTTTAGCAACCAGTGCAATTGATATTTCAGATGGTTTACTGAGTGATTTAAAACATATATTAAAAGCCTCAAAAGTATCGGCAAGAATTAATTATGATGTACTACCTATGTCGGTGAGTATAAAAAATTATATTCAACAAACCGAACAGTATTGTTTTCCACTAACCTGTGGCGATGATTATGAATTATGTTTTACTATTGCTCAAGAAAAATTGGCGGAGATAACTGCCATAGAAAAATTAACAGCAGTTAGTCTAACTTGTATTGGTGAAGTTGTTACAGGTGAAAGTGCTAATATAGATATCACATCTAATAATGCCGTTATCCAAAATAAATTAGATTCTTGTAAGTTTGCAGGTTTTAAACATTTCTTCTAGCAATAACGCCTTCAGCAAGGGTCTTTAGTAGCCCTAAGCTATCTTGCCAGCCAAGACAAGCATCGGTAACACTTTGCCCATAAACAAGCTTGTCGCTTATGTTTTGCTTGCCAGCCACTAAATTACTTTCAACCATTGCACCCATAATATTTTGTTCATTATTTGCCAACTGCTCTTTAATCGACAGGGCAACTATTAGTTGATTTTTATGTTGTTTATTACTATTTGCATGGCTACAGTCAATCATAAGTTTAGTTTGTACCTTGCAAGAAGCAAGGTTTTCTGCCGCTAATTTAACATAATCACTTGTATAATTAGGCCCATCACCACCACCTCTTAAAATAATATGGCAATCTTGATTGCCAGCAGTTTCAAAGATAGCAGAATGACCTTGTTTAGTTAAGGATAAAAAAATGTGGGGATTATTAGCCGCACCTACAGCATCAGTGGCGATTTTAAAACCGCCATCAGTACCATTTTTAAAACCTATTGGGCAGGATATTCCAGAAGCTAACTCCCTGTGCCCTTGGCTTTCTGTGGTTCTTGCCCCAATTGCTCCCCATGAAATTAAATCAGCTATATATTGTGGGGAAATCAAGTCTAAAAACTCGGTAGCACAAGGAATTCCTTGGTTATTAAGATCTACCAGTAGCGATCTAGCTTCTCTTAAGCCTTTATTTATTGCAAACGAGTTATCTAAATTTGGGTCATTAATTAAGCCTTTCCAGCCAACGGTAGTTCTTGGTTTTTCAAAATAAACTCGCATTACTATTAGTAATTCATTTTTGTATTGTTCAATAGCAGGTCTTAGATTGCTGGCATATTCTCTGGCGGCAATAGGGTCATGAATTGAGCAGGGACCTATTACAACTAGTATTCTGTCATCTTCATTATTTAAGATGTTTTTAATTGTATTTCTAGTGTTGGTTATCGTAGAACTTGCCGCATTAGTGATAGGAAATAGTTCGTGTAAAATTTCAGGAGCATTAACTTGGGTTATTTTTTTTATCCTTAGATCGTCTGTTTGTTGTAGTGAGTTCATTTTTTTCTCTATTAATTTTGCAGAGTATTCTAACATAAATTATCTTTTAAAATTAGCTCTGTAAAGTCTATTATGTTAGAATCCGCTACTTGATTTTAAAATTATAAAAAGACGGAAGTTTTTAGAGGAGGAGTAATGGGTTGTAGATATATCATTGAGGGCTATACAAATGAAGGTAGCAAATTTCGTCCTAGTGATTGGATAGATAGGGTAGCATCAATGATGGCCACCTATGAAATTCAAAGATTAGTCTACTCAAGTTTATTACACCCAGAACTCTATCAAGGGCAAAAATGTTTAATCCTTGATTCTAAATTAGAAACTAAAAACCCTGGAATGTATGAATATGTTATGGGTTTTGTTAAGTCAAATAATTTAAGGTTTACTGAGGTTTGTGAAGTTATTGAATCTGAATTAGGTAGTTAATTTTAGCGATAGTCGATAATTTAGTATGAGCTTAACGGTTAAATTTATTATTAAGTTGTTTCCTGAAATAATGATTAAGGGAAATGCGGTTAAAAAGAAAATGGTAAGCCAACTGCACGATAACTTGCGTACTCAGTTGTTAAGGGTTGACCAAGCGATGGAGACCAAGCGTTATTGGGATAAAATAGAGGTATTTTGTAATAATGATGATGTAGTCAAAGTTTTAAATATTTTGACTAAAACTCCAGGTATTGAACAAATACTACAAACCGAGCAGTTTAAGGCAAAAACATTGGAGCAAATTGCCGAAATAGTTGCCTTGTCGGCATTAAACAAAATAGCAAGTAAAACTTTTGTAGTTAGAGCAAAGCGAACTGGTACTCATGATTTTACTTCTTTTGATATTGAACGCTTTGTTGGCTCTTATCTTTATAGCAAAGGTGAACCAAGTGGGGTAGACTTACATAACCCAGAAGTTAAAATAGAGCTTGAATATCACCAGCAACAATTAAATATAATACAAAAAAGATATAGAGGTCTTGGTGGTTTTCCTTTAGGAACGCAAGGGGAATTACTTTCGCTTATCTCTGGTGGTTTTGACTCAACAATATCTAGTTATTTAACGATAAAAAGAGGCATTAAAACCCATTATATATTTTTTAACCTTGGTGGAAATGCTCATGAAATAGGAGTTAAACAAGTAGCATTATACCTATGGGGGCAATATAGTTCCTCACATAGAGTACAGTTTATTAGCGTACCCTTTGCTGATGTAGTGGAGGAGATGTTTAATTCAATTCACGAAAGTTATATGGGAGTAGTTTTAAAACGCCTAATGCTTTTAGCCGCTGAAAAAATTGCCGATAATATGGGGATAGATGCGTTGGTTACAGGGGAAAGTGTTGCTCAGGTATCTAGCCAGACTTTGCGTAATTTGGCACTAATTGATCAGGTTACTAGTAAGTTAGTTTTACGACCCTTGGCAACTATAGATAAACCAAAAATTATAGCTATGGCTGATAAAATAGGTACTCGTCATTATGCAGAAAATATGCCTGAATATTGTGGAGTTATTTCTAAAAACCCAGTTATTAACGGTTCTTTTAAGAGGATGGAAAAAGAATTCGCAAAATTTGATTTATTAGTACTCGAAAACGCAGTACAAAATAGTGTTGCAATTGCGGTTGATAAAATTGTTGATGACGTGAATAAAAAAGCGTTTATAGAAGTTGTGCAAAACATAACCAATCAAACCGTTATTGATATTAGACAAACTGAGGAAATTAAGGCTAATCCACTACATATAAAGACTCCTTTATTAGAAATTCCATTTTTTGAATTGAAAAATGTTTTTAAGCAATTAAACCAAGATATAGATTATCTTTTATATTGTGATAAAGGGGTGATGAGTCAGTTACATGCGCAATATTTAACGGATGAAGGCTTTAAGAAAGTTAAGGTATATAGACCTGTTAATCATACTTGTTCAGAGGCTCCTTAAGGGGCTTTTTTTTGTAAAGTTTTGTCGGTAAAAACATCAAGTTTATCTTGCTTTAATTTATTTGAAGCTTGTAAAAAAAGTTTCATTTTTTGAATGTTAGCTACATAATTAACCGTTTCGAGTCCAATTTTTTCTCTTGCTATAGTTTCTACATGGTAAAACCAGATGTAAGGATTTAAACCTCGCTCTTTAGCTATTTTTTGTAGTTTTAGGATTTTTGCTGGGCCTGCATTATAAGCGGCTAGGGCAAAATTTGTTTGTTCTTCTTTATTATATTTTCTACCAGAAAAATAGCGTTCTTTTAAAAAAGATAAATACTTTATACCAGCATGAATATTATTTTTTATATTTTTTATATTTGGTATGTTTATATGTTTACCTTTAGCGGTAGAGGGTTTTACTTGCATAATTCCTATAGCCCCAGCAGAGCTTTTTTTGTGTTGAGAAAAGTGAGACTCTTGGTAGGCTTGAGCCGCAATTAATTGCCAGTCTATATCATAAAATTCGCCATAATATTCAAAATAATATTGAAGGCAGTCAACTTTATCCAATAGATCATGAGTTAAAGGTTTTTTAAGCCAATAGCTATCTTTAAAATATCTTTTATATACCGAGTTACCAAGGAGTCTTCCTTGCTTGGCATGTTTTTTAATAAATGAGTTTAGTGAGGCTTTAAGTTGCGGTAGATTTTTTTGAGTTGCCCAAGCTATATTGGTACTTTTAGAGAAAATAATTTTAGGTGACAGCACAATGTTTTTAAGCACATCTTGCCAAATAAGGGCGAGATGATTATCAACTATAGTGTAGTCATGTATTCCTTCGTTGACCATTTTTAAAAGGTCTTCAGCTTCTAGCTCTTTATCTGCGATAATTATTTTGATAGTTTTATAGCCTGCATTTTCTATCAGGGTATTGATGGTTTTTAGGTGGGTTAGGTAACTACTGTTTGCTACCACAATAACTTGTTTACCAGATAAATCTTTTAGGTTATCTATTTTTTTGGAATGGCTATGAGAGACAAGAATTTCATTTATATTAGTAAGGTAAGGTTCTGTAAAATCAACTAACTCGGCTCTTTTTGGGGTAACTGTTAGCCCTGATGCAGCAATATCACCATAGCCATTGCTTAGTTTTTCTATTATTTCACCAAAAGTCATAGGGATAAACATTAAATGGGTTGGGTATCTTTGTTTTTTAGGACCGCTGTTTAAATAGGCTTCATAAGCTTTTAATAGGTCATGCTCTACCCCTCTAAAGCCTTTAGGAGTAGTAAAAAAGTTAGTTTTGTTATAGCTAACGAGGACTCTAATAATTCGCCTTTTTTTAAGCTCAGCTAAGTCACCAGTAAAAGAAGAAAGTACCCTGTTTTTTATAGATGAATCAGTTTTGTTTTTTGGTACAACGGTTTGTAAAACCGAAAGTTTTAGAGGAAAAAATACCATAGAGAGTATTATTAGGATTAAAGCTAGTATCTTTAAGTTAAGTTTTAACAAATTTTAGATTCTTTAATAATTGCTAACGGAGAATATATTACTAGAAAAAAGAAAACTTTGTCTTAAATAAAGCTACATTTGGTATATAATGACCTCGCAAAATTTAGTCTAAATATATGATATTTAGTAATTTCAAGAATAATGAGTAGAAAATTTAAGTGAATAAAAAAAATAAAGATGCTCCTATAGACGCAGTAGAGCAAATTGAAGATAGTACCTCTAGTCCTAAACAAAAAACTAACCCAGCCGATCCTCACGCAAGCCGAGAAGCCGATAATTACGATAATCCTGTACCTAGTAGAGAATTTATTATTGAATTATTTGAACGAGAGCAAAAACCACTGAGGATAAAACAGATAGTAAGTCATTTTGAAATTGAAGATGATGAACGATTTGAAGCTATTTCAAGACGGCTAAAAGCAATGGTCAGAGATTGTCAATTGATAAAAAATAGACGCGGAGCTTTTGGTTTAATCCAAAAAATGGATTTAATTAAAGGTAAAGTTTTAGGGCATCCATCTGGTTTTGGTTTTTTAAAACCAGAAGATGATGAAGGCTCGGATTTATTTTTATCTGAAAAAGAAATGCACAAGGCCTTTCATGGTGATATTGTAATAGCTTCTGTTATAGGGGTTGATCGTAAAGGCCGTAGAGAAGGAATGGTTGTAGAGGTTCTTCAACACACCAATCAAAAAATTTTAGGTAGGCTATATTTTGAAGATGGTTTGGCTTGGGTGCAGCCTAATAATAATAAAATAGCACAGGATGTTTTTATCCCTAACGATGGTATTTTGAATGCTGTAGAGTCTCAAATTGTAATGGTTGAGATTATTCATCAACCAACTAAACGCTCTAGTGCAATAGGTAAAATAGTAGAAATAGTTGGAGATTATATGGCTCCAGGTATGGAAATAGACGCAGCAATTCATGCCTATGGAATACCAAATGAATGGAATAATGACGTAATAACTGAATTAAATAAAATTCCAGATGAAGTTACCCAAGCAGAACTCGAGCAACGAAAAGATATTCGTAGCTTACCTTTAGTAACCATTGACGGTGCAGATTCTAAAGATTTTGATGACGCAGTTTTTGCCAAACCTCGTAAAAAAGGTTGGCGTTTAGTTGTTGCTATTGCTGATGTTTCTAACTATGTGAAAATAGCTTCTGCTTTAGATAAAGAGGCTTATGAACGAGGCAATTCTGTTTATTTTCCGCAAAAAGTTATTCCAATGTTACCTGAAAAACTTTCTAATGAAATGTGCTCACTAAACCCGAATGTTGATAGATTATGCATGGTGTGCGACATGGCGATTGATGAAGATGGAAAGTTAGAAAAAACTAAATTTTATGACGCTGTTATGCATTCTCATGCTCGTATGACTTATAACGAAGTTCATGATATATTAACTAATGATAAAAGCGAGTATCGTAAAACTTACAAAAAATTAGTTAAAAATATTGAAGACTTAAATGGCCTATATAAAGTTCTTAAAAAAGCAAGAGTAACACGTGGTGCTTTAGAGTTTGAAACTACAGAAACCAGTATAGTCTTTGATGATAACCGTAAAATTAAAGAAATAGTTCCAGTACATAGAAATGAAGCTCACAAGTTAATTGAAGAATGTATGTTAATGGCAAATGTTGCAACGGCTAAATATTTAAAGCGGCATAAAATGCCAATGTTGTATCGAGTGCATGAAAAACCTTCCGCAGAAAAATTAAGTAAGTTAAGAACTTTTTTGGGTGATTTTGGTTTAGTGCTAGAGGGGGGGGATGAGCCTAATGCTTTAGATTACGCAGCAGTTGCCCAAAAAGTTAAGGGAGAATCTCATGCTCACCTGGTTGAAACGGTAATGTTAAGAAGTATGAACCAAGCCATGTATCAGCCTGATAACAAAGGTCATTTTGGTTTAAATTATGAGCATTATGCACATTTCACTTCTCCTATTCGTCGTTACCCAGATTTACTAATACATAGGGCTATAAGATTTGCATGGGAAAAACAGGGTATAGAAAAATTTGCCTACTCTGAAAAAAATATGCAATCTTTTGGGGAGCATTGTTCAGGCACTGAAAGAAGAGCTGATGAGGTAACTCGTGATGCAGTTACCTTCTTAAAATGTGAATACCTATCGCATAGATTAGGTGAAGAATATGAAGCAGTTGTAACTGCAGCCACTAATTTTGGCTTGTTTGTTGAGCTTGACCCTTTGTATGTTGAGGGATTAGTACATATTACCGAGCTTGGCGAAGATTACTTTCACTATGATGCTTCAAGACATTGTTTGAAAGGTGAAAGAACAGGTAAGGTATACCAAATAGGTGATAAATTAAAAGTGCAAGTAGCTCAAGTAAACTTGCATGAAAGAAAAGTAGACTTGCGTTTTATTAGTGCTGATGTTGAAGAAAAGGTTGATTCTGGTGCAAAAAAAGATGCTATAACGGAAGAAAAACCAGCAAAGAAAAAAAGAACTTATCGTAAAAAAAAAAAGCCTAACAATAAAAAAGATTAGGTATTTATGAAACAAGAACAGTTATATGGAATACATGCGATTGAAAAACTAATAAAACAATCGCCACAAGCTATCTTTAATTTAACAGTGCAAAAAGGGCCATTAAACAAAAGGGTACAATCACTAGTTAATCAAGCTAATAAATTAGGCTTAGTTGTTCTTTTTGAGCCAAAATCTTTTTTTAATAAAATAGAAGCAGTGCATCAGGGCATAATTGCTATAGTTGCTAAGACTCCCCCCTTAAAAGAAGCTGACTTAGCTAAATTAGTAGAAGAGATAGATAATCCGCTATTTTTATTTTTAGATGAAGTACAAGATCCTCATAACCTAGGAGCTATTTTACGCACTGCAGATGCAACTGGTGTTGATGCAGTTATAATCCCTAAACATAATTCTGTTGGTATAAATTCTACCGTGCGTAAAGTAGCAAGTGGGGCAGCAGAAACTGTTAAATTAATAGTTGTCTCCAACTTAACTAGAAGCATAAAAGATATGCAAAAAGCAGGCATGTGGATAACGGGGCTAACTGACGATACAGATAAAACCATTTATGATGTGGAATTTATTGGTGCTGTTGGCATAGTTATGGGAACAGAGTCAACAGGCATGAGAAAATTAACCAGCGAAAGTTGCGATTATCTTGCTGCTATCCCAATGCAAGGCACAGTTGAAAGTTTAAATGTATCTGTTGCAACTGGAGTAGTTCTGTACGAAGTATTAAGGCAAAAAACTTAATCTAGTGGCCCTTTTATCCCCCCCCTCCTCAGCAGATAAGTTAAGTTTTTATAGCAAAAATAATAATATATGGTTACTATAAAACTTAGATAATCTAGTTTTAAAAGGAATTAGCAAATGAATGAACATGAAAAAATAAATTATGTAGAGTTTCCTGCAAAAAATATTACCGAGACTAAGTCTTTTTTTATCCAAGTATTTGCTTGGGAATTTAACGATTTTGGTGATGACTATAGTGCCTTTATAAATAAGGGAGTACACGGTGGTTTTTATAAATCTAAACTTAGCTCTACCGTAGATAATGGAGCTGCTCTGATAGTTATTTATAGTCAAAATTTAGAACAAACGCAAGCTAAAATAGAACAAGCAAATGGAATTATTATAAAAGATATTTTTTCATTCCCCGGTGGGAGGCGTTTTCATTTTACTGAACCAAGTGGTAATGAATTTGCCGTGTGGTCAGATCAAAATTAAATAAAAATAAAAGCACAAAATATCAAAAGTGGTTACTAGCTTAGTATTAAAATTTAATTTTTTTAATAACTTAGGTGGTGATCATTATGTCAAAAATATTACTTATTAACTACACTCTTCGTTTTGATTCTAATACTATAAAAAACTGGTAGATACTTTTTTAGATTCAATTTCTAAAGATGCAGATATTACCCAACTTAAGATCTGGTTAAAAACCCACTCCTATTACTCTTAATCTTAATCAGAGGCTCCTTAAATAGATATATCTTTAACTTAGAGTTAAATGACATTAAAAATAAAATGGAGTAATAATAAAGTTGACAAGGTTTTTAAGTTAGGGTAATGTTGCAGATAGAAGTTGTTTATGAGGATGTATATAATTATTTTATTATACAGTGAGTTGGTAATATGTTTTTAGCTTATTAATTGTATTTTATAAAATATTAAGTATCCTCTGAATAAGTCCCTCAGAACTTTAAAGGACTTATTCATAGGCTTTTTAAATGTCCATTATTTGCATACTTCAATTGTAATTATTAATTTAAAATCTAATATATAAAGGTTAAGTAAAATGAAAAAATATATAACAACATCGGTAATAGGTACTGCAATCATACTATTAACCGCTACATCAGCTGTAGCTGGTTATCCTTTAAATAACAAAGTTGGAGATATTGATACTAAGTTTGTATTCTTTGGCTTTGCCCAAATTGATGCAGTTGGTGGGGAAGGCATGAAAATAAAAGAAACTGTTTCTAGTTCACAAGCTAAAACAAATTTAGTAGTTCACAAGCTAAAACAAATTTAGCATTTAGAGGTCAGTGCATCCGCCTTGGTTGGAAATATTTTGCTGGAAATATCCGAGGTAAAGTTTTTTTAGACTTTAATCAAAGTGCTTCAGGTGCAAGTGACCATACTAATGGTGCTGCAATTCCTAAAGTAGTAAAAGATGCCTTTATATCCTATGTATTTGATCCTGGATTTGTAGTAAAAGCAGGGCTTATTAAAATGCCAAATGGTATGAGTTTTACCGTTCCAGGGGCGGCTCTTAATATAGCTGAACGCGGGTTTGATAAAGCACTTGTCTTAGAAAGAAATACAGGTATTATGCTTTCTGGTCGTGATATGGGATTGGGCAATGATGGTAAAGTAAATGGACTTGAAATGGGTCATGAACGACCATGGCAAGGTTTTGGTTATGATGTCATGATTGCAAACCAAGCTAGTAGAAGTAAAATGGCAAGTAGTTCGCCAATGGGGGGGGTAACTCTTATGCTGTTCGTGGGATGTTTGATTACACTGAAAAATTTCATATTGAAACTTCTTACGGGAAATCTGAAAGTGCTGGAGGACCAAATACTAAAGATTATACGAATGTTAATGTTGGAATTGATTCTAATTTAGGTAAATTAAGCCTAAAGGCGGAGTACTTTGATGCTAAAAATCTTAAAGGTACTGTTGGAAAAGATCAAAAAGCATTTACAGCCACTATTGGTTATTTTGTTACTCCAGCACTTGAGTTATCTACTAAGCATATTCAAGGCGATGCTAATTGGGGAAATTCAGCAAACAATACTAGTCTAGGAAATACTTATTTAGGTTTTAACTATTTTATATATATGCCTAATCAAGATTTTTCTCGTAATTCTAAAAAATCTAGAAACAAGCATAAAGTTGTATTTAACTATATTATAGCAAGTGGTGATTCAGGTGGTGTTGACCCAGTAACAGGTAGTATTGATGCTGGTAAGTGGAACGGAGAAGGCGGTTATAGAGAAAACGCTTTTATAGTACAGTACCAATTTATATTCTAAATGTTTAATTTAAGGGGACAACAACTGAATAAGTAGGATTAGAATTAGACTGATAGAAAAGTGTCGCTATTTTTTCTGAAGTGAGGCGTAATAGCTAACTATTGCAACGAACTGCAGTGAAAATATTGGCTTTTTTTGCCAGCATAAAATAATCATACTTATTCAGAGACTCCTTAATAATAATCTACCCTGTAAACCACCAGAATGATATAAGATTACTTTTGAGTTGGCTTTAATTTTTCCTTGTTGTAGTTCTTGCATAAAAGCATAAACCATTTTGTTGGTATATATTGGGTCTAGTAATATCTTAAATTCCGTTTCAAACCATTTTTGTGTTGCATTAATAGCCGAATTACTTTTGGCGTAGCCATCACCATGATATTGGGTTAATAATTGCCAGTTATTATTAGTGGTTAGCTTTTTAATTTCTTCTTTAAGGTAATTAGAGTTTTTAAGGGTGGCAACGCCAAATAATCTTTTATCTGCTGGACTATATTGGCTTAACCCAGCTAGGGTGCCGCCAGTTCCTACCGCAGTAAATAAATGTGTCCAGTTTGGGCATTGTTGTTCTAGTGTGGTTGCAGTTGCTTTAAAACCCTTAACAGCAAGTAGATTTGTACCCCCTTCTGGAATAATATAGGCAGTAGGGTATTGCTCTTGTAATTTTAGTAGAAATTTAGGGATGTGTTTTTGTCGGTATTCTTGACGGCTTAAAAATATAAATCCCATACCATTTTTTTGGGCTTCTAATAGCGTGTGGCTCCATTTATTAGGCTCATTTGCTAGTTCATCACCACGAATAAAACCAATAGTTTTAAAAGCCTGTTCTTTACCTGTTACGCTAAGGGCGGAGATGTGATTTGAATAGGCACCACCAAAACTAATTAAGGTATCACAACGAAGCTCTCTTGCTTTAATTAGATTGTATTGTAGTTTGTGAAGTTTATTACCTTGAATTAATGGATGGTTTAAATCGTCTCTTTTTAGCCATACTTGTATGTTTTGTTGGTAAAAAATATGATGGTTTAAATTTTGTAGTGGAGTTGATAATATTCGTTTAAGCATGTTTCTATTTTATAGTTAATTTTAATAAACAAATCACTTAAAGATTTATTTTGATAGAATTACAATAATAAAAAAATTAAATTAAAAAGGTATAGGGTAAAAATTATGGAACAGCTAACGACCAGTGTTGATGTATTGTTTATTTTATTAGGAGCTATTTTAGTTTTATTTATGCATGCAGGATTTGCTTTTTTAGAAGTAGGTACGGTTCAGCATAAAAACCAAGTGAATGCTTTGGTAAAAATTATGACCGATTTAGGAGTATCGACAGTAGCTTATTTTTTTATAGGTTACGGAGTAGCCTATGGAGTGTTTTTGGGCTTTAATGCTGATGGATCTCTAACTCAAGCTATGACCGAAAAATCTGGTTATGAGCTAGTCAAATTTTTCTTTTTAATGACCTTTGCGGCAGCTATTCCTGCGATAGTCTCTGGTGGTATTGCTGAGAGAGCAAGGTTATATCCATTGCTATTAGCAACCTTTTTAACAGTTGCTTTTATCTATCCTTTTTTTGAAGGAATAGCATGGAATGGTAATTTTGGATTGCAAGGCTGGTTAGAGTCTAATTTTGGAGCTGGTTTTCATGATTTTGCAGGCTCGGTAGTAGTGCATGCAGTGGGTGGCTGGATTGCTTTGGCAGCCATTATAGTCATTGGAGCTCGTCATGGTAGATATGCAAAAGATGGTTCTATTAAACAAACTAATCCGCCATCAAGCATCCCTTTTTTAGCTTTAGGAGCATGGATTTTAACTGTTGGCTGGTTCGGTTTTAATGTTATGTCTGCTCAAGCGATTGAGGGAATACAAGGTTTAGTGGCAATGAATTCTTTAATGGCAATGGTCGGTGGTATTTTGTCAGCAACCTTTATTAGTAATAAAGATCCAGGTTTTATTCATAACGGGCCATTAGCTGGTTTGGTTGCAATCTGTGCAGGTTCTGATGTGGTAAGCCCACTTGGTGCTTTAGTAATTGGTTTAGTTGCAGGATTTATTTTTGTAAAAACCTTTGTTTGGACACAGAAAAATTTAAAAATAGATGATGTATTAGGAGTCTGGTCTTTACATGGTTTATGTGGGGTTTGGGGAGCGATTGCGGCTGGAATTTTTGGTATGTCAGCTTTAGGTGGTTTAGGAGGGGTGTCAATTATTTCGCAGATAATCGGTACTTTAATTGGTGTAAGTATTGCCTTTGTTGGTGGTTATATTGTTTATAGAATAGTTACTAAAATTGCCCAAATAAGAATGAGTGATGAAGAGCAATATATGGGTGCTGATCTTGCTATCCATAAAATTAAAGCTAACCCACCAACTGAGGACTATTAAAAGTAATATATGCGCAAATTATTAGTTGGACAACTTTATCGCTATACTAAGATAAACCCAGAAGATTTTGTTAAAAAACAGGCAGATTTAAAGGCCTTTATGCAACGGTTTCATCCGCGAGCATTTCAATCTCTAAATTTTGGGTTGCATTTAAAACGCAATCAAAATCATATTTTTATTATGGGAGAGCATGGAGTGGGGCGTATAGGCATGTCTAAAACTATGCTAAAAGAAGCAGCGAATAGGAAACAAATTCCTGCTGATGTGGTTTTGGTAGCTGATTTTAGTGAAACTAATAAAACTAGATATTTGTATTTAACTGCTGGGCATGGATACCAGTTTAAGTTAGCAGTTGAATCTTTTATTAGTCAGTTAAAAATGCAATTACCCGTGGTGTTTGATAACCATGCCTATCAGTTAAAAAATCAGCAGTTAGATAAACAATTAGCCGATGCTCAGCAACAAGAGCTTGATAATGCCTATGATTTGGCAGAGTCTTTAAGCGTTGATATTGAACAAGCAGAAAATAGTTTTGTACTTACCGCAATAGTCGATGGTAAACGCCTAAAAATGCAAGAGGTTGAGCTGCTTGCAGAACCTATGCAAAAAAAATTTATAGATGCCTTTGACAAAGTTGAAGAAGCAATAAACAAAGGACTAACGAAATTCCCTTTTTTACAACATCAATATCTTGAGGCTGGTAAAAAGTTAAATACGGAAGTTTCAAACAGTCATCTTGATCCTTTAATTGATGCTTTAAAAATGGAATTTGGAGAAACTACACAAGTCAAAAATTATTTAGAATCTTTAAAAGAAGCCATTATTTCTAAATTGCATTTGTTTTGGGATCAAACAGAAGAAAAAGTGACTAGTTCAAAGCAAAATACAATTGAAGAATCTTTAACTGAACAACAAGGTTATGCTATTTTTGATGTTAACCTATTAGTTGATCATAAAGGTTTAGAGCATGCTCCAGTTATTTATGAACAAAATGCATCTATGCCTAAGTTATTTGGTTACACAATTAACTCAGCTAGTGCTAATGCAATAGATACGGTAAGTTTAGCCATGAATCATCAGGCAGGATTATTGCAAAAAGCTAGTGGTGGTTTTTTAATGCTTAGTATTGAAGCAGTTTTAAAAGAACCAGAAATTTGGTCAAATTTAAAAGCTGCCCTAACCAGTAAAAAGTTAACCTTTGAAATACCTTCATCAAGTAATGTTGTGCCATATCATTTACCAGATTTCCCACTTGATGTAACTTTAGTCTTACTTGGTAGAGCCACGCATTTTCGTGCATTACAAGAAATAGACAGTCAGTTTAATCGTTTATTTAAAGTGCAAGTAGAGTTTGAAAATGAACTAGGTAGGACAACTGAACATGAATTAGTTTTAGCCCAGCAATTAGCAACTGAGACTGAAGGCTGGGAAGATTTACCAGTAGTTATTTCGGCTTACGAAAGATTAATTGAATATTCATCAAGAATGGCAGAATCAGAAGATAGAATCTATACCAACAAAGCAATTTTACGCGATGTATTAGCGGAAGCCCATGCCTATGCAAGAGCTAATGAACAACAAAAAGTTACTAGACAAACCATTGAAGCAACGCTTAAACAAAGAGAGTTTCATACTGGTTTAATGGAAGATTACTTCCACAAAGCTATTGTTGAAGAACAGGTGTTAATTAGTGTTAGTGGTAAACATAT
This sequence comes from Hydrogenovibrio sp. UBA654, assembly GCA_002299585.1. GTDB lineage: Bacteria > Pseudomonadota > Gammaproteobacteria > Thiomicrospirales > Thiomicrospiraceae > Hydrogenovibrio. The sequence continues at coordinate 18,516 of DBOE01000070.1, read as the reverse complement.
TGGGCAAGTAAATGGTTTAACTGTTTTAACCGTTGGTAGGCAGTCATTTGGGCAACCAGTAAGAATTACCTCCCAAGCCTCATCGGGAGATGAAGGCGTATTAGATATAGAAACTGAGGTAGATATGTCAGGTCCAATTCACTCTAAGGGAATGTTAATACTTTCAGGTTATTTGCGTGGGCGTTATATGAAAGAAAAATCACTAGGTTTTTCAGCCTCAATAGTTATGGAACAAACCTATGATGGTATTGAAGGAGATAGTGCATCTTCTGCCGAATTATTAGCGTTAATTTCTTCAATAACTAGCCAACCCTTGCGTCAAGACTTGGCAATAACTGGTTCAATCAATCAATTTGGTGAAATCCAACCTATTGGTGGAGTAAATGAAAAAATAGAAGGTTTTTATAAGGTTTGTAAAGCCAGAGGCATAACAGGTAGTCAAGGGGCCGTAATACCAGAGGCAAATACTAAGCACCTAATGTTAAACTCTGAAGTAAGGCAAGCAGTAGAAAATGGTGAGTTTCATGTTTATGCTATAGGCCATATAGATGAAGCCTTAGAATTATTTACAGGGTTACCAGTAGGTAAAGCTAATGCAAAGGGAAAGTACCCTGCAGGTAGCCTAAACCATAAAGTAATAATATCCTTAGAAAATATGCATGAGAAATCAGCTTAAATGGTATACTAAAATCCACGCTTAGAAAGTTGGTATATAGCACCAACCCTTGCCCACTAGGCATTTTTTGCAAGTACCTAGTGAGTAATAAATAGCACTATATATCTAATTTCTAAACAGGGATTTAGGGTATAAAAATAATCGCAGTTATTCTTGCGTAACAATTAAATCACAAATATTTTGGCTAGTATCAATTTGGAATTTATCGGTAATTTTCTGTTGCATCATTGGTAGTTTAATTTTATTGACACAAATGCGCATTTTTCTTAAATGTTGGTTGTTATTTATATCATTAGCAGAATTAATTAATTCTTTTTGTGCCTTGTAGTCTTTTTCAGCATTACATAGGCTATTAATTTTTTGTTTTAATAGGTTGCCTTTTTTTATAAGTTTTTTTAGAACTATTTGATCAACTTCCTTCATGCAGCTTGCTAGTTGCGCCATTTGCATCATTTGTTGCATTTGCTGTAATTGTTGTAGTTGATGTTGCATGTTTGCAAAAACAATCGTAGGAAACATTAGTATTAAGAAGATTATTTTTTTCATAGTGTTATTTTCCTTTTCTTTGTTGCCATTTTAATATGACACTTATTCTCCAAATTAATCGTAAAGTTAAGTGGCTAATAATAGCTAAGGAGGTTCCTACGATAAAGCTACCAATATATAGAGGTAACCATAATTCACCTAGAGCATTAAAAATCCAATGAAAACTTAATTCAAAATCTATTGATTCTACCACATAATGTCCTAATACCCAAGTTCCTATTAAGTAATTAAAGTAAAAAAATACTGGCATAGTTAGAGGGTTACTTATCCATACTAGAGCAATGCTGATTGGTAGGTTGGCTTTGAATATTATAGCGGATATAGCAGCGGTTACCATTTGAAATGGTATAGGAATAGACATCCAAAATAACCCTATAGCAAATGCTTTCGAGGTATTATGTCTGTGGATATGCCATAGTTTGGGGTTTCCTAACCATTTTGCTAAAAAACCGAGCCCTTTTGTAGTTTTTATTTTTTCAGAATTTGGGAGGTATTTTTTAATGAGTCTTTTGGGCATATGTTTTTATATTTTGTAATTTTTATTGTATTTGGTTCACTTAGTTTTTATTATTTTGCGGAAGCGTTAATTAATTTTTTCATCTATTGGATACCATTATTATTTTTAGCATTTTACCTTATACAAAGACGGTTTAACTTAAATTTATTAATTTTATTACTTAGTTGGCTCTTGGGTTTTGGTTTGGCTTGGCTATCTTGGAGTTTTTTTCCGACTATTGAGAATAAATTTTTAGCTAAACCTGTGCAGATAGTTGGTGAGGTTGTTAGTTTACCTGAGCATGGAAAATCAAGTTTTGGTAGTTCTAAAGTACAGTTTTTATTTAGGGTGCAAAAAATGGCAGGAGTTGACTATGCTCCATTAGCTAAGCCGTTGATAAAATTGAGTTGGTATGATAGTTATAATGAATTTTTACCTGATATTTCTACTGGGGATATTTGGTGTTTGCCGGTGAAGTTAAAACCTAATCATGCTAGTTTTAACCCAAGTGGTTTTGATTATGAACAGTATTTGTTTACTAAAAAAATAGTGGCTAACGGTTATATAGCAACTAGGTATGGTCAGGTCCAATTGCTGGAAGAGGCAGGTTTTGATCTGCATTTTTGGTTGGCCAAAAAAATAGATAAATTATTTAAAAAATCAGAGTTAATAGGTTTATTTAAGGCACTATTAATTGGTGATAAAAGCAAAATGACTAGTGAGCAGTGGCAGGTTTTTCAGCAAACAGGCACTATTCATTTAATGGCAATTTCTGGTCTGCATATTGGAATTATGGCAATGCTTGGTTTTGTGGTTTTTGGATGGTTATGGCAAGGATTGATAAGGATCAAACCATTTTTTTATATACGCAACACTCCAAAAATTTTATTTTCCGCAGTTGGTGTTCTATTGTTAATTAGTTTTTATTTGTATATTTCTGGTTTTGCTGTTTCTACTCAACGAGCTTGGATAATGGCAGTAGTGTTGATTTTTTTATTATTTTTGCGGCGTAAATTTCAACCTTGGTCTGCTCTAGCTTTAGCTGGGTTGCTAGTTGTTATTTGGCAACCAACTTCTATTTTAGCGGTTGGTTTTTGGTTATCTTTTACAGCGGTAGCTTTAATTTTTTTAGCATTAGAGAATGTTTGGATTAAACAGTTAAATAATTGGCAAAAATTAATAGCTATTCAAGTAGTATTAACTGTTGGAATGATGCCAATATTAGCTTTTTATTTTCAACAGGTACCTTTAACAAGTATGTTAGCAAATATTGTTGCAATACCTGTGGTCTCAATGATAGCCTTGCCATTATTATTTTTTACTTTAATTATAAGCCTTTTATTTGCAAATATAGCTATGCCATTGGTCATTTTTACACAAAAAATAAATGATTTTGTATGGTTTTGGTTGTGGGAATATTTGCAGTGGTTAAGTAGTTGGTTTGAATATGCCAATGGTTATTGGTTAATTGGTAAGGTTGAAATTTGGCAGATTGTATTATTATATTTTATCTGGTGGATACTTTATAAATCGGCGATTAAATTAGTATGCTCACTGTTAATTGCATTGGTCAGTTTTGTGGTGGCCATTGTGTTAGTTTCAGGATGGCAGCTAGATAAGCCAACTAAAGTAGGAGAAGTTAGACTAACTGTTTTAGATGTAGGTCAAGGTCAAGCTGTAGTGCTGGAAACTAAAAATTATGTTGTAGTCTATGATACTGGGCCAAGGTGGGGAGATAAACTTGATGGAGCCAAGTTAGCGGTGTTGCCTTATTTAAAGCAACAACAAATTAAAGGTGTAGATTTATTGATGATTAGTCATAGTGATATGGATCACGCAGGAGGAGTGGCTTCTTTATTAGAAAATATTGAAGTTAAAGAAAAAGTATCTGGCGAACCAGTTAAATTAAATAAACTTGCCAGCGGTTTTAGTAGTTGTCATCAACAACAGTGGTTATTTGATGAAGTTGAGTTTAGGGTTATTTCTAATCCAGAAGCAAAAGCAACCGATAATGATAAATCCTGTGTATTACAGGTAATAACAGGCACTCAGTCTATTATGATAACAGGAGACGCTTCTAAAAAAGTAGAAGAAAAATTAGTTAAACAGTTTGGTTCGCAATTAGAAAGTAGTATTTTGCTGGCAGGTCATCACGGTAGTAATAGCTCATCTACCAAGAACTGGTTATCGGTAGTTAAAGAAGAAATGGCAGTTTTTTCGACAGGTTATGCTAATCGATTTGGTTTTCCTAAGCCAGAGGTAGTGCAAAGGGTAAAAAATGCACAAGCTAGATGGTTAAATACAGCTTGTACAGGAGCAATTAGGTTTACAATAACTACTAATAATTGGCAGCTACTCTCTCAAGAGAGAATTAGGCAGCATAAAATATTCCACCATCAATGTAAGGACTGATATGAGTTGGCCAAAATTTTGGACAAAAACATCTGCTTGGCAAACTTACGCTTTAAGCCCCCTAGCTAGTTTAGTTTGTTTTATCGCCAGCAAAAGGTTAGACAGTTTTATTCAAAACCCACCAGCTAAAATAAGCTCGGCTAAGGTTATAGTGGTAGGCAATATTGTGGTTGGTGGTTCTGGTAAGACACCATTTATTTTATGGTTGGCACAACAACTAGACAAGCAGCAAATAAGTTACGGTATTGTTAGTCGCGGTTATGGAGGAAAATCTGTAGAGTATCCTTTATTAGTTACTAAGGATTCTAAACCAGAGCAAGTCGGTGATGAGCCTATTTTATACGCTAAGCAATTAAATTGTCCAATAGTAGTCTCACCAGACAGAGTTGCAGCAATTGAGCTACTAACTAGTTATGATTTAGAACTAATTATTGCCGATGATGGTTTGCAACATTACGCTATGGCGAGGGATGTTGAAATTATAGTTTTTGATGGACAAAGAGGGATTGGTAATGGTTTGTGTATGCCTGCAGGACCATTAAGAGAAAGTCATCTACGCATTAAAAATGCTAAGTTCATTGTTTGCAATGGGTCTTGTGAAGATGAAAAAATCAATAATTTAGTGACAGCAAAAATTAATTTAATGACTTTAAACCCAACGATTTTTAAAAGAGTAAATAACCCTAGTGTAACCCTATCGCTAGATTCTTTTGCAGGGCAGAAGGTACAAGCTATAGCAGCTATAGGTAATCCGCAAAGGTTTTATAATTCCTTGCAAAAATTAGCAATTGAAGTTACCACAAAGGACTTTGCTGACCATAAAAATTATCAATTAACCGACTTTTCTTGGTTAGATAAAACAAAACCTTTACTTATGACTGAAAAAGATGCGGTAAAATGTTCCTCTTTTGCTAGTGATAATTGGTGGTACTTAGTAATACAGCCAGTATGTTCTAATCAATTATATACAAATATTATAAAGGACTGTTTTAATGGACGCTAAACTACTAGAAATACTTGTTTGCCCTATAACAAAAACTAAGTTGATTTACGATAAAAAATTACAAGAGTTAATTTCAACCGCAGCAGGATTAGCCTATCCCATTAAAGATGGTATCCCGATTATGTTTGAAGATGAAGCTCGTAAATTAACTAGTGAAGAAAAAGCTGCTTATCTCAAGAAAAAGACGGGTATTTAATGTCATTTATTGTTGTAATCCCTGCAAGGTATGAATCTAGCCGCCTACCTGGTAAACCTTTAAAAGAAATAATGGCTAATAAAACAATGATTCAAGGAACGTGGGAGCAAGCTAAAAAATCTGGTGCGAGCAGGGTAGTAATCGCTACCGATAATGTACAAGTAAAAGAAGTATGTGAAAAGTTTGGTGCAGAAGTTTGTATGACAAATATTGAGCATAAATCTGGTACAGAACGCCTTGGCGAAGTGGTAACAAAATTAAACTTTCAAAAAGATGATATTATCGTAAATGTGCAAGGCGATGAACCAATGTTACCACCAGAACTAATACATCAAGTAGCAGAGGGATTAGAGACACACATAGCAGTTAATATGGCAACTCTTTGTGAACCTATAGATAATATAAAAACAGTTTTTGACCCACATGCAGTAAAAGTAATAAGAAACCAAAAAAACTTTGCTTTAAATTTTACTAGAGCACCTATGCCTTGGTCACGAGATACTTTTGATGAAAACCCTAGTTTACCAACCAATTGGGCCTATAAAAGGCATATAGGTTTATACGCTTATCGGGCAGGTTTTATAAAACAATATATCAGTTGGGAAGAGTGTCAATTAGAGAAGGTTGAAAAACTAGAGCAGTTAAGGGTACTATGGCATGGTGAACAAATTTTAGTTTTAGATGCCCTAATGGATGCGGGGATAGGGGTTGATACAAAGCAGGATTTAGATAAGGTTAGAAAACTATTGTTAAAAAATGGCTAAACTATTAAACCTACTAACCATTATTGGCATTTTATTTTTTGTATATTGGTCATTGAAAAACCATTTTAGAAACAAAAAATTAAAGCAGCAAGGAATTCAAATAAAACAAACTAAGGTCCGCCCAATAACTTTATTTAGTATAGTTATGTTGGTTATGTATGCATCTTATATGATTTATCATTTATTATACTTATAAATAATTGTCTCTGCCAGCTAGTGCTTGCTTCGTAGTTTTTGGGCTAAGTCCCGTAGGGAGTAACTTCTAGCCCATCACTTTGTCGTTATGCCTTTTTACAATAGCCAGTTATTGCCTGCGGGACACGCTTATAATTGATGATCTATAATATAAGTCCACGCAGAATTTCAATCAGTTGTACATTTTCTCCTTAAGGTCGTTTGGGATCGAAAATTTTTCTAAATATATATTTGGGTAGTGAATAATTAAAAAAATAAATAACACTTATATAAAACATACTCTGCCTATTTTTTAAGCAATGTTAAGAAACTGTTTATATTATTGAACTTAATCTTCTTAATTTCATATTAGCCACAAAGTTATCCACAGATTATGTGGATTATCATCTCACTAAAAGGCATAATTACTTAAAATAAATTTAGCATTTTTTCTTATTTTTTCATGTGGTTAAAAGGATATACAATAAGTCAAATTAACTATAATTAATAATTAAGACCCCTTTAAAGGAGGTTGTATATACACTTTATTCACTACATAAACTTTATATCTATTCTCTCAATGCTTATAGGCATTAATTAGGGTTGTTATGGTATAATCTATAAACTTTTAATAAAAAATTAAAAAACTGTTATGGCAAAAATATTAGGCGTAGGCAATGCCGTTCTTGATCTTATTCTCACAGTGCCTTGTTATCCAAAAGAAGACGAAGAGTTAAGAATTATTAACAAAAATTATCGATCTGGCGGAAATGTCAATAATTTTTTATATGTACTTTCTCAACTAGGACATAAGTCTAGTATTGTTACCACAATTGCTAATGATAGTTCAGCAAAACAGATAATGGCTGAGTTAGATACAAGAAATATTAACACTAGCAATGTACAAAGATTTATACAGGGTCAAACTCCAACTTCTTATATCATGTTAAGTGAAGAAACTGGTTCAAGAACTATTACTCATTTTAGAGACTTACCAGAACTTAGCTTTGAACATTTTGCCAAAATTGCTGTCGAAGAATATGACTGGATTCACTTTGAAGCTAGAAATACTAAAAATCTTCAAGGAATGATAAATATTGCCAAAACTTTTTTAACCGCTCAGCCTATATCATTGGAAGTTGAAAAAAATCGTGCGGAAATTGAAGAAATAATACCTCTAGCAAGCCTAGTTATATTTTCACATCATTATGCAAAACAAACTGGTTATAAAAATGCTGTTGAACTATTAAAAAAAATGCGCTCCATTGCCCCACAGTCAAAATTAGTTTGCACTTGGGGAGTCCAAGGTGCTTGGTATTGTGAAGCAAATGAAGAAATTAAACACCAACCTACTGAAAAAACACCTAACACAATTGATACTCTTGGGGCTGGTGATACTTTTAATGCGGGACTAATTAATGCCTTAATACAAAAAAAAACACTCGCCGAAGCGATTGCAAGTGCGAGTAAACTGGCTGCTTTAAAGTGCCAAAAAACTGGTCTAGATAATCTTTTAACTAAAGTTATTGAAAAACAACCTTTGGCTAATACTGAACAATTAACTAACTCAAAAGCAACAATTGTTCCTTGTAGCGATTTATCCCACTCTGTTATTCTTATTAAATATGATACTGAAATAAAAGCTTATTTAAACAATTGCCCACATCAAGATGTGCCTTTAAATGAAGCTTATAAAATTGATGTAAACCCTTTTGAAAAAACCTTAAAATGCTCTGTACATGATGCTTTTTTTAAAATTGATGATGGCAACTGTATAGAAGGACCCTGTATTAATGAAGAGTTAAAAACCGTTGCCATAGATATAGATGATGATGGTAATATCTTTTTAGCTTAATCATAAAGACTTTGATTAAAAATTTGCTCTTATACTAAATGATGGAAAAAATGGAAAATCAGTTGTTTTTTTAGGGTTTTTATAATCTGCATAATCTTGCTCGTATTGATAGCCAACGACATTAGGCCTAAATAGTCCTGTTACATTTAATAGTTCAAATCTTGCCGTTATATCTGCATTTGTATAGTGCCACTTTCTTTCCATAGACAAATCTAAGCTGGCATACAAGGGGAGCCTTTTTTTGTTCACCCCCCCATAAACAGCACTCCAATAGCAACCATTTTGCCCAGGGTTAGCTTGACAGCTGGCTTGCGAAACACTTGAGCCTGGTACGGGTTTAGACTCTCGCCCAGTTACTTCTGTATAGGGTAGCCCAGAGTTTAATCTTAAATTTGTTCCCCAAACCCAGTTTTGCCAACTACCAGTAAATGGCTGATTATAGACAATTTTTAAAGTATGTGGTTGATCACCACTAAATAGCCTTGTGGTATTTTGACCCTTATCTTCTCTTGAGGTTTTTAAATAACTGTAACTAATCCAACCAAAACTTCTATCATGCCATTTTCTTTTTAATAAAACATCAAAACCTTCGGCTAAGCCTTTACCTTCATTGGCATAATTTTCTGGCATATCCCTTGAAACGACTAATTTAGTCATAGGTTTTTGAAATGCCTCAACTTGTGTTGACCATAAATTAGATAGTTCAAACTTTATCCCTACTATTCTATGTTCTGCTTGAGTCATAACTAAAGTACTATTGCCAATATCATCTATTATTTCATGACCTTGTGGTAACTGTACAAATTTACCCCAAGAAGCAGTTAATATTGCCTTTTCTGCTAAATCATACTCAAGATTAAGCCTTGGCGAAACTTGTGCTACATTAAAATTGCCAAATCTAGCATTGCTATTTCTGAGACCTAAAGTTGCAAAAAACTTGGGGGTTATTTCTTGAGTTAATTGAATGTATTGGGCAATACTTTGCCCTGTTTGTTCTTGATCTAAGGTAAACTTTGGCTGGGTAGTCAAAGTACAATTAGCCTGACCCTCCCGACATGGCTGTGAAATATAACCACTTACATCAAAATTAAATGCATAAAAATCTATCCCAACCTTCCATTGGCTATTTTCAGAGCCTAATTGCCAAAAAGGTAGTATAAAATAACTATCACTTAAACTTTTAACGCCAAAACTATCTCCTCTATTTGGATCATTAGCTCCTAGTTGCGTGCCAAACGAAAAAACTGATTCTTGGCTTAATAAACCAACCCTGATTGTTTGTTCTAATTGAGTATTTAGAGATTGTTGCCACTTTATACCGTAGGTTTGAAAATCTGATGAACCACCTAAGTCACCCGCAAGTTCAGGATCAGGAACTACATCTTTTTCATCTTTGATATGAACTTTTAACCTATCATCTGCTGCAAAAATAGCAAAATATAATTGCCCTTTTTGAAGCTCATAATGGTATTTTGCTTGTAAATCCCAAAATTGTGGAAATTGAGTATAGGTATTTTCAGAATCGGGTATATTACCAACACTAGGCAATAATAAATCAAAATAACTTTTTCTAAAAGTAAAGTAGCCAGCACTATTTTCACTAACAGGTCCTTCTATTTTAAAAGAGGCATCATAAAAACCAAGTTGATAACTTTGCTGTAATTTATCTCGTAAAGGTTTTCTGGTGTTTACTGAAACCACCCCCCCTAATCTGTCGCCATAACCAACACCAAAACCACCAAGATAAGTTTTAAAACTACTAATAGTATCTGGATTTAAAACCGAAAATCTACCCCCTAAATGATATATATAACCAATTGGCAAGCCATCTACCCAAAATATATTTTCATTAGTATTACTACCTCTTACATAAAATCCTGCAGAACTGCCGCTAGAAGAAGATGTAGCCGAAACAATACCTGGTAATAGTTTGACCGCTCCTAGTGGGTCTCCTTGGGTGCCTGCCACGCCTTTTAGCTCTTCAATATTTAACTCAATTTCTGAAATGCTAGTATCTAAGGTAGAAGTAGAAGAATCTTCAGGCTTTAGATTTGTGTCATCATGTTTGTTACCTACAACAGAAATTTTATCCAGAACAGAAGTTTCTTCTGCAAGAGAGATAACGGAGATTAAAAGCAACATAATAAAAACTATTTTTTGCATAAAGTAACTATTCAATTGGCACATAAATTTCCACTAAATTATCTTTTTTTTCTAGCCCCTCTTCTAGAACATTAAGATACTTTTCAAAAGGAGGAACATCACGAAAAGTATAGCCCTTTTTTTCTACCCAACTATAAAGTCCATACCACGCATCAGCATTGTCGTACCCCTTATAAAGAACTCTAGCATACTTGCCGCCAGCTATGGTTTTAGTATCAAACCCATAATTAGTTAGTTCTGCTACATCTGCTTTATCCCATGCAAGTGCTGCATCATAACGAATATTTTCTTCTTGGGTTACTGTTGGATCATCATGACAAATTCCTAGTGCCTCACCTTTGCTTTTACCTAGATTCGTTGCTGTTGTTGGAGGTCTTTTTCTAAAAGCTTCATCTAAATTATTCATCTCCGCCGTTAACCTTTGCCAGGCTATAGTTGAACTTTTTTCATACTCACCATTTTCTCTGGTAAAAACTACATAAACTTCATTTCTTGTTACTATCTCTGGAGTGTTCATCTTTATATCCTTATAGTTATTATAAAACTGTTGATAGATTTTTGTGTATTTGGTAGGAGTTGTGCCAAAATGTTTTTTAAATGCTTTAATAAATCCAGTATGTGTTTCATAGCCTGCATCTAAAGCTACTTCAAGGGTGTTTTTATCGGACACCCTCATTTGTATAACTGCTCGTTCAAGCTTTAAACGAGTTGCATACGACATCACAGATTCACCTACATTAACTTTAAAAATACGACAAAAGTGATAATCAGAATAACAGGCTATTTTAGCTAATTTGACTAAATCAAGTTTTTCATCAATATTTTGTTCAATATAGTAAATAACTTTTTTGATTTGTTTATTCATAGTTGACTTATTATTCTTAACAAGCCTAGTATAGGATAAGAAAAAAACGCTAGCTCTTCCTGAATTGCTATTCAGTTTTAGACCTCTTTAGATTAATCACAAACTTTAGTTGGATTAGAAGTATCACAAGCAGAAGCTTCAGTATCAACAATCATATTTGTAATTTTCATTGCTTTAGCTAATCTGGCAATTTGTGCTGACTGCTTGTTTAGGGATACAATTGTATCTCGCATAGGTTTAGCTATATTTTCACTTGGCGATTGAATCATTACATCAACTGGTACACCATTTTTAGCAGAAGCATCAATTGCTTGATAGCCCTTTTGCGTCACTTTAAACTGCGTTTCTAGATTGATCGCAAGATTAGTTTTCTTAATATCTTTTAAATAATCATCAAAACCATAACCCACTATTTTAGTACCAGCATCAATTTTACCATCTAGGTTTGAATCATAGCCTGCATACTCACCATAATAGCTATTGGTTACTCCTTGAGCATTCAACCAAATATCACGATGGGTGTTATCTGAAAAACAAGAATGCTCATCTTCTTGCGAGTCCGATGACAGTGCTATTTGCATTCTTTCCCCAGCTAGCTCTCCTTCAGATAAGGTACCCATTCCTATTAAAATTTCGGCAATCTTTTGTTTAGCCTGTTTAATAGTTACTATTTGGGTAAACTGACGACGATAATTACTAGAGTAATTTTGTTCCCAAGCATCTCGAACAATTTCTAAATCATTAATTAATTTATCCGTAGCTACTTTTAAATACTGTAATCTACGGCTTGCTAAGTCATTTTTTTTGGTAGAAATAAAATCACTAACTGGTCGTTTCCCTCCCATAGCTATATTATTAGCTCCCCAAGCTTTTACTGCTAACTGGCGATTACCTTGGGTATTCGCACTGCTATAATTATTAAGATCTTGCCCCCATAATAAAAACTCAATTGCATGATAGCCTGCTAAAACATCGCGTTCATCTTCTGAGCTAACTGTTTTTGAAAATAGCTTGTTATTTATTTTGATCCTCCGATTATTAATAATATTATTGCCAAGATTTTTCGTGGTAATAGCTTTGCCTTTATTGATCACTGTTTTATGCTCTGCTACACCAAGTTGATCATCACCAAAATCATTACCCACTTTCACATAATCAATTAATGCCTCTCCTAAAGGCCAAGCATTTATTGCCCCTTCTGGGCCATTTTCATTTATATAATCAGTTGAATCAATTGGACTTAATCGAAATCTATAAACTTCTGTTTGCCCATAAGGTTCACGAGCAATTAACCATGCTTTTTTAGCCTTAGCTAAGGTTTTTTCTGTTGGTGTAAATTTTAAATTAACAATTGTATTTTTTAATAACTTAAGTGTCTCTACAGAATCAGAATAAACTGCAAAAGCAATATCTGCATTGGTTTCTAGTAGCTGTTTAAGTTTAATAATATTATGCTCTAGTGGCTGAGTTTTTTTTACTACTGGCTCACTACAAGCGGCTAGATACGCAATTATAATAACAGCTAAACTTAATGTTTTTAATTTCATAGTAGAATCCCTATTTAATATTAGTATATTTTAAATTTACAAAGTATAATCTTTTATTTACTTTGTTTATAAAAAACTAAAGGCTAATTATAATCAATCAAAAGGCTATCCAGATGAAAAAAATCCTCCTTTGCTCCATTATTTTTGTGCTAAGTTTCCCCCTACTTGCTAAAGAAGAAGTTAATGTGTACTCTGCTCGCAAGGAACAGTTAATTAAACCTTTATTAAATGAATTTTCTCGTACTTCAGGAATTAAGGTTAATTTAATTACTAGTTCAGAAGATGCTCTGTTAAAAAGGTTACAACTTGAAGGCAAAAATTCCCCTGCTGATATCCTCATAACTACTGATGCTGGTAGATTATACCGTGCTAAAGTATCCAAGGTTTTACAACCGGCAATTACCATAAAAATGCAAAATATGATAGCTAAACATTTACAAGACCCGGAGCATTATTGGTTAGCACTAACTACTAGGGCTAGAGTTATTGTGTATGCTAAAGATAGAGTAAAACCTTCTGAACTAAGCACTTATGAAGCCTTAACGGACAAAAAATGGCGTAAAAGAATTTGTGTGCGTTCATCTAATAATATTTACAATCAATCTTTAGTTGCGTCTATGATCGCTCATAAAGGCAAAAAATTTACAGCAAAATGGACAAAAAGCCTAGTAAAAAACTTTGCTCGTAAGCCAAAGGGGGGGGATAGAGATCAGATAAAAGCTGTTGCCGCAGGGCAATGTGATGTGGCAATAGTAAACACCTATTATCTTGGGCAAATGATAAATAGTTCTGATAGCTCACAAGTTAATGCTACTAAAAAAATTGCGGTATTTTGGCCTAACCAACAAGACAGAGGCACACATATAAATGTGAGCGGTATTGCTATAACTAAGGCTGCTAAAAATAAAAAAAATGCCCTAAAGTTAATCAACTTTTTATTATCCGATGATGCTCAATTTTGGTATGCCCAAGTAAATAATGAATACCCAGTTGTTACAACTGCTGGCTTAAGTGAAACGCTTAAAAGCTGGGGAAAATTTAAAGCAGACACTTTAGATTTAGACAAACTTGGCTTATTCAATTCTGATGCCGTAAAAATTATGGATAAAGCTGGTTGGCGTTAATTTGTAATGAGAACAATTTCCAAAAAATGGTTTTTTGTTACTCTAGTAGTAACTATATTGCTAACTACTCCAATTTGGCTATTAGTTAGCTTTATATTTGAACCAACTAATGAAAACTGGACACACTTAGCCAAAACACTTTTACCTGAATATATAACTAACTCACTGATCTTAATGTTTGGGGTTTCAATTGGAACTTTATTGTTTGGCGTTTATAGTGCTTGGCTGATAACTCAATATCAGTTTTTTGCTAGCAATATTTTACACTGGGCATTATTATTACCGCTTGCTATACCAGCTTATATAATTGCTTACACCTACACTGGTTTATTAGAGTTTGAAGGGCCAGTACAAAGCTATCTACGAACTATTTTTTCAACACAAACGGTTTTACAGTGGTTTCCTGAGGTTCGCTCTTTAGGAGGCGCAATCCTGATGTTTTCATTAGTGCTATACCCTTATGTATACTTGCTAGCAAGAGCGGCTTTTGCAAGTAAAAGCCAACAAATTATAGAAGTTAGTAAAACTTTAGGTGCCAGTCCATTGCGAATATTCTTTAAAGTAGCTTTGCCAATGGCTCGCCCAGCCATAATTGCCGGTTTAACCCTAGCTTTAATGGAAACCTTAGCCGACTTTGGTACCGTAAAACACTTTGGCATACCAACCTTTACTACGGGCATATACCGTAGCTGGACAGGATTTGGTGATACCACAACCACTGCCCAACTATCTTTGCTTTTATTAGCCTTTGTTATCACCTTGATACTAATAGAACTTTGGTCTCGAAGGCAAGCCAAATACTTTACTCACCAAAAAAATCAACCACCGATTACTACTAAAATTACTGGATTAAAAGCCGTAATAGCTTTTATTATTTGTAGTTTACCAATTTTATTAGGATTTATTATCCCTACTTCACAACTATTAGCTTGGTCAATTAATAGTGCCCAAACCAGTTTTAATAAAGAGTTTTTTGAACTTATATGGAACAGCTTTTATTTAGCTTTTTTTACGGCATTGATTACAGTAATTATAGCCCTACTGCTTGCCTATTCAAAGCGAATTCAAGACAATAAAATAATCTATACCCTCGTGCGAATCACAACTTTTGGCTATGCTATCCCTGGTACAGTTATAGCCATTGCTGTGATGATTTTATTTACAACATTTGATAATTATATTGATAGTTTTATGCTCGCTAATTTTAATATTTCTACTGGTTTAATTTTATCTGGAACTTTATTTATTTTGGTGTTTGCCTATACCTTTCGTTTTTTATCAGTTTCATTACAAACCATAGATTCAGGGCTGTCTCGTATAAAAAATTCTATGGATGAAACCGCGATAACTTTAGGGGCAAGACCAACTAGAATATTAACTAAAATTCATTTGCCGATGCTTAAGACAAGCTTATTAACTGCTTTTATCTTGGTTTTTGTGGAAGTCCTAAAAGAACTGCCAACCACCTTAATACTCAGGCCTTTTAACTTTAATACTCTTTCGGTTAGAGCTTACGAAATGGCAGCCGATGAACGCCTTGCTGATGCAGGATTACCTGCAATATTAATTGTTTTAACAGGTCTAATACCTGTTATCATCTTAAGTCAAATAATGAGAAAACAACATGCCTGAACTATTAGTACAAGAAGTATCCAGTAGCTATGGCAAAATAAAAATTCTTGACCAAATAAGCCTATCTTTACAAAAGGGTGAAATTGGCTGTTTATTAGGATCAAGTGGCTGTGGAAAAACTACTTTATTGCGTTCAATTGCAGGATTACAGGCAATATCAGACGGTAAAATATACTTAAAAGACACACTACTCTCATCTAAAATAAAACAAACTGCGACTGAACTACGCAACATAGGTATGGTATTCCAAGATTATGCATTATTTCCACACTTAACAGTTAAGCAAAATATAGCCTTTGGAATAAGCAATTTAAATAAGGGTGAACAACAGAAACGCATTGTAGAACTTCTTGAACTAATCAACCTACCAAACATTGCCAAGCGTTATCCACACCAACTTTCTGGTGGGCAACAACAACGAGTAGCACTAGCTAGATCTTTAGCACCAAAACCAAAATTGCTACTCATGGATGAACCTTTTTCTGGTCTAGATATAGAGCTGAGAGAATCCCTAGCTAAAGAAATAAGAAAAATCATAAAGTCTGAGAATATAACTTCTTTAATGGTAACTCATAACCAGAATGAGGCCTATGCAATTAGTGATACTATCGGAATAATGAAAGATGGCAAACTACTTCAATGGGCTCCGCCTTTTACTATATACCACCAACCAACGCACCCTTTTATTGCAAGCTTTATCGGGCAAGGCGTTTTCATAAACGGTACCTTTACCAAGCACAAACAAATAAATACTGCCCTAGGGATATTAAACTCCAATAATGACTTTAAAGATGGTGATGAAGTGTCCGTATTAATTCGACCAGACGATATTATTCATGATGATGATTCTAAAATTAGCTTTAAAATAATCAATAAAGACTTCAGAGGTTCGCACTATATATTTACGCTTTTACTACCTAATAAGGAACATATTATCTGCCTAAGCCAGTCACATAATGGCCACGATATTGGTAGTCAATTAGGTATAAAAATTAAGATGGATCATGCTATATGTTTTAAAAATTGTTAAAATAAACACATGAGGATAAATTACCAACGATTAATAATAGTTACTTTATATGCTGTTTTATTAAGCTCTTGCCAAAATAAAACTCAACCTGAGCAACAATTAACTAAAACAGAATTAGGCAAAAGACTATTTTTTGATGTTAATTTATCACTAAATAGGCAACAATCCTGTGCTAGTTGCCATAACCCTTCAAATGGATTTATAGATTCACGACAACATAAAAATGGCAATCGATTTGCAACATCTAGAGGAACAGACAATAAATCATTTGGTAGCAGAAATGCCCCAACCGTAGCCTATGCCAAGTTTTCACCACTTTTTCATAAAGGGCATAATACAAGGTTCAATTCACAACAAGGTGATTACTTCGGATATATTGGCGGACAATTTTTAGATGGTAGAGAACAAGATTTAGCAGGTCAAGCAGGAGGTCCCCCCCTAAACCCTATTGAAATGCAGATGCCTAATAAAAAATTGGTGGTTACACGAATAAAAGCAAGCTCTTATTATAGAAGATCTTTTCAAGAGTTCTATGGTGAAAAAGTTTTTGCCTCTACTAATCAAGCTTATTATGCCATGACAAATGCCATAGCAACTTTTGAAAAGTCTCCATTATTTTCACCATTTGATTCAAAATATGATCGAGTATTAAAAGGAGAAGATGAATTTAGCTTCAAAGAATTATCGGGTAAATCATTGTTTTTCTCACAACAATTTACCAACTGTGCTACTTGCCACCAACTACGACCCAATGGATACGATAAAGAAACCTTCTCCAATTATGAATTTCATAACATAGGTGTGCCCGCAAATATTAAACTAGAACAATTGCTAGGAAAACCAGTAAATGACCAAGGATTACTCGACAACCCAGCAGTAGATGATATAAAACAAAAAGGTAAGTTCAGAGTACCTACACTTAGAAACATTGCAGTAACGAAACCTTATATGCATAACGGCGTATTTAAAAATTTAGAAACTGTAATTCTTTTTTATGATAAATATCTGATAGGTTCAAAAAACCAAATAAATCCTGAAACAGGACTAAAATGGCAAAATCCAGAAATAGCAGAAACCCTTGCCTTAAAAGAATTAAAAGACGGTAGAAAACTAAAACCTATCCAAGTAGAACAAATGGTCTGCTTTTTAAGAGCTCTTACCGATAAACGCTACGAACATTTAATTGAAGAGAAAGGCATTAATTGTAAAGACTAAAGTCTACACGCATAATACGCAGTGTAGACATTAAAAAGTTATTTAACTTGTTCTATATACTTAATTAAACGACCAGTATTCATCGCAAAACCAGCATCAATAGTTTTTGCTTTAGCCAAAGCATCATCTTTATTTTTTGCCTCTCCAACCTGAATAACTCCATACATGGCCATTGATCTGTGTGGCACACAATAATAAATATTTACACCTTCTACATCAAATTTAACCTTACCGCCAGAAAATCCTACTTGCCAAGGACCTCCTGGTGAAACTTCAGATACAGCATTATGCCCAGCATCTACTTCTACAAAATTAACGGTATCACCTTTATTAATTTTTAAAAATCCTGGCTCAAAAACCATAATTCCATCAGCATTTGAGTTTTTCATTTTAATTTCGTGTACTGTACCTGTTGCGGCATCATCACTTGAACCAGATGGCTTGCTAGCTTCAGCTACTATTTTTTTTTCTTCAACTACCTTTTCTATTTCAACTTTAGGTTCTTCTTTTTTTGTAACAACTGGTGCCTCTACTTTTTCCGTAATCGCAGGTGCTTCTACCTTGGTTTCTGCCCCATCTTCTTGTTTACTATCTTCTCCACAAGCTACAAGCAATGTAGATGCTAAAAATAGTGGTACTAATAAATGTAATTTCATTTTTCTTCCTTTTTTTATATTAAACTCACTGTTAAATATTATATCATATTAACATATAGTATTAATAACTATTTACAAGTATGAGAGATAATAGATTATAAAGGATCCTCTGATTAAGTATCATAATTTCTGGCAACGCCAAGTTTATAGCCTCTGCGTTAT
>DBOE01000081.1 GCA_002299585.1 Hydrogenovibrio sp. UBA654 | reverse complement strand
AAGTCCACGCAGAATTTTAATCGGTTATTAAGTGTCTCCTTAGCTACGATATTCTGCGTTTATTTTGACATAATCATAAGAAAAATCAGTTGTCCAAATTGTTTCTGTAATTTGACCACGATTCAATACTATACAGATAGTTATCTCTTGACAATCCATCACTGCTTGCCCTGCTTGTTCGGTATAGCTTGCTGCTCGGCTTCCATTTTCTACTAATAAAACATCGCCTAAATATATTTGTAAAGCTTCTATATTAAAATCTTCTATACCAGATCTACCGACTGCTGCTAAAATACGCCCCCAATTTGGATCACTGGCAAATAAAGCTGTTTTTACTAATGGTGATAAGGCAACTGTATTAGCTACCTTTAGAGCCTCAGTTATATTTTTTGCTGACTCAACAATAATAGTAATAAATTTAGTAGCTCCTTCACCGTCTCTAATTATTTGTTGGGCTAGATCAACCATACATTTTTCAATAGCTACTGAAAATTGTTTGTAACCAATAGAATCAATTGTGTCAATCGTTGGCATAGTCGCTTGTTGGGTAGCACTTAAGGTACAGGCATCATTAGTAGATGTGTCTCCATCAACAGTTATTCTGTTAAACGATTTGGTTAGTGCTTTAGACATTATAGCCTGTAAACACTGCTGAGTAATTTTTGCATCAGTTGTTATAAAGCTTAATAAGGTTGCCATGTTTGGATGAATCATTCCTGAACCTTTTGCAATGCCTGTTATGGTAGAAGCATGCCCATCAATATTAACTATTTTGCTATAGGTTTTTGTAACCAAATCAGTTGTTAAAATTGCTTGTGCTGCTTTTTGCCAATTAGTTACTGATAAATTTGCTATAGCCATAGGGATTGCCATAGCTATTTTATCCATCGGTAAATTTTCGCCAATAACTCCTGTAGAAAAAGGTAATACTTGAGTGGCATCACAACCCAATTCATCAGCTATTAGCTGACAAGTTTGCTGTGCATCTGCTAAACCTTGTTGCCCTGTACCAGCATTTGCATTGCCACTGTTAATTACTAGGGCTCTAATATTATTTTTATTTAAATTATTTTTGGCAATAATAACTGGTGCGGCACAAAAAGAATTTTGCGTAAACGAGCCAACAGTAACCGCTTCTGCATTAAGTGCTAAAACTAAAAAGTCTACTGTTGCGGAGTTTTTTATTTTTGCACTCTCTGTACCTAAATAAACTCCAGCGACAGGATGTAATTTTATTTTAGTTATTAAGTGCCTCCTTAACCTAGTTTGCCGTGACACTGTTTATATTTTTTACCAGAACCACATGGGCAGGGTTCATTTCTACCCACCTTTGGTGTTTCTCTTTTAAATGGCATTGCAACTTCTGTTGTTAGGTCTTCATTGTTTGTATCATCTGCATCTAAAATCTCTTGTACAGATGGATGAGTAGCTTCTAAATTCTGCGGCCTTGAATCTTGTATTTCTTGTTCATAGGCATCAATATCATCTATGCCTTGTATTTGCACTTTTGATAAGGTTTGTGTAGTTTCAAACATTACTTCATCTAAAAATGATTCGAACATTTTTGCTGCTGTTGCACGATATTCTTGAAAAGGGTCTTTTTGTGCGTAGCCTTTTAAATGTACCCAACGGCGTAAATAATCCATTTCATTAAGGTGATGACGCCATTGAAAATCAATTGTTTTTAGTAGTACTTCTTTTTCAAAATTATGTCTAGTTTTTTCATCAACTATGGCCATTTTAGCCGTGTAGAGTTCTTTAAGCTCAAGGGTTATTTTTTCAACAATCTTCTCTTCAAATAAAGATTTATCATCTATAAGCCATTGTTTAACGGGTAAATCTACAGCTAACTCTTCTTTTAAAGATCCTTCTAAGCCGTCAATATCCCACTGTTCTTCTAAACTTCCTTTCGGGATGTAGTTTCCAGCTAAGGTTTCTACTACATTTTCTCGTAGAGAGTCTATAATTTCTGTTATATTATCTTCTTCCATAAGTTCATTGCGTTGTGAATAAACTACCTTGCGTTGTTCATTAGAAATATTATCAAATTTTAGCAAGTTTGCTCTTTCGTCTTGATGCATTCTTTCTACTTGTTTTTGGGCTCTTTCTATCGATTTAGTTACCATGCCATGCTCAATAGCTTCATCTGACTGCATGCCTAAACGACGCATCATATTTTTTACTTTTTCTGAAGCAAACCGGCGCATTAAGTCATCATCTAAAGAAAGGTAAAAACGCGTTACCCCAGGATCACCTTGGCGACCTGAACGACCACGAAGCTGGTTATCTATTCTGCGTGATTCATGCCTTTCAGAACCTACCACCATCAACCCACCTTTTTCAATAACTTCTTGGTGTCTTTTTTGCCAGTTTGTTTTGGTTTCGGCTATTTTTTCTGCGGTTGGGTTTTCCAACTCGGCAATTTCTACTTCTAAATTTCCACCTAAAACTATATCTGTGCCACGACCAGCCATATTGGTTGCAATCGTAATAGCGCCTGGACGACCTGCTTCGGCTATAATTGTCGCTTCTCTCTCATGCTGTTTTGCATTTAATACATTGTGTTTTATTTTTGCTTTAGTTAATAGCTCATCTAAAACTTCCGACATTTCAATTGATGCGGTTCCTACTAAAATGGGTTGCCCTGTTTGATGGATCTTTTCTATATCTTTAACTATCGCACTAAATTTACCTTCAATATCTAAAAAGATTAAATCTGGCTTATCATCACGATTAGGTGCAACATTAGTTGGTGCAACTACTACTTCTAAATTATAGGTAGATAAAAACTCTCCAGCTTCTGTATCAGCGGTTCCTGTCATGCCGGATAATTTGTTATATTGTCTAAAATAATTTTGGAAAGTTATTGATGCATAAGTTTGACTTTCCGCCTGAATTTGTACATTTTCTTTAGCTTCTATCGCCTGGTGTAGCCCATCCCCCCAACGACGACCTGCCATTTTACGACCAGTATATTCATCAATAATAATAACTTCATTATTTTGTACTATATAGTCCGTATTTGCTTCAAATAATAAGTTGGCTCTTAAGGACCCATTAACCAATTTCATCAAGCCAATATGTTCAGCATCATATAGAGATTCTTCTTTACCAATCACCCCTACTTCAACTAACATTTGCTCAACTTTTTCATGACCTTCATCGGTTAGGTGTATTTGTTTATTTTTTTCATCTATAACATAATCACCCGTGGTAGTTTTATTTTCTTTGTCTTCTTCGCCTTGTTCAAGCCTAGGTATAATTGGGTTAATTTTTTTATAAAGTTCAGATTTATCTTCTGCAGGGCCTGAAATAATTAATGGTGTTCTTGCTTCATCAATTAAAATAGAATCTACTTCATCAACTACTGCAAAGTTCTGCCCTCGCATAACTCTTTCTTCGGCAAAAATTGCCATATTATCACGCAGATAATCAAAACCAAATTCATTGTTGGTTCCGTAGGTAATATCGCAGTTATAGGCATCTTGCTTTTGTTCAGCTGCCTGACCTGATAGAATTACCCCTGTAGTTAAACCTAAAAAACTATAAATTTTACCCATCTGCTCAGCATCGCGTTCAGCCAAATAGTCATTAACTGTAATAACATGTACTCCATTGCCTTCCAAAGCATTCAAATAAACTGCTAGAGTTGCCACAAGCGTCTTACCTTCTCCTGTACGCATTTCTGCAATATTACCTTCATGTAAAACCATGCCACCAATTAACTGTACATCATAATGACGCAAAGTTAAAACTCTTAAACCTACTTCTCTTACTACGGCAAAAACTTCTGTCAAAATATCTTCTAAGGTTTCACCATCTGTCAATTTTTGCTTAAAGATTGCGGTTTTTGCCTGTAATTGTTCATCAGACAGACTATTAATCTCTTCTGCAAAGCCATTAATTTGTTCAATTCTAGAGTGATATTTTTTAAGTAGTCTATCATTACGACTACCAAATATTTTTGTTAAAAAGGACAGTGCCATTTGTATAAAACCCAAGTATAATTTTAGAAAAAAGTAACTGGTTATATTAGCATAACTGCTACATCTGTGAATACTAATCAATAAAAATTAGTTATAAAAAAACCAGCTTAGCTGGTTTTTAAGGAGACACTAAGTAACTGATTGAATTAGTTATTTAGTGTCTCCTTAAGGAAGAATTTTGCTACTCCCATATTTAATAGGTGGCCTTTGACCTTTATAGTCAACAATTTCATAAGAAGATTTATCCGCTATTAAGGCCCTAAGTAATTGATTATTTAAGGAGTGTCCTGACTTATGCGCAATAAATTCACCAACTATGGCATTACCTGCCATAAATAAATCTCCAACCGCGTCTAAAATTTTATGGCGAACAAATTCATCTTTATCTCGTAATCCTTCTGGATTTACTACCCCTTTCTCATCAAGACCTATAGCATTATGAAGCCCCGCTCCCAACCCTAAATTTTGTGCTTTAAGTTTTTCTATATCATCAATAAATCCAAAGGTTCTTGCCCGACTAACTTCTTTAAAATAAGCTATTGAAGAAAAATCTAAAGTCATTTCTTTAGCAGTATTTTCGAAGGCTACATGATCAAAGTTAATAGAAAAAGTTAATCTAAAACCCTCATAGGGCTTAAAAGATGCAGACCCTCCCTTATCATTAGTAACTGAAATAGGCTTTAAAATCCTAATAAATGATTTAGGTGATTTTTGTTTTTTAATACCTGCTGATTGTAATAAAAATATAAAATGGGAGGCACTACCATCCATAATGGGAACTTCATCAGAAGTAATATCTATAAAAAGATTATCAATACCTGTGCTGGCTAAAGCCGACATTAAATGCTCAATTGTAGCAATTTTGACTTGCTTATTGCCTACATTTTTAATTATCGTTGTGCAAAGTACAGTTTCTCTTACTAGTTCTGGAGATATTATAAATTCAACAACGGGGTTTATATCTATGCGACGAAAAATAATTCCAGTATTTTCAGGAGCTGGAATCAAAGTTAGAACTGCTTCATGCCCAGTATGTAAGCCTACCCCTTTTGCTTTTATTGTATTAGCAATTGTTTTTTGTCTCACAAACCATCATCCTTAAGGTGTATATAACTTTAGCCGGTTATTTTTTAATCTGAGTATTTTAACATATTGGTCATTAAAAACTATCCTTAAACCAGCTTTTCATTTTTGAGACAATTGAATCCTTACCTAAAATATAGTTACGCCTAATTTCACTTGGCGGTGCATGCTCATGATATTGTTGGGCATAATTCAATAAGCCTACCGTTGTCGAAAAAATAGGGCTAGTAACTTCGTCCCTTAACCCAACTACATCAACGGGAATACCTAGCCTAACTGGTATATGAAAAACTTCTTCTGCTAGTTCAACTGCACCCTCAACGAAGGAGCTTCCTCCAGTTAAAACAATACCTGCAGCTATTTTAGATTCAAAATTTGACCGCTTTAATTCTGTTTTAATTAATTGAAATAACTCTTCGTATCTTGGCTCAACAACTTCGACCAAAGTTTGACGAGATAAACATCTAGAGGGCCTATCTCCCACCGAAGCTACTTCAATTTCTTCATCAACAGAAATTAACTGTAGTAAAGCGCAGGCATAATCTCGTTTAATCTTTTCTGCATCTTCCATGGGAGTTCGTAATGCCACGGCAATATCATTAGTAACTTGATCCCCTGCAACAGGTATAACAGCAGTATGTCTTATCGCTCCATTTTTAAAAACAGCTATATCAGTTGTGCCCCCCCCTATATCAACAAGACAAACCCCTAACTCTTTTTCATCTTCTGAGAGCACCGCTTCCGCAGAAGCAAGTTGTTCTAATATTAGAGAATCTACTTTTAAGTCACATCGTTCAACACATTTAGTGATATTTTGTGCAGAACTAACAGAGCCTGTTATCATGTGAACTTTAGCCTCTAAACGTACTCCAAACATCCCTACTGGCTCTCGAATATCTCCTTGACTATCGATTATAAATTCTTGTGGTAATATATGTAGTATTTCTTGATCGCTTGGAATAGCAATGGTCTTAGCAGCTTCAATCACCCTTTGTACATCTTCTTCTTGTACTTCTTGATTGCTGATTGCCACCATGCCATTAGAGTTGAAGCTGTTAATATGACTGCCAGCAATACCTACAGAAACGGAGCTAACTTTAATTCCTGACATTCGCTCGGCATTGTCAATTGCTCGCTGTATAGACTCAACCGTTGAGTCTATATTAACCACAACCCCTTTTTTTAAACCCTTAGAGGGATGTGTTCCAATACCAATAACTTCAATTATCCCTCCTGCCTTAATTTTACCGACAATAGCAGCTATTTTTGAAGTTCCTATATCTAAACCAACAACTATATTGCCAGAGGAGTGATTCTTTTTTGCCATTTTTAAATACCTTATAACTTTTGGGAGAATCTTATCACGAACCCATTACTATATCTTAAATCATATACTTGTGCTTGCTTTGTTACTTCTTTTTTAACTCTTGGGTAAGTATAAATAAAACGATTTATTTGTTGAAACCAGTTTTGGTTGCCAATAATGATTTTTTTATTAGAAACAAAAGTAACCAACCACCCTTCATCAACTCTTTTGTCAATCTGTTTTATTAACCATCCTAGTTTCTGGAACTGTATTTGAAATAAATCTAATTTTTTTAACATCTTTTTTGCTTGAATATCTTCACCATCTAGCTTTACATATTGCACAAATTCCTTAATATTATACGGGTAAAATATATCACCATTTTGATTTAGCAAAGCACTATCTCCCCACCTTGCTACTGGAATTTGCTCTAATATTTTTACCTCTAAATAACTAGGCCACTTTCTAACAACTTGAGCTTGATAAACCCAGTCAATACGAACCAAATCCCTATGAACTTTTTCAATATCTAGTCGCCAAAAAGAGCTGCCCATATAGGGTTTTAAAATTTTGTCTATCTGCTCTACTTTTAATTGTTTTAAAGGAGTCTTTAATTTATAGTCTTGTAAAACTTTATCAGGTGCATATATCAACCAAACTATTACTAGCAAAACCAATGCAATAGCAAAAAAAAATGAAAAAAATAGAGTTATTTTAGACAAGAGTTAAGCCAACTAATAATAAAGTTAAACTCGCAAAAGATATACCTATCAACTCGGCAGCCATAGGAACAAGGCTCTGATCAGTCATCCCAGGCACTGTATTTAATTCAATCAACCAAGGCTGATTATTTTCATCTAACATCAAGTCAACCCTCCCCCAATCACTAGCTCCTATAATATTAAAGGCATGCAAAGAAAGATCTTTTATTTTTTTTTCTAAATCAAGGTCTAAGTCTACTGGATAAATGTATTTAGTAGCATTAGATTTATATTTAGCGTCAAAATCATAAAAAATATTACTTGTTTTTAGCTCAATAAGCGGTAAAGCTATCCCATCAATTATACTACAAGTAAACTCCCTGCCCTCAATCCACTTTTCAACCAAAACCTCAAAATCATATTGTTTAGCAAACTCGATAGCTTGCTCAAGTTCAGCAAAAGTATCCACTTTTCTCATACCAATACTAGAACCTTCTCTAACAGGTTTTACAATAACAGGAAAGCCCATA
The DNA here is from genome assembly GCA_002299585.1 of Hydrogenovibrio sp. UBA654. GTDB lineage: Bacteria > Pseudomonadota > Gammaproteobacteria > Thiomicrospirales > Thiomicrospiraceae > Hydrogenovibrio. The sequence continues at coordinate 30,023 of DBOE01000081.1, read as the reverse complement.
GTGTAGCTATCTTTTGAAAATGGATTTAACTCAGATACCATAATAAACTCAGGGGTAGATAAACCTGCTCCTTGCCATAACCATTTACTGCGTAATTTATCCATAGCTAAAGCAGAAGATGCCATATCACTACCAGTATAAGGCATAGAAATCGCATCTAAAACTGCTTGTACTGCTCCATCTTCCCCCCAACGACCATGAATAACATTAAATATACGCTCAAATTTACCTTGTAAATCTATTAATTGTTTAACACTAGTTACATCAATTAAAGTAACATCAACTTGCTTTGATTTTAATGCGGCAAAAACCTGCCGGCCACTTCTTAAAGAAACCTCTCGTTCTGCTGCCACACCACCCATCAAAACCGCAACTCTTCCAAAGCTCTTAACAGGGTAATTTTTAACTCTAGCCTCTAAGGTAGAATAATTACTATTATTAACCACTCTCGCTCCATTCTTTTGCGACCCGCCCAATATCTCCAGCTCCCATAACTAAAACTACATCATCATCTAGTATTAGGTTATCAGCTACTTCGTCTAAATCTGCTAAATTTTCAACATGGAACAATTCTTTTTTACCTAACATTCGTAAAGACTGTAATAATGCTTTTGAATCAAACGCAGTTAAAGGTGCTTCTCCTGCTGGATAAATATCTGTAAGAATCAATAAATCTGCCATTTGCAAAACCTGCACAAATTCATCAAACAAATCTCTAGTACGGGTAAATCTATGTGGTTGGAAAACTAGCACAATCCGTTTATTCAAAAAAGAATTTTTGACAGTTTTTAAGGTAACTTCTAATTCTGTGGAATGATGTCCATAATCATCAACCAGAGTAACTTTTTTACCACCAATAACCCTGTTTTTACTTACCTCAAATCTACGCCCTATACCTCCAAATTTAGCAAGTGCCACTTGAATTTTTTCAACCTCAACATTTAATTCAATAGCAACAGTAATGGCGGCTAAAGTATTTAAAACATTATGATCTCCTGGTTGATTTAAGGTTACTGCAAAGGGCTCAAAATCAAAGGCCCTAACCATAAACTGCATCTGCTCCTCTTTACTAACTACATCATAACCTCTAACATCAGCCCCCTCAGAAAAACCATAAGTAAATAATTTTCGCGATAACTTAGGGATAATATTGCGTACATTTTCATCATCAATACACAACACCACCATCCCATAAAAAGGTAGACGATGAATAAACTCAATAAAAGTATTTTCTAAAACCTGATAGTCACCTTTATAGGTTTCCATATGGTCTTTATCAATATTAGTAATTACTGATAGCATAGGGCTAAGATGTAAAAATGATGCATCTGACTCATCAGCTTCCGCAATCAAATATTTACTTGACCCTAAGCGGGCATTAGAACCCACTTGCTTTAATAAGCCGCCTATAACGAAAGTTGGATCTAACCCCCCTTCAGTTAAAATCGCGGCAGTTAAACTAGTTGTTGTTGTTTTGCCATGAGTACCAGCAATTGCTATCCCAAACTGCATCCGCATAAGTTCAGCAAGCATTTCCGCTCTAGGAATAATAGGAATACGATGCTCACTAGCATAATTAATTTCCTGATTGTCCTTAGCAATAGCCGTAGAAACCACCACTACATCTGATTCTTTAACATGATTTGCTTCATGCCCAATCTGAATAGATGCCCCTAGTCTTTGTAAGCGTTTTACAGTTGAGTTTTCTTTAATATCAGAACCCGTAATAATATAACCAAGGTTTAGACAAACCTCGGCAATACCGGCCATGCCAACCCCACCAATACCCACAAAGTGTATTTTACTAATATAATTTTTCATACAGATAACTCTCTTAATTTGCCATATTTTACCTAAATAATAGATGGCCGATAAAAAAACTTATTTACCATGATTTTTACAAATAGATAGCTACTAAAAACAATCGGCGTATAATTGGGGTGTCGCCCTGTTACAAAATGTAAAGGAGAATTGTAATGGAAATTCTAACCCATGATTTGCCGGCTCTTTTTTTACAACTTGGTCTAGACAACAGCTCCAGTGCAATAGACTTATTTATAGAACAACATTCGCAACTGGAGAGCAACTATTTACTACATGAGGCTAGATTTTGGAACACTTCCCAAGCTAACTTTTTAAAAGAGTCTGTTGATAATGATGCCGACTGGGTTGATGCTGTTAACCACCTAGATGTATTGCTCAGACCAGTAAAAACTTAAGGAGCCTCTGATTATGTATCATAAACTTCTGTGGTATTTTTATCTGCGAGAAACATTAACTTGTAATAGTCAAGTATATTGCTGGCAAGTTTATAGTATAGAAATATAAATTTCTACTTCATTATCAGATTTATATAACTCAAAATCTGTTGCATATTTTCTTTGTATGTTATTTTTGGCAAAATACTGCCAAATTTCTTGCCAGGTATCTACAACCACTTTTGGCATTTCGCCTTCTGCTTTAAACACTAAATAATCACCATCCTCAACTTTAACTTCTTGATATTCAGATAAACGATCACTAGCTAATACTTCCATACCAACCGTTACAGTATAGTCACCGTTAAAATCTGACTGGTAAGCTGTACACCCCAAACATAGGTGAGTTTTGCTGTTGATTTGGTATTTGTGCCATTAATCCCTTTTCAAAAAATGAACCCCATAATTTCATTAGCTTTGCGGTAACAGGACTTTGCTCATTTTTATTATTGGTTGTTACAGAAATGCCATGGATAACTTTTTCTGCAATATTTATTTTCTCTGGATTCATTCTAAAAACTCCTTAAATTTCACTAATTAAAAAAGTAACTCGACGATTCATTCTCCTATGTTGCTCTGAATGATTACTGGCAATTGGTCGCTCTTCACCATAGCCATAAATAATAATTCTATCGCGTGAAATACCATTGTCCATTAAATAAAATGAAACATTTTTAGCTCGATTTTCAGAAAGCCGTTGATTAAATTGTTTTTCTCCAACCGAATCTGTGTGTCCTTCAACATGGACTCTAGTTCTTGGGTAATTCTGCAGAGCATCAAGCACAGGTTTTAAGCGTGTTAATTCGTAAGTATCTAACTTAGAAGAACCAGAACGAAAATTAACATTTTTAACATCAATCTGAACATATTCTTTACCATCAATTTTCACGGCTGATACATCTGTGTTTTTATCTGAAGCTGTGTCAGCTTTAATATCCCCATAAACTTTACGGGCAGTAAAACCAGCTAAAGCCCCTATAGCAACTTTACCTAATGTATTATCAACACCAGCTGCATTGGCAGCCATAGCACCACCAACTGCTGCAATAACAGTAATTATATTACGCTCTTTTTCTCGTTCATGAACCGTTTTACTAGGGTCATTAGCACAGCCTCCTGCGGTTAAAGAAATAGAAGTTGCGATAGTAATAGCTATAATCTTTTTTTGCATAGCGTTTTGCTCCAAATAATGTATCAAAAATTGATTATAACTCCTTATTGATTAAATATATAAAAACCTTTTAAGTTCTAATACATGTTTAGAAAAAGTTATGGGTATATTTGGGAAAATAGCTCTTACTCTAGTAACTTATTTATCTTTATCATCTTTATTACTAATGGTTGTTAGTTTCTCCACATCTCTTAGCTTTCTTTCTATGGCATTGCTGCGAGTGGTTCTTAAACTCTCTAGTGTTCCAGACGCTGTATTTAATTGTTTTTGTACTTTTTCAAAAGTATCAGCAAAATTATTAAACTCCGTCTTTACCCCTTTTAATATATCCCAAACTTCACTACTTCTTTTTTGCACCGCAAGAGTTCTAAAGCCCATTTGTAAACTACTTAAAAAAGCAGAAAGTGTAGTAGGGCCGGTGATAGTAATTTTATAATCTCGCTGAATACTAGAAAATAGCTGTGGATGCCTTAATACTTCGGCATAAATCCCTTCTACTGGCAGAAACATAATCGCAAAATCAGTGGTATGCGGAGGGTCAATATATTTATTATTAATTTCTTTAGCAAAACCTCTTATCGCTTTAATTAGTGCTTTTTGTGAACCTTCTATATTGCTCTTATTGCCCTCTTCAAACGCATCTAATAAACGATTATAATCTTCCATAGGAAATTTAGAATCTATCGGAATCCATACTTCTTTATCTGCTTCATTGCCTGGTAATCTAATTGCAAACTCAACATTTGCCTGACTACCTTTTTTAGTAGCCACATTTTTAGCATATTGTTCAGCAGTAAGTATCTGCTCTAAAATAGCTTCTAACTGATATTCACCTAATACACCACGATTTTTAACATTAGTTAGTACCTTCTTTAAATCCCCAACATTATTAGCTACCGTTTGCATTTCACCTAAACCTTTATGCACCATCTCTAGGCGTTCACTAACTTGTTTGAAAGATTCTCCCAAGCGTTTTTCTAGCGTAGTTTGCAGTTTTTCATCAACAGTATTACGCATTTCTTTAAGCTGTTTATTATTATCATCTCTTATTGACTGCAACTGCTTATCTATAGTGCTGGTTATTTTCTTTTCAAAAGTTGCTATAGATTCTGCAAGCTCTTGCCGATTTTCTTTAGCCGTAGCTGCTGATTCTTTTCTATTGCGTTGCAGTTCATTTTTAATCGCTTCTTCATTCTCTTTTAACTGTGGGCTAATGTCTATTTTGAATTTTTTGATAAACATAAATAATAAATTCAATAAACCTATCACAATTAATGCAACTAATAACTGAGGTTGATATATAGCTAGAGCTTCAAACAAGTCTGTCATAATATTGATACCGTCTTAATTGCTGCCACCCATCGTTGCTGCGGCTGTAGTTGTAATTGTTGTACCGAGCGATTGGTTATTTGTGCTAACAATGGCAAGGTTGCATTTTCAATGCGTAATCTTATCAGCTTACTATACTTATTAAAATCATCAATTTCTTCAATAGTAACCGCTAAATAATTCAGCATAGAACTAGCCTCTGGCTGTTCTTTAACAAGGCTAACTTGATTAGCTGGGATAACTAACCTTATGGTTTCACCAATTTTTTTAGCTTGCTCAGCAATAAATAACTGAGCATTACCCACCGACAATTCAAACAAAGCATCTTCAACATGATGATATTTTATAACTGCTGACAACACCGCTTTGGGTTCTTGATGTTGATATAAGGGGGTATTTTTTTTATTAAGTGCCTCTCCAAGAGGCTCTATGGCTGTTATTTTACCATCTGCCATAAATACTACTGTATCAGCCAGTCTTTCTACCTCTTCTGCTGAATGAGTAATATATAAAATAGGAATCGCTAATTCTTTAGTCAGTTTTTCTAAATAAGGCATAATTTGGCGTTTAGCAAACACATCAAGCGAGGCGAGAGGCTCATCCATCATTAAAATATTAGGCTGGGAAAGTAACGCTCTACCAATTGCCACTCGTTGTTTTTCACCACCAGAAAGATTCGCTACATCACGATTTAATAGCTTTTCTACCCCTAACCAGTCAATAACCTGATTAAGGGTAATTTGTTGATTGCCTTTTGCTCTTTTAAGTCCGTATTCTAAGTTTTGCTTAACATCTAAATGCTGAAATAAACTAGCTTCTTGGAAAACATAGCCTAACTGGCGTTTATAGATAGGGGTTGATTTTTTTTTATTTAACCAAACCTGTTCACCAAAATTTAACTGCCCTGTGGCTTCATTTTCAAACCCTGCTAAGGCTCTTAAAAAAGTGGTTTTACCACTACCGGACAAACCAAAAATAGCACTAACCCCCGTTGCAGGTAAAATAAAATCGCCAGTTTGTAAACAAAAGCTATCTTTAATAAGTGATAAATTACCTGCTAAGCTCATCGTGACAACTTCCTATTAAGCCCATAAACAATACTTAAAACCACAAAGCTCATCACCAACAAAATAGCCGATAACACATGTGCTTGAGTATATTCCATCGCCTCTACATGACTATATATAGCTATAGATGCCACCTGCGTTGCCCCAGGGATATTGCCCCCTATCATTAAAATAACCCCGAATTCGCCCATAGTATGAGCAAATGCCAAAGTAAAAGCAACTAGATAATGGCGACGAGTTAAGGGTAAGATTATACTAAAGAACCTATCTATTGGCTTAGCTCCTAACGCAGAGGCGGCTTCTAACGGGCGTTTACCAAGTAATTCAAAACCACTCATTAAAGGTTGCACCGCAAAAGGTAATGAATAAATAACTGAACCGATTACTAAGCCAGTCATAGAAAAAGTAAGTGGAGCAAAACCAAATGCTTGCCAAACCTGCCCTAATGCCCCATCTGGGCTTAAAATAAGTAATAAATAAAAACCTAATACTGTAGGAGGTAATACCAATGGCAAAGCAATCAAGGCCTCAAAAACAGCTTTCTTTTTACCTTTAATTCTTGCTAACCACAAAGCCAAGGGTGTTCCTATAACCATCAAAATTAAAGTTGTATATAAAGCAACTTGTAAGGTTATCCAAAGTGGCTGTAGGCTTAAGTCCGCTAACATCTAACCTACCCCATAGCCATGTGAATTAATAATATTTTTAATTTTTTTGGAGTGAAAAAACTGTAAAAATTGTTTAATTTCTGCTGAGTTTTTGCCTTTTAAAATAACTGCCTGCTGAGTTAATGGTGGATATAAATTTTTAGCTACTTCTACAACTTCACCCTGCATAATCTTGTCAGACTTAGCCGTGCTAGAAGCATTAAATAGATATGATTTTGCAATCAAGCCAATTTGGGCATTACCGCTAGCAATGTAGTGAAAGGTTGCACCAATATTTTCACCATAGGCAATTTTATTATCGTGCTGTAGCTGTTGATACAGACCGTAGTGTTTTAATACAGCTACCGCTGCCACCCCATAGGGAGCAGTTTTTGGGTTGGCAATTGCTACAAAGAGTAGGTTTTTATTCTTCAAATCTAATTTACTCAGATCAGCCGATAACTGCTTATTTGTTGACCATACCACTAGCTTACCTATGGCATAGGTAAAACGACTATTTTTTTCGATCAGCCCTTGTTGTTCAAGCAATTCTGGGCGTTCACTATCCCCTGCAAAAAACATATCAAAAGGTGCTCCCCTTTTAATTTGTGCATATAACATACCTGTCGAACCATTCGAAATGCTAATTTTTATGCCTGTTTGTTGAGTAAAATCTTTAGCTAAAACTTTTAAGGTCGCAAAGAAATTTGTAGCAACGGCAATATGAATACCATTATCTGCATAGACCACAGAGCTAATTAAAAAAAAGAAAAGAAAAACTAACTTTTTCATCTAACTTTAAGTAGTGCAGTTGCTACTTCTGGACTTACAAAGTCAGTAACATCACCGCCAAGTGCAGATATTTCTCGTACTAGACTAGAAGAAATAAAAGAGTACTGTTCGGCAGGAGTCATAAACATAGTTTCTATTTCTGGGGCAAGTTTACGGTTCATAGAGGCAAGTTGAAACTCATATTCAAAGTCAGATACGGCTCTTAAACCACGCAATAAAACATGACCATTTACTTCTTTTACAAAATCAACCAACAAGCCACTAAAGCCTACTACTTCAACATTAGCTAAGTTTTTGGTAACTTGTTTTGCTAACTGAACTCGTTTTTCAAGAGTAAATAATGACTCTTTATTTTTATTATCTGCCACCGCAATCACTAAACGATCATAAAATCGCGCTGCTCGTTGAATCAAATCAAAATGCCCATTGGTAATCGGGTCAAATGTGCCTGGATAAACTGCTGTAATAGACATATTATATTTCTATTTATAAAAATAGGTTATTTTACCGAAAAAATAGGGGGGGAGGTAGTCTTCAAGTAATTTTATAAAATTTTCTTAAATAATCCATACTGTACCTGAGAGGTAGTTTTTTCCTTATAACTCTGCCAACCATTAGGTAAGCTGGGTGGGGATAATTTCCTTTCTAACTCTAAATACAATATTGTGCTGTCTTTGATAAAACCTGCGGCAAATAAAGCCACCAGAGTTTTGGAAATTAAATCCTTATGAAAAGGTGGGTCAATAAATATAACATCAAAGGCTTCTGCTTTTGCCTGGCTTAAAAATTCCAAAGAATCAACTTTATATAACTCTAAATTATCTACTTGTAATAACTGCTTATTTTTTTGTAACTGTTCAAAATTTTCACTATTTAATTCCAACATAGTAACCGATTTTGCTCCACGCGATAAGGCTTCAAATCCCAAAGATCCAGAACCTGCAAAAACATCTAAACAGCTCGCACCTACCACTTCAAGATGCAACCAATTAAAAACGGTTTCTCTTACTCTATCTGCCGTAGGTCTTAGCCCGTCCGCGATTAAGACAGGTAACTTCCTGCCTTTAAAATCACCAGCAATAATGCGGACTTGTCCAAACTGTTTTTTTTTAATTCTTTTAATTTTTTTAATCGCTAAATTTTCTCTAATTTTATTTATTACCCAAAAACATAAAAACTAATTTTACTTTATATAATTAAACCTTTATTATTAACAAGTAATCATATCAAAGGAAAAAAATGAATATAACTATTTTAGGTACAGGCTTTGCTGCCTTAACTGCTATAAAGCAAGTTAGAAAACAATCTACAGATGCTAACATTACCGTCATTGCTCCACAAGCAAAAATGATTTATTTACCAAGTATAATTTGGATACCGTCTGGTTTAAAAAAAGCTAGTGATCTCGAAATAGACTTAACTAATTTTTTTAAAAAACAGAATGTTAATTTTATTGCAGGCTCAGTACAAAATATTGCCAATGATGGTCGTAGTGTTATAACCGATCAAGGAGATTTTGATAACGACGGTTTAATAATTGCCACGGGAGGCAGTTTCATCAAAAAACTACCTGGCATAGAACATGTAATTACCCCATGTGAAGGCATTAAAGCCGCTGAAGAAATTAAACAAAAACTAGAAAAAATGGACTCTGGAACAATCGCTATAGGTTTTTATGGCAATCCAAAAGAACCTTCTGCCATGCGTGGCGGACCCATGTTTGAATTTCTATTTGGGATAGATACTCTATTACGCCGTCAAGGTCGCCGCGATAAATTTAAAATAATATTTTTCAACCCTATGGAGAAACCAGGCAAACGCTTAGGTGATAAAGTTCCTGATGCGGTACTTAAATTTATGCATAAAAAAGAAATTGAAACCCATCTAGGTCATAAAATTACTGGTTTTGAAACCAATAAAGTTCTTACTGAAGGTGGAGAGATTGATGCCGACCTAATTCTATTCATGCCAGGCATGACAGGACCTGCGTGGTTAGCAGACACAGATCTAATTCAATCAGAAGGAGGCATGATTAAAGCCAACCAATTTTGCCAAGTTGAAGGCTTAAAAGCAACTTATGTAGCTGGAGATTCTGGCAGCTACCCAGGGCCAGAATGGCAAGCAAAACAAGCCCATATGGCTGATTTACAAGCTAAGTCTGCTGCTAATAATCTAATAAAAGAATTAAATGGTAATGATGATTTTGAAAAGTTCAAACATGAATTAATTTGTATTATTGATACTCTTTCACACGGTATTTTAATAAAACGCACCGAAGAAAAAACTATCCTTCTTCCACCATGTCGCTTATTACATTTTGCAAAAATGATTTTTGAAAAGATCTACTTATTCGGATATAGATAAAACCAAAAAACCAGCATTCCTAACTCCACCCCCCTTGTACACGCCTAAATCACGCGTGCGAGGGGGGGGGATACCAACCAGACTATATCTATAAAACATTATTTTGGATCACCAACCATTACCGTTAACATTCTCTCTGGCTGAATATGTTTCTGCCAAGCTTTTAAAATATCTGCTTTAGTCACTTTGGCAATTGCTTTAGGCAAACGCTCTAAATAATCTAGCGGTAAATCATAAAAACCTATCATTGATATATAACCTAAAATTTTGCTATTACTATTCATGCGTAGTGGAAAGCCACCAATTAAATTATCTTTAATTGCCTGTAATTTTTCATCGCTAAAATCTCTTAAGAAACCATTTAATATTTCTTTTACCACCTGATCAGCCTCTTTAGCACTGCTATTTTTAGTCGATAAACTAATCATGAAAGGCCCTGGAACTTTCATTACTGCAAAGTAGCTATATACCCCATATACCAGCCCTCGTTTTGAGCGAACCTCTTCCATTAGCAATGAATTAAAACCACTGCCACCAAGGATATGATTACCGACAAATAGGGCAGTATAATCTTCATTACCGCGTTCAATACCTATTTGAGATAAGCTGTAATGAGTTTGTGAAGAGCCAAATTTAATTTTATTAGTCTTTGCTTTAACTAAAGGGTTAGGCAAAGATATTGCCGGTGGTTTTTTACCTTTTTTTAATCTAGAGGTTATCTGCTTAGCTATTTTCTTAGCCTGTGCTAAATTAACATTACCAACAATACTTACTTGAGCATTTTTAGCAACAAACATTTTCTTATAAAACCTACTCAAATCTTTGGTAGTTATTTTTTTTACCGTTTTGATAGACCCAGAAGTGGCATGGGCATAGGGATGTTTACCATATAAACCTTGCCACATAGCTTTAGAAGCAATACTTCTAGGCTTAGTTTGAGCTTGTTTTAATGCTAAAACTAACCTTGCCTTTTCTCTTTTTAAGATTTTTTTATTAAAAACTGGTTTAGCAACTACCTTATTAAAAGTTGCTAGAGATTGTTTTAAAATTTTATCTCTAGTTAAACTTCTCAAAGAGATAGTAGCGGCATCTTTGCTAACCGCTGAAGAAAACTTGGCTCCTATTTCATTAAAGTTTTCTGAAATTTGATTTTCAGTCATATTTTTAGTAGCCGTGCCTAGTAAACCCGTGGTTAAGCTAGCTAAACCCCATTGCTTACCATCTCTTGCTGAGCCTGCATCAAACTTTAATTCTATATCTACCATCGCTAATTCTGGGGCATACAAATACATAACTTTACTGCCATTTTGAGTGGTCCAAGTTTGAATATTTAAAGCAGCTTGTGCAATGCTTGAGATTAACAATATACTTAATAGACTGATTATTTTAATTAATGATTTCATTATCTTAGACCCCCATGAGAACTAGCCCCTCGCAATTTTTTAACCTTTTCTCCATTTGGTAATAAAATGCCAAGCGTCAAGGTATCCTGCGTAAAATATTTTTTAGCTACCGCTTGAATTTCTTCAGGAGTAACCTTACGAATATTATCAATCCAATTATCAAGTGTTGAAATAGGCAATCCCACACTAGCTAGGCTTCCTAAGACCATAGCTTGCCCATTCACCGAATCTTGACGATAAACATAAGCTGCTTCTGCTTGAGCTAACACTCTATTTAATTCTTTTTTAGTTACTTTTTGGGTTTGTAGTTTTTTAATTTCCTGCCAAACTTGTTGTTGCGCTTGCTCAGGTGTAACCCCCGCAGAAGGGGTCATTGAAAAACTAAATGAAGTTTTTAAACGAGAAGTAGCACGATAATAAGCTTCAACACTGGCTAATTTTTTAGAACCTCGTACTAAAAATTTAGTTAATCTAGCAGAATCATCACCATCTAAAATATCACCCAACACATCTAAGGCATAGGCTTCTTTCCTACCATCTTCGTTGCTTGCCGTTACTAAACTAGGTACTTGAAACCCCATAATCACTGAAGGCAACTTTGTTGCCCCCTTAATCGTAATCGCTCTTTTACCAATTTGTGGGATTTCTAATTGCGGTTTTGGCGGCATAATATTGCTTTTTTTATGAATACCATAGTATTTTTCTGCATACTCTTTGACTTTAACAGGATCTACATCACCAACTACCACCAGAGTTGCATTATTTGGAGCATACCACTGCTCATACCAACTTTGTAGATCTTGTAACTGCCAATTACGAATATCTTGCATCCAGCCTATAACGGGAATGCGTTGTGGGCTATTAAGAAAAGCTATGGCATTAAACTGTTCATATAACTTACTACTAGGATTGTCATCAGTTCGCAGCCTTCTTTCTTCGGTTACTACATCTCTCTCTTTTTGAAATTGCTCCTCATCTAATAATAAATTACGCATTCTATCTGCTTCTAATTGCATTACACTTTCAAGGTGTTGTTTGCCTACAACTTGATAATAGGCTGTATAGTCTGAGCTAGTAAAGGCATTTTCCTGCCCGCCCATTTTAGATACTTTTTTTGAAAAATCACCAACTTTAACCGATTTTGTTCCTTTAAACATCATATGCTCTAGCATATGTGAAACGCCAGTGATACCATTATGCTCATAATTTGAGCCAACTTTATACCAAACTTGATGCACCACTACAGGGGCACGGTGGTCTTGTTTAACAATTACTTTTAAACCATTATCCAACTCAAAGCTAGCCACTCCATCACTTACTACTATGGGGGTTTTTGATATAGATGAGGTAGGTGATGTATTATCAATATTGGAAACTAAAGCACAGCCAGAAAATATGGAACTTAATGCAATTATAAAAAAACTTCTTCTTTTTAACATGTTGAATCTCTTAATTGAAAACGAATTGCTCTATAATATCCCAAAACATCAGTAAGGAAAAATAATGTTCAGCTTCTTGAAGAGAAATAAACAAAAAAACAAAGATAAAAATAGTGAAAGTTCTTTATTTAACTCTCTACAAGTAGGTTTAAATAAAACTAGAAAAATCTTTACTGACTCTATTGGCAAGATAGTTCTTGGCAAAAAAACCATAGATGATGAACTATTAGAAGAAATTGAAACCCTACTACTAACTGCTGACATAGGCATAGATGTAACAGAAAAAACAATTATAAACCTTACTGAACAAGTAAATCGTAAAGAACTAAAAGACCCTGAATTTTTAATAAATTCTTTAAAATCTCAACTAACCGAAATTATAATCCCCGTAGAACAACCATTAATTGCCGAACATAAAAATAATAACAAAACTCCATTTGTAATTTTAATGGTGGGTATAAATGGCGTTGGTAAAACAACTACTATCGGCAAGATAGCCAAAAAACTTCAAGATGATGGTAAAAAAGTAATGTTAGCCGCTGGCGATACCTTCCGAGCTGCCGCAGTTGAACAACTGCAAACATGGGGGAAAAGAAATAATATTCCCGTAATCGCACAAGCTACAGGCGCTGACTCAGCAGCAGTTATTTTTGATGCCATTCAATCTGCAACGGCAAAAAATATAGATGTATTAATTGCCGATACCGCAGGTAGGTTGCATACACAAGCTAACTTAATGGATGAGCTTAAAAAAGTAAAACGAGTTATCCAAAAAGCAGACCCAAATGCCCCACATGAAGTTATGCTAGTGATTGATGCAGGAACGGGGCAAAATGCTATTAACCAAGTTAAACAATTTAACCAAGCGGTAGGTTTAACAGGTTTAACTATTACCAAACTAGACGGCACAGCAAAAGGCGGTATTATCTACGCACTTGCTGAAACCAGTAAAATACCTGTAAGATTTATTGGAGTTGGCGAAAGTATTAATGACCTAAAAGTTTTTAATGCCCAACAATTTTCAGCCGCACTGTTTGCCGAGACTAGTGCCTAATAAACACAGCTTATGAAATTACCCAATACTACCAATTCTTTACATCTAAACGCCTTTAAAAAGGGCTATCGCTTAGCTCTTGATAAAAAAAAACTCACCTCAATGCCTAGTACAATCAAAATAGATAGCCAACTATCTACATATTTTGAACAGGGCTGGCAACAATCACAAGACGACCAACAGCAAGCTATTTATGAAGCCAATAAACCACAATGGAATAAGCGTTTTGTGTGGCTAATTATTATTATTTTAGGTGGTTTAGCTACTGCTTATTCAATGATATACAATTATAAAAAAGAACAAGCACAAACCAAAAATAATATACCCAAAACCGCAAATAAACCTAAAAATATTAGCTTGGCTGAACTTTCATTGTTATCCCCTGCAGCAAGGCAGGATTTAACCCTTACAAAATTAGCACAACACAACAAAACAACGATAGATACCCATTCAACAGTTATAAGCTCCGAGGTTAAATTTAACAATCCACAATTAACAGATAAGCAAAAAAACCTCTTGAACTGGCAAAAAATCCTACCAAAATACATCAAACAAATTATATTTAAAATAAACCTTAACAAACCAGTTAAAAACTTTAAAATACAATGGTTTTATCAAGATAAATTAATCCAAGAAGAGAAAATAAATGGCAAAAATAAAGCTATTAATTCCACAATAAAATTAGCTAGTGGCTGGGCAGGTAAATGGACTATTCAAATAACAAACTCTAATAACCGACCAGTTTTCCGTAAACACTTTACCTACATAAAATAACTATGAAAATTTTACTACTAATATTTATACCGCTATTAATCAATGCTTGCTCAAGTAACCCACCTAAAGAATCCCATAACAATATATGCCATATATATGAATATGATGATGATTGGGAAGATGCTGCCAAAGAGTCTGCCGCCAGATGGGGTACTCCAGAATATATCTTAATGGCATTTATCCATCAGGAGTCTAGGTTTAAAGATGATGCACAGCCACCAAGACCCTACGCTCTAGGTTTTATACCCCTACCAAGAAGATCTTCTTCCTACGGATATTCACAAGCCCAAGATCCTGTTTGGTTAGAATATCAAAGAGATACCGGCAATAGTTCTGCTAGGCGTTCAGATGTTGAAGATTCACTAGACTTTATTGGCTGGTATAACTACCAATCCCATAAAAAAAATAGAATTAGTCGCCACGATGCTTACCGGCTATACCTTGCATATCACGAAGGACAAGGTGGCTTTCAAAGAAGAACCTATTTAAAAAAACATTGGTTACTTAAGGTGGCTAAAAAAGTTCAACGAAGAGCTTATACATATAAACAGCAACTAAAAAACTGCTCAAGATATAAAAGCTATGAGGATATAAAAAATAAGCGTCCGCCTAACAATAATTCTTGTAATGCTCCATGGCCTTATTGTTAGCAGATAAAAAATATTTTTTAAGCTTTATATTTTTCCACAACTACAGAAGCATTAGTGCCGCCAAAGCCAAAGCTATTGCTCATAAATCTCTTCATACCAGCATTTTCCATTAAACTAGTTACTATCGGCATACCAGCACATTCTCGGTCTAGGTTATCAATGTTAATTGATGGGGCAATAAAATCATGTTCTAACATACATAAACTATAAATTAATTCATGCACTCCTGCTGCACCAAGCGAATGTCCTGACAAAGATTTAGTAGAGCTAATTTTAGGTAAATTATCTCCAAAGACCTCTCTAATTGCTGCGGCTTCTTTAGTATCCCCAACTGGGGTAGAAGTACCATGAGGGTTAATATAATCAATCTCACCCGGCACAGTTTCTAAAGCCATTTTCATACACCGCACTGCACCCTCCCCAGAAGGGGCAACCATGTCATAACCATCAGAGTTAGCACCATAACCGGTGATTTCGCCATATATTTTAGCTCCACGAGCTAGAGCATGCTCTAGTTCTTCAACCACCAGCATACCACCGCCACCGGCGATAACAAAACCATCTCTATCAGCATCATAAGCACGAGAAGCTTTTGTAGGGTTATCATTGTTCTTGGTTGATAAGGCACCCATAGCATCAAACATTACTGACATAGTCCAGTGAAGTTCCTCGCCACCGCCGGCAAAAACCATATCTTGCTTACCCAGTTGAATTTGCTCAACAGCAGTACCTACACAATGTGCAGAAGTAGAACAAGCAGAGCTGATTGAATAATTAATGCCCTTTATTTTAAAAGGTGTAGCAAGGCAAGCCGAAACAGTTGAACCCATAGTTTTAGTAACCATATAAGGGCCAACTCGCTTTACACCTCGTTGTTTAGCGGTATCTACTGCTAGGGTAGAATTATAATTAGACCCCCCCCCCGAACCAGCGACAAGCCCAACCCGAGGATTAGATACCTGCTCTTCAGTTAAACCAGCATCTGCTACAGCTTGTTGCATAGCAATATACGAATAAGCTGCGGCATCTCCCATAAACCTTAACTGTTTACGATCGATAAGATCCTTAAAAACTAAATTTTTAACCGCACCATGAACTTGTGAACGCATACCATTTTCTTCATATTCAGGGGAAAAAACAATCCCCGACTTACCCTGTTTTAAAGAACTAGTAACCTCTTCCTTATTGTTTCCTAAGCTAGAAACAATACCTACCCCCGTTATAACTACTCTTTTCATTTAAAATGCATCCGTATTAGTAAATAAACCAACTTTAAGATTGTTTGCTGAATAAATTTCTTTACCATCAACAAACAGGTGAGCATCACCAATTCCCATATAAAGTTTCCTTTTTATAACCCGCTTCATATTAATAACATATTCTACTTTTTTAGCAGTGGGTAAAACTTGACCATAAAATTTAACTTCCCCACAACCCAAAGCTCTACCACGACCTAGCCCGCCTGTCCAACCTAAGAAAAACCCAATCAACTGCCACATGGCATCAAGCCCTAAACAACCTGGCATAACAGGGTCATCATTAAAATGACACTCAAAAAACCATAGGTCTTTAGTTATATCTAGCTCAGCTCTTATTTCTCCTTTAGCAAACTTGCCACCTTCTTCAGACATATGAGTAATTCGGTCAAACATAAGCATAGGAGGTTTGGGTAATTGTGCATTACCCTCACCAAATAATTCCCCACGCCCACTTGCCAATAACTCTTCTTTTGTATAACTAGATTGTTGTTTCATTTATTGTCCGAAATATATAAATCAAGTGGCTATTATACAGCCCTCTAAAAGTGATTACAAATAAGCAGAGAGTAATTATTGATTTATAATAAAAAAAGGGGACATATGCCCCCTTTTTTAAGTTTTATTTGTTATTAACTATTCAGATTAGAATCTGCTAATACAAATTAGTTTACTGTGCTAAAGGCACTTTATATATACCATCATAAGCAGTTGCTACATAAGCATTACCACCACTAATAGCAACCCCATAAGATCTAGCAGTCCTGCCTCTACGCCCATGAGGATCTGTTGTTGGAGCAACTGGAGTTGAATTTATAGTTGGGTTTGCAGGATCATTTATATTTACTATAACTAAGCCATTATGATGATCCGCAACATAAGCTTTGGTACCAGAAACAGCTACTCCAAAAGCTGAGTCAGGTGTATTAAAGCTACCTATTAAGGACATATTACTGGGATTACTTACATTTATTATTTTAAGCCCTGCATGCCCATCACCAACATAAGCGGTAGTGCCATAAACATTAACTCTATGTGCATAATGCGTATCTAAAACACCAACTTCACTTAGGTCGGAAGCGTTTAAAGCTACTAGCCCTTTTCTGCTAACCGCTGCATAAATTGTATTGCCATCAACAGAGATATCAAGCCCATAACAATGATTATGTGGAGTATTTGTTGAATAGGTACTATTAACTGTAATGTTTGCAGGATTGCTTACATTGTAAGAGGTTACACTAGTTTTATCCGCAACATAAACAGTATTACCATCTGGAGATAGTACAACGCCATCGGCATGTCCAGGAGTAACAATACTGCCAAGTTCGGTTATGCGGCTACTAAGATCGCTTACATCTAATACTCTAAGACTAGTATAATCAGCTATATAAGCCTTAGTACCATCAGAAGATATAGCAACATCATGAGTACTTGGGCTAACACTAGCTTTAAATTTACCAATTTTGCTTGTTAGGTTACCAGTAGTGGAGTCTATACTGAACACTAATAAGCCTTTATGCCCATCAGCAACATAAGCCTTATAACCTTTTATAGTAATGTCACGAGCATAATGAGTGTCTTTACGCTCCACGTTACCATCGGTGGTGCCAGAGCCTGGGATGTGAACAGGATCACCATCACCACCACCACCAGCACCAGCATCACCAGCATCACCACCAGTACCACTGCTGTGACCTTCAATATAGACAGTATCAGTACCAACGTCATCACTACAAGCAACTAAAAAACTACTAAAGCTGGCTATTAAAATAGCCTTCCACACAAAACTATTAAGTTTTACAATATATTTTAACATAATTTATCACCTTTTTTTAAATTAAAAATTGTAACACCGCCATTGTACTTGATTAAATCCATAAATAACAACAATCAATTCTTTAGATAAAACTATTTCGGTAAGTTACACAATAATTTTAATCAGTTATTAAGTTTTTCCTTAAGTATCATATCCTCTGTTTCTACTTGTTGCTCTTTTATTTTAGACAGTATTAACTGCTTTAAATCTTTTGCCTGCTTATTATCTTTATCTAAAAGTAGAATTTTTTTAACTTCGCCCAAGCTTTTTGTTAATTCATTTGATTGATAATAAGAATTTGCCAATATGTATCTTACAGAGATATTATGACTTTGCTCACCTAGTATTTTTAGCAGTAGCTGTTGTCCTTCTTTTATGTTGCCCAAGGTAATATAGGCTTGAGCAAGTTTTTCCTTGCTTGTATAATCGTTCTCTTGTAACTCTATAAGATGTTTATAAACTTTAATTTGGTTATTAGAGTCATTTTTTGCCGCATACAATTCTGCTTTAATTTTAAGAGCCTTAATATAATTTTTTTTCTGTGCCAGTACCAAGTCTACAATTTCCATAGCAGATGATAGTTTACCCGACATAGCCAAAAGGCGAGCTTTAGCAAGCTTATATACTATATTTTTAGGCTGTAAATTAACTGCATGCTTAATTTTTAATAATCCAGAGACTGGCTGTAGCAGATTTTCATGCACCAGAGCATTCTCAAACCAAAGAAAGGCGACATTGTAATTATGAGTTAATAATTTTTCATAAATTTTATTTGCTTCGATATATTTGCCTCTTGAGCGATCGATTCTTGCTAAATGTATTTTAGCTCGCCAACCAAATTGGTTGCTAGTCGATAATTTATTCAAAATTTCACTAGCTTTATCAAAAAAGCCCGACTTTCTATAAGCAATGGCTTTTAAATAGTGCATTTCTTTAGTTAATTTTTTTTTGGAATTTAAAATTTTAATTAATTTTTTATATTTTTTATCTACATAAAGATTTAATAATTTACCGCGTTTTTTTTGCGATATTGTTAGTGATTTTTTTGCCAACAAAGATAAAAATTCATTAGCCTGTGATCTATTGGCTTGTTCAATCTGTAACCAAGCCATCATTTCATAAAGCTTGGCATTACTTGAAAAGATAAGAGCTTTTTTTAAAGTATTAGCTGCATCAAAATAGCTAAAATTTATTGTTTGAAATTTTGCTTTTCGTATGTAATATTTATAATTTCTTTGATCTAGAGCAATCCCTCGATCAAAAGTTTTTATGACCTCTCTAAGGTTTTCATTATTAGCCGCGAGAGCTCCTGCCAATGACATCCATGTAGATGCCTTAGTCGGGCGATATTCAATAGATTTTTTATAAGCAACAATAGCTTGTTTATATTCTCCTAACGACATATAACAAGTTGCTTTTCCTGAAAAAGCTGCTGCTTTAATATTGCCACTGGAAATTTTTATCGCCCGGACAAATACCTCTATAGCTTCTTTATAACGATTCTCTCGGCGTAATAATATACCTAAATTTAAAGTTCCTGCTTGAGATTTAGGTTGGGCTATTAATAGCTGTTGATATTGCTTTATTGCCTTATCATATTCTGCAATGTTAGATAATGAACGGGCATACATAAATTGTAGCTTATTTTGCAAACGCTGCTTTTCACTCAACACTTCTAGAGCTTTAACAGCATCACTAAAGCTTTTTTTTATAAAAAAAGCATGAGCTAAAGAAATAATAACAGCTAGCTTTGCTTGTTTATCTAGAGCGGTAAATTGTGGATTAGTTTCCCTAGACTTAAAAGCTTCTTTGCTATTTGTAAATAACCGCACAAGTGCATTTACTTGTTCACTATTTTTAGTAATATCTATTTTTTTTATAGGCTGTTCTTCAAAGCTATAATCAGCTAACGGTGCTATAGTAACTGTAGATAATCTCTTAGAACTTGACTGCATACTTATTTCTGCATAAGCCACAGCTCCTATAAAAATTAGTGCTATAACAAAATGGGGCAATCCTGTTTGGGTCAACAAATATTTAACCATTGTTAAAATGCCTCATAGATAGGGACTTTCATGCCATAATCTTGTACATTCTGAATTTCAAGACCAGGCCTGCCATTTACTTCAAGTACCAACGGGCCGAAATCTTCATCAAGGCAAATGTCAGTCCCCATAAACCCTAAAGGTATTGCTATATAACAGTTTTTGGCAATTTCTCTTATTTGCTCCCAAAAAGGTATTTTTATGTCCTTAAATTCTACATTAAGGTCTGGGTGATGCGTAATTTCAATACCTTTAAGTGAAGCCCTTTCTACCTTTCCTGTATCCATATTAATAGCAACTCCAATTGAGCCCTGATGTAAGTTGGCCTTGCCATCAGAACTAGCTGTAGGAACTCTAAGCATAGCACTTATTAATTGCCCATTAACTATAATTACTCTTATGTCACATAAACCCAAGGGGGCAAACTTTGCCAAGCTATGGTGTTGCTTTATTAAGGGTTCAACAAAAACCTCATCCTCTTCTCCGTCTTGAGCAAAATGCCCATAAAGAATTTCCCCTATATGTTTTCGCAAATTATCAACACTATAATGACGCCCAGACTTGGTTATAAAGCCTTCATTACTTGGATCTTTTTCTAAAATCAAGATCCCTCCACCACCAGAACCCTTGTTAGGCTTAAGCACAAACTCATTGTGCTTTTCGATAACCTTTAAAAAAGGTTCTATTTCGGCATGGTTACGACACCTAGCTAAGGTTTTAGGGTGGGGTATATTTTTAGCTTCTAGTGCTTTTTTAGTTTGCAATTTATCTATCGCTAATTTCATTAAATTTTTATCATTGCGTTTATTAACTAAATTTATATTTCTGTCATTCATAGCCAGTACGCGGCTATCTAATCGACCTAATAATGACCAAAAACGAAAGGTTTCTATAACCCGCATACCTGACCAAGAGCCTATGTACAACAAAGCTAATAAGATGACAAACAAAAGTTCTGGATATAAAGAAAATAGACCTTGTAAAAGAATAGAGTTAAAAATTACATAACATAAAACTATAGACACTAGTGTGCCAATGCCGCTATGTAGCAAACCTCGCCAATCACTCTCACTTGACATTTCATGAATATTATCAGCAGTAAAACTAAGTATTATTACTGGAAATAATGCCAAGATACCAATTTCAACTCCCATCGGTATCTCAACAAAAACAATTCCATAGAGCACCGTAATTGAAATAATAGTTACAACTGCTGCTAATCTGGGTATTTTTAATATATGAAACTTGCCCAAAATATGATGTGATACAACCGCTAAAGCTAAGACAAAAGAAAGCCCAATTAAACCTGCCCAAAAACCAGTGTACATAAGAGCGGCGGCGACTAACATCGGCATAAAAATACTAAAGGTTTTTAGGCCTACTATATTCCGCAGAAAGGCAATTAACAAAGTGCTTAAAGGAAATAACAAAAAAATCAATGACGCTTTAATAGGTATGCCTAAATCCTGCAACATTTGGCTAGCATTAGGTAGCAGTTCATTGTTTATAACAATATCCCGATAAACCGCAGGAGCTATAGTTTTACGAGAAGAGGTAAAGTAATAATCAAATTTAATGTTAGGAGTATGTTTGAACAAATAGTAATCACCTCGGTATAGCCCCACATATTTTTCAGGTAAGGATGCAAAATGTCCATTAGTTACATCAAAAGGTACCCAAGTATCCTGAATAAAAACCTCAACCCACTGATGAGAGGTTTTCTTTTTTTTACCATTTAAAATCACCCCCCCTACTAGGCGGGTGGGGATATTATTAAGTCTGGCTAAGCTCAAAAATAGACGACTCTTGCCATTACAACTAGCAACACCTAATCGCAACGCGGTTAAGGAATCAGTTAAACCCTTAAATGGCAGAGTTTCTATATCATTGTATGTATAATTATAAATAGCATTCAATACTTGCAACATGTTCCGCTCATTGCTAGGCTTTATTTTATTCCATTGTGCAATTATTTCAGGATGATTAACAGGGATTACATCTGTACTATCAAGATAATTAGATAAATCATTTTCATAATATCTAGGGATTTTAATTTCTGATGAAATATCATATTCTACAGCTCGTAGCGACAATAAAGCACTATAATATATTTGCTGAGTCAAGCTCTTTCCATAAAATTTAATAAAGCGACTATCTTTAATTATTCTATCTTCAATTTCCAGACCTTTGGCACTGATCACTTCCTCTAGATTTTCTTGCCTAGCATCTTCCATAGGTAAATAAGTAGAGACTTTTACATAGTCTTCTGAATTAAACTCCATTGTTAGGGAGTATTTATAAATGGTTTCTGGCTCTAAATTAGTAATCACTTGCTGTAAATAATCTAGTGGACGATCTTTATTTATCCAAGGCGAAATGAAGAGCATAAGAAGTATTAACAAGAGGATAATATAAGGACGAACAAGAAGATTAAATGTTTTTTTAAAAACTTGCACGATATTTTATCCTAACTTTAGTTATTTTTAACATTAAATTTTCTCTATTCTATACTGAATTCATTCCTTATAGAATAAAAATTGATCTGAAAAGAGAGATTAATTGATTGTAATAAAAATATAATTTATGGTCAGAACTTAAGCATAAAAAAACCCAAACAAGTGAGTTTAATAATCGAAGTAGATGATGCCTCCTCTCTGACTTGAACAGAGGACCTACCGATTATGAGTCGGGTGCTCTAACCAACTGAGCTAAGGGGGCTTGTTTTGAGCGAGTATTATACCCAAAACTATATAAATTAAAAGCTCTTTACTAATATTTATAAAATATATTAGTTTTCTATTTTTGTTCCATCATCTTTTAATCTTGCTTTGCCATGACCTCTGTCACCCATGTGTTGAATTTGGTCTAGTTTTTCACCTACTATTTTGTAAGCCTGCCCAAAACCCCTTACATAAGTAGCATGCTTTGGTTTGAGTTTAAATAGGTGGAAATCCATAGAGGCACTTAAATTACGCATAATGCCACCAAAGTTTTCGGCATAGTCATCCATTATCACAGTAAATTCTGCTGAATTTCTGTTTATTACCTCGGCTTCAACGCGAACAGTACTTCTTTTGCGTTTAAATAGATTAGTTGCCTTATCTTCAGGCTCTATAAACATTAGGCTTGCATTTAAATGATTTAATAAATTAGGTGTATGAACGGCTAGTTCAGAAATATAAACATAAAAATAATTATCTTTTTGTAAACAAGGTGCATAGCTAGTATCGGCATCACCATCTTTATTAACCGTACCTAAAATTACACTACTATGCAATTGATTAAACTCTTGAAACTCTTTTAATACTTCTTCACTAGGCATACTAGGTGCTATGGGTCTAGTCATAGATAGGTTTTTGCTCTCTTTTCTTCTTTGCTCTAAGATTTTTGATTTCTCTGACATAACCTTCTCCTTTTGATAGATGTAAGTTTAAACCATTTAGATTTTATTTTGTTAAAAAATTACCCAGGTAGTCCATCCGCTCTTGGTTGCTGTAGCCACTTACCATATATAATCAAAAACCCTATAAAAGGTAATACCCATAAGATTGACGATAGCATATAGCCCCAGCTAGCAATATTACCCACAAATGGAATCGCGATTCCTCTTAAGATAGTAGCTACTAAAATTAATAAGGCTCCAAAGCCTATCCAATTACTTGGTATGAAATCTCTACCAGTATGCAGGTGTGAAACTATTACTAACACCATAAAATATGCCATACCTAAAGAACCTAAAGTTAATAAATGGCGAAAATGATTAATAGCATAGACTTCTGGCACTAGATAATCCCAACCAATTAAGCCATACCCTAAAGACATCATAACCAACATAGTAAACAGTGGCCAAATAAATGGGCGGATAAAAACCGGATCTTCATCTAAGAAAAAGTCATTTAAGGTATTTAATACCGCTGCCATCACCGCAAAAGCTAGCCAACTTAAGGCACTGTTATTTGGGTATAAAAACTCAATTATTGTATATAGTGCCACACTAAGAATAGCCACATTGTATCTGGGTGGGCGAGCCATATAACTATCATCTATTTTATTTTGCTCTAGCCAATGATTAACCGCTTCCATATTTATTCTACGAGCAGCTAGTAACACCAAAACCATAAACACGCCAACCGAAGCTTTTAAGATTGCCATAGGTTCACTTGCCAACCAACCTATCTTTGCCACAAAAAACCAGATTTGCATTGCACTAATAACTAAAAATAAAATTGCCAAGCTAAGTTGGCGTTTTAGAGGGTCTTGTAAAATAGGTTTGGCCACTAGAAAAACTACCCAAATAATTAACGGTATATTAGTAATCGCCACCATATATACGCCAAGCCAATCCATAAACCAAAAGCTAACCCTCCCCAAAACCCAAAGAGAAATCAAGCCTAATAGAGTATTACCAACAATAGGTTTTTCGCCCTCATACAATTCAGGAATTGCGGTAAGAATAAACCCTATCATCATCGCACTAGTTACCCCAAAGAGCATTTCATATAAATGCCATTCCAAAGGATTTTCTAAAAAAGACAGTGGTAACAGCCCTGACCAAAACAAACCCCACAATAAAATAGAGATAGTTAAATATATCGGGGTTAGTAAAAAAAATGGTCGAAAACCATAGGCTAATAAAATAGGATATTTACCCTGTGGATATGCCCACTCTACAGCTTCATTTGTCAGTTTTTTTGTTGAGACCAATTTTGAATTAGTGGGTTCCATAATATTATTTCTTTTTAAAATTTAGTTCAAAAGTAGATATTATTTGCGGGTCTTGTAATAGCTGGCGAGTGGTATTAAAAATATAGTCTTCATCTCTACTCTCTCTAGGTCTATCTAAGACAATTTGTTTTACTATTCTACCTGGGTCTGCATCTAAAACCAAGATTTCATCACTTATCTTAATCGCCTCCGCTAAATCATGAGTAATAAAAAATATCGATAGTTTTTCATTTACTACTAAGCCCATTAATAAATGTTGTAATTCTTGTTTTAAGCCTATATCTAAAGCCGAAAAAGGCTCATCTAAAAACATTAGCTCTGGCTTTATAACTAAGGCACGAGCAAATGCTACTCGCTGACGCATTCCGCCACTCAGGTCTTTCGGAAACTTAGCTAAATCATCATTATTCAAACCTAATTTAAATGCCATTTTTGTTGCTAACTTATGGCGTTGTTTTTTGGCTACTCCACCACCTTTCAAACCAAAAGCAATATTATCTAAAGCTGTTTGCCAAGGTAATAATCGAGCATCTTGAAAGGCAAACGCTTGTGAGCTAAAACTATTATCTACTTCACCATCAACTATTTCCAATAAATTTCCGCAGAGGTGTAACAGGGTAGTTTTACCACTACCACTGGGACCAACTATAGAAATAACCTTTCCCTGTGCTAGAGAAAAGTTAATATCTGCTAAAATTTCGGTTGCCCCAAATTTATGATAAAGGTTTTTTATAATTAATTGCGCCATTGTTCAACCTCTCGTTTGATAGGTTCTAAAAACACATATTCGATTAATAATAAAAAAATAACCATAATTAAAACTAACGCCATAGCTACTGGTGAATCAAAATGACTTCTGGCAACTGCTAGAGATGCTCCTATTCCTGTTGGAGTAGAAGCTAATAGTTCAGACATAACCACTACCTTCCAGCTCATCCCTAAAGCCGAAATTGAGGCAGGGAAGATATAGGAAAATACATGCGGAAAATATACATCAGTTAATCTCATTAACAAGGGGGTTTTAAAACTATTACTCATATCATTCAAGTCGCCCTCTAGAGTACGAGTACCTTGCAAGGCACCAACAAAAACAATTGGAAAAGAAGCCACTACTAAGGTAAAAATAATACTACCATCGGAAACACCAAACCACAGTAAAGCCAAGATTATCCAAGCAATTGGTGGCACCCCCATCATTACGGTAATAATTGGCCTACTCATAATTGAAGCCGTGGCAAAAGAACCTGCCAATACTCCTAACCCCCCCCCTAACACAACAGAAATGACAAACCCCCACAAAGATCTTTCTACTGTAATTGCAACATCCGTCCAAATCTCAACTGTATGTAACATCTGCCACAGAGCAATAAAGGTTTCTTGTGGAGAGGGTAAGACAAGGCTACCGTTAAATTGATTACCCAAATCCCACAGGGCAAGAAATAAAAACAAACTGGCAATAGCTCCCCAACCGCTCCATAAGTAACGAGGAAAGTCTTTTATAATATTTATAAATGCATTCATGACCAAAAATTTTAACACAAAAGAGCTAATAAAAAGATTATCAAACTTTTTAATCAACAGCCATTAATGATAACTATTTTTATAACTACTTGGATTACTATACAATTAAGGAGGCACTTAATAACCGCGATTAGAATTTTACTGAGAAAAAATAATTGGCGGTTGTTAAATGCCTCCTTAGCTTAGAGGGCTTAACTAGAATGAAATTAAGAAAAAGCTACGCACTAATTATTAGTGCAATCTACTCAACCAGTGTTTTTTCTCAAGAAGCTACTGCAACCAAATTAGAACAAATCGTCGTTACCACAACCAAGACTGAACAACCTATTGATAAGGTAACTGCGACTGTTCAAGTTATTACTGCCGAGGATATTGCTAAAATGGGGGCTATAACCTTAAAAGGTATTTTTAAAAAAACTCCAGGGCTTATTTTACAGTACGGAACCTTCCCATCTGGAAGTGCTGCCTCAAAAAGCTCAGTTAATATTCGTGGGATGGGTGCAACAGGAAGTTTATGGCTAATTGATGGTCGTCGTTTAGCTGGTGAGGTTAAAAATCCTTATGACATGGACCGCATTCCAGCGTCAATGATTGAACGCATAGAAATCATTAAAGGTCCAATGTCTGCTTTGTATGGAGCTGATGCAATAGGTGGTATTATTAATATTATTACTAAACAACCAAAAGATGATTTTGATGCAACTGTTGGTTTATCTTACGGAGCAAATAGTGATGGAAATGGAGCAAATGCACAATTTAATGTTAGCTCCCGTGGTGGTGTTGGTAAGTTCCGTGGTAGTTTTTATGCTTCAAAAGCAGATGCAACTCCTTATACAGAAACCGAAAAAACAGATACCCGTGTTGGCGGTGGCAGACATAAACCATCCAATATCCCATTAATACCAGGGTATCTAAATCCTTCAGGTCCTACAGGAGGAAATCCTTTTTATCTACAACCAGATGGTACAGTAAAACCGATGCCTTTGGCGGGTGCTAACTTAACTACCGACCAAGCAACTGCTCAAACAGAATTTGATGCTTTTCGTAACCTAGTTAGTAATAATGTTAAAGATAGCTACGATGTCGAAGTAACCTATCGTGAAGAATCTCAAGTCGATACAATCGGTGGGCGAGGTGAATATGATGTTACCGACAAACTAACCGTTGGAACAGAATTTAATTGGTTTCAAGAAGAACGCAACGGCGTTTATCGTGGTAAATTCCATCCAATGGGCTTTAAACCACCATTAGGGCACAGGTTGAATCCGTTCATTAATAATGTGGGAGGAGGTGGACTAAACCCTCGTGGAAAGCTACCAGCTTTTGATGTTCCCGTTAATTCAAAGGACACCAACGAACGCTTAGATATTGCCGCCGATGTCAATTATGATGTGAATGATGATTTAGATACTAAATTCCGCATTTATCGTTCATATTATGAAAAACGCAATACCACAACAATACTCGAATTTGCTGATTTTGGTTATACTTCAGAGGCACAATCAGCAGCTAGCGGCATGAGTGCAAATGTTGATGTAATGTCTTATGAACTAAGTTCTAACTGGCAAATAAACGACAACCACCTACTAACAGGTGGTATTGAACACCGTGATGAAAAACGAGAAGCAACCGTATTTGTTCAAAAAGGTGATTTTGCAACCAGAGAAGTTTCTTACCAATCTCTTTATTTACAAGATGGCTTTACCGTTAGCGATGATGTAAGATTTACCGTTGGTGGGCGTTATGATGTTTATAACCAAGCAGGCTATAAAGATGAATTTAATGTTAAACATGACAGTAAATTGGATTCAGAAAGCACCTTCCGTATCGGCATGGTTAAAAACTTTGATAAGATGACAAACCTTCGTTTAAGTGTTGCACAAGGTTATCGTGTACCTGATATTCGTGAACTGTTTATCCAAAAACAAACTCCTGCTGGTATGCAGTTAGGTGCGCAAACCATTGATACACGGTTTAATAAAACTGCTTATGATTTAAAGGCTGAAAAAAGTTTAAGTTATGAGATTGGACTAAGCGGTAAAAATAAACAATTTTCATACAACCTAGTCGCCTTCCAAAATGATATTAAAGATAAAATCCAACAAGTACAACGTGGAACAGTAAGCTCCTACTACACCTTTGAAAACTTAAATGATGCAGAAACCAAAGGGGCAGAACTAACCGTTGGTTATAATGTTACTGACAATATCAAAACCACGTTATTTTGGACAGAACTACAAACAAAAGATAAATCAACAGGTAAAGAGCTAGAGTTCAACCCAAAACGAGTGGTTTCTTTAGGACTTGACTTTGGTATTACTGACAATTTAAATTTAGGAATTAATGCTACCCATACAGGTGAGCAATATTATGCTGACAATACCCCTTCCGGTTTAGTCGAAAAAACAGCCGACGCTTACACCCTAACTAACATAACTAGTAATTACAGCTTTGGTAAAGATAATGTATTTAATATCAATGGTGGAGTAAACAATATTTTAGCTACTAAAGTAGATAAACGACTTGGTTCAAATGTTGGTGCTTATTACTTTGCTGGCTTTAAGGTCAATTTTTAGATTAAAGGAACATTTATGAAAAATACATTTAAAATTATTAGCATAATTTTTAGCTTAGCATTAACAACCCCTACCATAGCTGCTGAAAAACTAGAAAAACTAGTATTATCAGGACCGTTTGCAGGTGTATCCAACCCACTAATACATATGGTGCATACTAAAGCATTAGCTGATATTGCTAAAAAGGTAGAATTCAAAGCATGGAACAATCCCGACCAACTAAAATTAATGGCTTTAGGCAAGGGCACATTTACTGCTGATTTTATTGCTATGCCCTCCAATGTTGCGGCAAATCTTTACAACCGTGGGGTTGAGTTAAAGTTAATGAATATTTCTATTTGGGGTATTTTATGGATGGTTTCGCGTGATGATAATCTAAAAACTCTTGCCGATTTTAAAGGTAAAGAAATTGTCATGCCATTTCGTGCTGATATGCCAGATATAATATTTGAACAAATCGTCAAAGCCGAAGGTTTAGATCCAAAAAAAGACTTTAAGCTACGCTATACTCCTAGCCCACTAGATGCTATGCAATTATTAATCATGCGTCGCGTTGACCATGCTCTGCTAGCTGAACCTGCTATTTCTATGGCATTACACAAAACAAAGTCTTTTCCAATTAACATAATTGCCCCTGACCTATATCGCAGTGTTGATATTCAAAAAGAATGGGGTAGAGTATTTAAAAAACCAGCCAAAATACCACAAGCAGGCATGACAGCAATGAAAAGTGTACTAGATAAACCGCAAGTACTTAAACGCTTTCAAGAAGAATATATAAAGTCTGCCAAATGGTGCCAAGAAAACCCTGAAGAGGCTGGCAAAATAGTTGCCGCTACTATTGATTTACTAACCCCAGAAGCCGTCGCTAACTCTCTAAAGTGGACGGTGATGGAAGTTAAAAATGGCAAACAATCTCAAGCAGAATTAGAATATTTCTACCAAAAGCTAATGGATAACACCCCTGCCCTAGTCGGCAATAAGCTTCCAGATGACAATTTCTATTATCAATAACCAGAATTTATAAAACTCTTAATAAATTTTTGAATAAGATCTGCAATTAAACAGTTTTTTATAACTAAATTAATAGCAAACTCTAATACTTACCTTATCCTTTTCGGGGGGGGGGGGGGGGG
>DBOE01000037.1 GCA_002299585.1 Hydrogenovibrio sp. UBA654 | reverse complement strand
GCGAAAACCGTTGTCGTTGGTTATGATATCCGTTTAGAAAGTTTAGGCTTGTCTAAAGCGTTGATAAAAGGACTAACCGAAGCTGGTGCAGATGTAATAGATATTGGGCTGTGTGGCACCGAAGAAGTTTACTTCGCCACGCCAAATTTTCAAGCCGATGGCGGTATTATGATAACCGCTAGCCATAATCCTAAAGGTTATAACGGTTTAAAATTAGTTGCGAAAGGTTCAAAACCTATTTCTGGTGATTCAGGCTTAAAAGCAATTGAAAAAAGAGTGTTAGAAAATGATTTTTCAGTTAAAAAGTGCCCAGGGGGGGTAGTTTTAAACGATTGCAAAGCAGCTTATATTGAGCATTTATTAACCTATGTAAATTTAACGGCATTAAAACCGCTTAAAATTGTGCTAAATGCAGGCAATGGTTCTGCCGCGGTGGTGATGAAACAATTAGCCGAAAAATTACCGTTTGAATGTGTTTTTGTGCATGATGTTGCAGATGGACATTTTCCAAATGGTGTACCAAATCCATTATTACCCGAAAACAGAGCCAGTACAACCAACGCCATTTTAGAGTATAAAGCCGATTTTGGCGTAGCTTGGGACGGTGATTTTGATCGATGTTTTTTATTTGATAACCAAGGCGAATTTATCGAAGGTTATTATTTGGTAGGGTTATTAGCAGAAACTATGCTTGCTAAAACGCCAAATGGAAAAATAATCCATGACCCTCGACTCACTTGGAATACCATTGAGCAAGTCAAACAAGCAGGCGGCATTCCAATCCAGTCAAAAACAGGGCACGCCTTCATCAAAGAAAGAATGCGTTTAGAAGATGCTATTTATGGTGGAGAAATGTCCGCTCATCACTATTTTAAAGATTTTTTCTACTGCGATTCAGGCATGATTCCATGGCTATTAATTGCCGAACTAATCTCTAAAACAGGTCGCTCTTTAACCGATTTAGTCTCAGCAAGAATGAATGCTTACCCATGTAGCGGTGAAATAAACTATCAAGTAGCAGATGTAACGAAAGTGCTTGAAAGAATCATGAATCACTTTGCAGGAGAAAAACCACAAATAGATAAAACAGACGGAATAAGCTTAGATTTTGGACACTGGCGAATGAACATAAGAGCTTCAAATACAGAACCTTTATTAAGATTAAATATTGAAGCGAAAAATGATATGGGCTTGGTAAAAGACAAAATAAAAGAAGTCGAGAGTTTAATTTAGTTTTTTAAATACCGTTTAAGATACTATAGTAGCTAAAATAGCAATTTTATTGATAAATAAGCTATAATAGTATCTAATATAAACCTTTATAGGTGTGGTATGCAATATTTAACATTTTTAACAGAAACAGATGTTCAGTTTGGTCTTGCCAATTATTTACAAACATTGCGTAAAAAATCTAAGCTTTCTCGTGATGCGATGGCTGAGAAAAGTACCGTGCCGGCATCGACGATTAAGAAATTTGAAACAACAGGTAAAATATCTCTGCGCCAGTTTTTATTATTATGGCAATCACTAGAAGATCTTAATAAAATAAATAATCTCACTAAAATCATCAATAATTCACCACCAAAAACAATAGATGAGGTGTTAAATGATGAGCTTACCTAGTTCAATATTAACCCCTAAACTTAATGTTATGCGTGAATTATCTAATGGTGAAATAGTACAAGTAGGTACTTTGGCACAAAATAAACAGCATGTTTATTTC
Organism: Hydrogenovibrio sp. UBA654; assembly: GCA_002299585.1. GTDB lineage: Bacteria > Pseudomonadota > Gammaproteobacteria > Thiomicrospirales > Thiomicrospiraceae > Hydrogenovibrio. The sequence continues at coordinate 1,224 of DBOE01000037.1, read as the reverse complement.
CAATACGACAATAACTACCTAAATTCGCATCAAAATATTTCACCCTTTAAATTACGATTTACCAATGAACTACAGCTTGCAGCCAAGTCTCCTCACAATAATTTACACGGCGTATTTGCAGATTCTTTACCTGATGGTTGGGGGCTGTTATTACAGGATAGAGAATTTAAAAAAAAGGGCTTACAGCTTAATCAAATAACAGCAATGGACAGATTGTCTTTAGTTGGTAATACGGGAATGGGGGCGTTAAGTTATCAACCTGCTAATAACAAACAAAGCGAAGCTAACGCTAATTTCGACCTGGCTGCTATTGGGCTTGAAGCACAAGCTGTATTTAATGGGCAAACCGATGAGGTCATGCAAGCGTTAGTTACGGCAGGAAGCTCTGGTGGTGCTAGACCCAAGGCACAACTTTATTTTGCAGGCAATGATTTTTCAACATGTCGCACGCATCCAGCAACAGGAGATGATGCCTGGCTTGTCAAGTTTACCTCGGCTAGCCTGCCTTTAAAACATGAAGAAGGGCTTTGTGAAGCGGTTTATCTAACCATGGCAAAACGGGCAAAAATAGAGGTAGCAGATTGGCATTTAATTCCCGCCCCTAAGGAATCTGGAGCATCACACTGGCTTGCCTTAAAACGCTTTGACAGACAGCAAACAGCCGACGGAAAGCTAGCCAAAATTCACATGCATAGTGCGTCGGGCTTGCTTGATGCTGATTTTAGAATGCCTTCTCTTGATTACCAAGAACTGATTAAAGCATCAAGCGTATTATGCCAGTCGCCTAAAGCAGGAAAAATACAGTTTGCACGCGCTATTTTTAATTTATTAACTTGTAATCAAGATGACCATGCAAAAAACTGGGCATTTTTACAAACCAATAATGGAAACTGGAATCCCGCACCTTTCTATGACATAACCTATAGCCCAACGACATTTAATGAGCACAGTACCGCTTATATTGGCTATGGAAAACAACCGCCTCTGAATATCATTCAACAACTTGCTACCGATGCAAGTTTTGCAAGCTGGCAAGAAGCTAAAGAAGTAATTGAAAGTGTGGCGGATGCAATTAGCCAGTTCGCTTCAATCGCAAAATTAATGGATATTCAGCCTCAAACCATTAACCAGATACAAAATCAACTCAACAAAACTTGGAAAGATAATGTTAGAATTTTGGCTATGTGATTAAAGTCAGAAAGCTTAAAGCTTGAAAAGTAAATT
>DBOE01000087.1:10678-10815 GCA_002299585.1 Hydrogenovibrio sp. UBA654 | reverse complement strand
AAATAGAAATAAAACTAGCACAAGGAGCTAAGCCTGGAGAAGGCGGGCAACTACCATCACCAAAAGTAACGGTAGAAATTGCGGCTGCTCGTGGTGGCACACCAGGGGTTGAATTAATCTCCCCCCCCCCCCATCAT
>DBOE01000087.1:9932-10361 GCA_002299585.1 Hydrogenovibrio sp. UBA654 | reverse complement strand
CCCCAGGGGTTTAATTAATCCCCCCCCCCCCCCATCATGATACCTACTCAATTGAAGATTTAGGGCAACTAATTCATGATGCCAAAGCGGCAAGAGTAAGGGTAATAGTGAAGCTAGTATCGTCCGAAGGTATCGGCACCATTGCTGTTGGAGTAGCCAAAGCAGGGGCAGATATAATAAATGTGGCAGGTAGTACAGGCGGTACTGGTGCGGCACAAGTAACCAGCTTAAAACACTCAGGGCGTGTGGCAGAAATTGGTATTGCCGAAGTGCATCAGTCTTTAGCTGAAAATGGCTTAAGAGATAAAGTTATTTTGCGTTGTTCTAATGCCCATCAAACGGGTATGGATGTAATTAAGTCGGCAATGTTAGGTGGTGATTCGTTTGAATTTGGTACTACTGCTCTAATGATGTTGCGTTGTGTAATGG
>DBOE01000087.1:9371-9581 GCA_002299585.1 Hydrogenovibrio sp. UBA654 | reverse complement strand
ATTGTCATATAAAATGCCCAGCGGGTTTAACCACTAATCCAGAAGTTTATGACGGTGATCCAAGAGCCTTAGCCCAGTATTATATTAATCTCGCCCATGAAGTAAGAGAAATTCTAGCATCAATTGGTTTTAAAAATTTACGCGAGATTCGTGGTCGTGCAGATTTATTACACCTAACTAATAATAAAAGTATTTCAGGTCGTTTAGATA
>DBOE01000087.1:0-9059 GCA_002299585.1 Hydrogenovibrio sp. UBA654 | reverse complement strand
AGTATTTCAGGTCGTTTAGATATGACCCAAATGTTGCGTCGTGCAGATGAAGTAAGAATTAAAAAAACTGTTTATTTAGAAGCCAATTTTGATGCAGATGACTATTATATTAAAGAGTTTAAAAAACAGTTTTGGAAACTAGATAAACGCAATCGTCATATTGCTATTAATGGTGGTGAATTAGGAAACCGCAATAAAACCACTGGCGGACAGTTTTCAGTTGATGTTGAGCGTTTTTTAAATTATGAATTAAGCGAAAAACAAATACAAAAACACCCTGCAATAATGATCTTAAACAAAGGTCGTAAAGCACTTGTAAAAGGTACGGTAACCGTTACCACCACCCATGCGGCGGGGCAGAGTTTTGGTGCTTTTAATAACACGGGTATTACTCTAGTACATACAGGAACTTGTAATGACGGGGTTGGTAAGGCTATGTCAGGTGGAGTGATTGTTGTTTGTAGCCCAGGGGGGGGGTGTCCTTCTGAACGAGGAAATTCGTTGATTGGTAACTTTGCTTTATTTGGTGCTGCAGGTGGTAAATTATATGTAGTAGGTCAAGCAGGAGATAGGTTTGGGGTGCGTAATTCAGGTGCGGTTGCGGTGGTTGAAGGAGTTGGTGATTTCTGTGCAGAATATATGACCAACGGCAGTATTGTTAACCTAGGAGCATATGGAAAAGGCTTTGGTAATGGTATGAGTGGTGGCACAGCTTATCAATATGACCCAACAGGAAAAATAACCAATAACTGTTCCCAAGACTCAGTAAAAGTAATGTCTTTAACTAGTGATGATGAGTTTATTGCAGGGCAAAAACAAGCTTTATTGGTTCACCTAGAAGAACATTTCGTGCGTACAGGTTCAGTTAAAGCCGCGAAAATTCTGGCTAACTGGCAAGATGAAATTAAAAATTTCCATCTAATTATGCCAAAAGCTCTTTATAATTTTCATAGTGCAGAAGAAATTATTGTGCGGTGTTCTCGCAAACAAATGCTTGAAGAACTAAGCGTGTTTATAGCAGAGACTAGTTTGAAAAAGTTAAAACAAGCCTATGAAAGTAAGCAGCCTCTGTTTGATGGTCAACTTCCTAGTTATGGTGAACGCGATACTGAGCTAATTTTTGCCTACATTCACAACACAGCTATTTTGCATAAAGCTATGGTACAAGCCACCAAAAATACAAATTTACAAGTAAATTCCTATGCCAAAAACCTAATAATAACACTAGATCGTAAACTGGTTGAACAGCTTATAAAAGATGCCAAAGAAGCACTTAAAGAATGTAGCGATGAAGAGCTATCTATTTTACTAGCAGATAAACGAGTTACTGATTACAAAAGATCACTCTATCTACGGGAAGTCTCTGATACTCAAGCACTAGGCACAACTGTATGGATTATTTCTCGTTCCAGAATAAATTCCAAAGCATTAGCAGGACAAGAAACCTTGACAAAGAGATTAGCAAGATATTATATTAATATATTAAATGAATTCATCGCCAAAAACGCAAAAAAAGGATAATAGTATGACCGACTTAAATAAAGGCTTTGAACTACCTATGTTGCCTGCTGATATACCTTTTTCTGAAGATCAAAAACAATGGCTAGGTGGTTTTATTGCAGGGTTGCATTCTAATTTACAATCCTCGCAAGCAACAAGCACAGCATCCGTAGCACAAAAGCCAATAACTATTATTTATGGTACTCAAACGGGGAATGCCGAGGGAGTGGCCTATGATGCGGCAGATGCAGCAAAAGCCCAAGGTCTAGCCCCAATCGTATATGATATGGACGATGTAGATTTAGCTGACTTAGCTAAAGTAGAAAGGTTATTAGTAGTAACCAGTACCTACGGCGAAGGAGAAATGCCTGATAATGCTGCTGCACTATGGGAAGAAATTAGTAGTGATGATGCTCCTAAATTTGTAAACACCTTCTTCTCTGTTTGTGCTTTAGGCGATACAGGTTATGATGATTTTTGCCTTTGTGGACAACAATGGGATGCTCGTTTAGAAGAACTAGGAGCAAGCAGAATAGCTGATCGTGTAGATTGTGATGTTGACTATGATGATGATGCTGCACAATGGACAGAAAAAGCAATTTCTGAAATCAAAGACAAAGGAACAGAAGCAATGGCAACTAGTAGCTCTGCCCCAAAAAAAGAAAAATCCAAATATAATCGTAAAAACCCTTTATTAGCACCCCTAACCGTTAAGAAAAGATTAACTAGTGGCAAGTCTAGTAAAGAAATAATGCACTTTGAATTCTCACTAGCAGGAACTGGTGAAAGCTATCAAGCAGGTGATGCTATTAATTTAATCCCTCGCAATCAACCAATACTAGTGGCAGAACTAATGGCATGTTTTGATAGCAATGATGACGCAATAAAACAACAACTAACGGACCAATTAGAAATTCGTATGCCAACCAAAAGCTTTATAAAAGTAGTCGCAGAAAAATCAGGCGATGCACAACTAACCACACTTATAAATGGAGAAGATAGCGAGCTAAATGACTTTTTATATGGCAAAGACTGTGTTGATTTACTAAAAGCCTACCCAAAAGCCAAGTTTAGCCTAGCAGAATTTATGGAGTTTCTAAAACCTATTGTTGCTAGGGCTTATTCAATTGCCTCAAGTATTAATGCTCATCCAGAAGAAGTACATTTAACTATTGGTAGTGTGCGTTACAAGCAGGATGGTCGTGATCATAATGGAGTTTGCTCCACTTTTTTGGCAGACATAGCCAATGAAGGTGAAGGAATACAATGCTATTTTGCCCCAAACAAATCATTCTCCGTTCCAGAAGATGATAGTAAAAATATAATTATGGTTGGCCCAGGTACAGGTATTGCCCCATTTAGAGGTTTTTTAGAAGAAAGAGAAGCTCGTAAAGCATCAGGGAAAAACTGGCTATTTTTTGGTGATAGAAACAAAGAAAACGACTTTATTTATCGTGAGCAGTTAGAGGAGTTACAGTCAAAAGGTATGCTAAAACTAGAGTTAGCTTTCTCTCGAGATCAAGACGAAAAAATTTATGTACAAACTAGAATTAAAGAAAAAGGTGCAGAGTTTTTCCAATGGTTAGAAGAGGGGGCTTATTTTTATATTTGTGGTGATGCTTTCCGCATGGCAAAAGATGTAGATAAAGCTATTTTAGAAGTAATAATGGAGCATGGTAAAACCGATCAATCTGGAGCCAAAGCCTATATAGCCAAGCTAAAAAAAGCCAAACGCTATGTTCGAGATGTATATTAGTTATTAAACCACATTTATCAATTCCTGTCTTTTTTGTACAGGAGTTAAATAATCACTGAAATCTTTATAATAATATACTCTCCTTTAAATTCATGTTTTGTTATACCATCTTAGCTTTCAAGTGGATAAGCAGGCTTGTCTTTATGTTCACAAACCCAGTTAACCCACAATTTATTATCTCTACCCTGCTCAAGGGTTACAAAATTTCTGGAACGAATATATTTATTAGAGCCATGTGGATGAAGCATTGATGCTTTAATTGTGCTATTTTCATTTAGGTATTCATCTCTATCATTAGTTACTGCCATAATGCCATACCATTCAATCATACTAGGTGCTGGGTGTACTATCCCAGATGAGACTATTTGATGAATCTTAATCGGCCGTGTAGCTGATCTTCTATCATTAATAATGCCCAAACAACCAATATGAATATCTCCTGACAAAATAACTGTTTTACCCTGTCTTTGTTTTGCATTGTCTAATAAATTCATGATAAGTTTTAACCGTTCTCCTTGATGTTCTTTTGCCCGCCAATGATCTTTTAAATCATCAGTAAGTTCTTCTTCCCATGGAGTAAAGTCCAATACTTCTTCAGTAAATGAAAAATCTCGGTATACAACCGGAACCGCGGATAACAGCAATAGATCATGATTATTATCGATATTTTTTAGCGTAGAAATAACTTCTTTCCACTGTGAACCGCTCATCACTTGTTCAAGTGTTCGTTCAGCACGATTATCAATCGCTAAAATACAATAACCTCTGAAGGTGAGAGAAAAGGCATAATGCGAAGCTTCTAGACTAATTAAATTATGGTTTCTTTTTGAGCGGATTTGATAAAGCTCAAAATATTTTTTTGCATACTTGAAAATAGATTGATAAACATCACATTCTTGAATATCTGCTGGATAACTGCCCCAGCCATCAAAAATATCATGATCATCCCACATCATTACTGATGGAATTGATGCTAGCATGAGTGACATGGTAGGGTTTGACCAGCGGTTTTGATAGAGGCGATCGTAAAACCTATCAATTTGCCGCTCCATCTCTTTTGATGCGACTTTTTTTATTTTCTTTTTTCTTGGTAGATTAGACCATTCAGATAATTTTTTTACCTCCCCCCATAGGCTATCTGCATACAATTGGTCGCCACCCATTAGTAATAATGAGAAAGGCGATCTTTCATGCTTCTTAGACATCTCACCCCATAAATAATATGGATCAGAAGTGCTTTCCTTCAAGCTTTCTTGAGTAAAGCCATTACACGATGTGTAAGCAAATTTTGGTGATTCTGTTGAGCTTGGAACATAAAATCTCCAGCCGCTTCTTTTATGTTTATCACTAGAAGGCATTCCATTTAGCTCAATTGAATAATCTACAAATCTATGCTCCGCTGTGGCATTGATTGTATGCTCTGCTCTCCAGAAGCTGCCAGAGACAACATCATCTATTTTTATTGCCTTGAGCTTTTGCCCATCAATCCTTAATACAACTTTGCTTACGGACTTATCCGTTAATATGCAAACAGTATAAATATCTTTTTGCTCAATGCCTAAAATCGGTCCTACTAAAATTGTTGATTTCATTATATCCACTTAATTAGCGGCAGACCTTGCAAACTGATTTAAGATTTTAGCTATTTTAGCAAGCGTTTTTTCTGCACATTGGTTTATATTATGCCTTTTCATTATATAGGACATATCATTGTAACTTAGCCATACTTGGTTGTTTTTATCTTGCCAAATTAGAGCTTTCATTGGTAGATCAATAGCGGCTTGCGCTCCACATTGCATTAGTCTGGTACCTAGTTGTGGGTTGCCAAAAACAATTAGTTTACTTGGTTGCATTTCTAAACCAACTTTTTTTGCCCCTTGTTGATGGTCTATCTTGGCAAAAATAGTTACTCCTTTTGACTTTAGCAAGCCCACTAATTTATTGGTAGTTTCAGCTACGCTTGATTTACTTTTAAGGCTTATTATTCCTTCAGAAGCGTATACATTTGTAGTAATTAAAGCGGTGATTAATGCGATATAAATTGTAGTTTTCATTTTTTCTCCAAAATTATTTTTACCTTGTGTACACATATACTACTATAATTAACTTGTTTTTAAATAAAATTATTTGTGAGATATTTATGGAGTTTTTAGTTTTTGTTGGTGTAGTTTCTTTAGCGGTTTTCTTTTATTTTTTGTTAGCGGTTAAGGTTGTGCCACAAACTGATCAATGGGTTATTGAACGCTTAGGTAAGTATCATTGCACGCTTGAGGGTGGGCTTAATTTTATTGTGCCTTTTATTGATAGTAAACGCTCTAGTTTTACTACTCAAGAGCAAATAATCGATGTTGCTCGTCAACCTGTAATTACTAAGGATAATGTAAGTATTAACATTGATGCAGTGGTGTATATTCGGATTAATAATGCACGCCAAGCAACTTATGAGATATTAGATTTAAAAGTAGCAATTGCCCAGTTAGCACAAACGACTTTAAGAGCAGAAATCGGTAGAATGGAGTTAGATGAAACCTTGTCTTCTAGAGCTGATTTAAATGCGGCACTTCTTGCCTCACTTGATATTGCTAGCTCGACTTGGGGAGCAAAGGTAACCCGTGTAGAGGTTGCAGACATTTCTGTGCCAGCGGTCGTACAAACAGCTATGGAGTTACAAATGGAGGCAGAGCGCCGTCGTCGTGCTACAGAAACTGAGGCTGAAGGTGATAAAAATGCTTTAATAGCTAAAGCAGAAGGGGAAAGGCAGCAGGCATTTAAGCAAGCAGAAGCAGTAGAGAGAATGGCGGATGCGGTGCGTTATGAAAAAGAGCAACATGCAACAGGTGAGCAAAAAGCGATAGAGTTAATTAATCATGCTATGGCTGAAAATGCTAGTGCTGCCGAGTTTTTATTAGCAAAAGATCGTATTGAAGCCTTTGCAGGTTTGGCTAGTTCTGAATCTGCTAATAAAATTGTTGTGCCGGTTGAAACCTCTGAAATGGTAGGTTCTTTAACCGCTTTAACTAGTATTTTGGCACAAAATAATAAATAGGAGAGCAATATGGAAGATATTATTTCACAAATTCCGGCTTGGATTTTTATTGCCTTTGGTGTTTTTTTAATTGCACTTGAGATGGTAACTACCATGTTTATTTTAATTTTTTTCGGCATTGCTTTTAGTTTGGTTGGAGTGGTTAGTTTTTTTATAGTAATGTCTGGAGAAATCCAGATTTTAACCGCAATGCTTATTGGTGGCTTATTAACCTTTTTTTTAAGAAAATATTTTTTAAAACTGGTGCAAAGCAAAGGTTTGCCTTTAGAAACTTTAGCAACTGGCGAAATAGGCGTTTTATCAGTACATAATGGCGAGTTAAGAGTAAGTTATAAAGGTACAACTTGGGCGATTAGAGCAGAGGACAAGGCTAATTTTACTAATGACGAAATAGTGGTGGTTAAAGAACTGAAAAATAATATAGCAATCATCGCAAAACAATAATTTTATATTTTTTAGCCAAGCAAGTAGCTCTAGACTTAGTTAGTGTGCCCGCAGAATTTCAATCAGTTGTTTAAGTGCCTCCTTATATGTATAATCATGTTGTAGTTTTAATTTTAGTTCATAAAAAGGAAAGTGTTATGCAGCTTAATGTTGGCGATATTGATAGAGTTTTAAGAATTGTTGTTGGAGTTGCTCTAATTGCATTTGCGGTTGTAACAGGTAATTTGCTGGGATGGATTGGTATTGTTCCTCTTGTAACTGGAATATTTAAATTTTGTCCTGCGTACGCTATTTTTGGCATTGGTACTTGTAAAGAGTGTAAAACCGAAAGTTAGTCTGGCGCTCCTTAAATGACTTTTCTACTTGTTTTAAACGCTTTAGCTCATCAGAAGTTTGCTTACTGATTTTTACCTTGTTAGTATTATTCAAAATAACGCCATCCTTATATTCTTTTTTCCAACGCTAAAGCATAACAGGGTGGATATCAAGTATTTCAGCGACATCTTTTGATTTAACTTTTGGCAAAGCTCCTAGCTTTATAGCTTTATAGCAGTGACTTTAAAGTCATTATCCTCGTAGTCATATTTGGTTTTTCTTGGCATGATTGCACTCCTATAAATAATAATTAGATGTGTGCAAAACTAGGGGTAGTTCCTGACGCTTTAGAACGTCCGATGGAGCTATTTGTTATGTGCTTTGTTGATGTACAGTTAAAGTCACATACAAACATTAAGCAAAACAGACTTCAAGTTCTTTTTCTGATGCTTGCTCGATTTTATTTTCAATTGCATTATTATTTTGTAATTGAGAGAGTAGTGTTTTTGCTAGACAATATGCTAGATTACAAGGGACTGCATTACCCACCATTTTATAGCCAGCAGTTAGATTCTTATAGTGAAATATATGGTCGTCAGGGAAGGTTTGAATGCGTGCGCACTCTCTGATGCTGAGCCTTCTATATAGATGTTCTTTGCCAGGTACGAATATTCTTTTATTTTGTTCTATGAATTTCATTTTTGGTGCTTGAGGATGAATTGGTGCATGCCTACCACCTGCTTGAATTGTATATGAAGGCTCATACCAACTTCTTACGCGATTTCTAGACATGTAAATAGTTGAAAACCCTCCAATCATGTATTCGTGATTAGGTAAAGCACAAGCATTATTATTTGTGTAGTTTTTTTCTTTTGCAGGAAGTACAGTGTCTTGAATGTCAGGAATTATATCTTCTAGGACACGTTTTTTCTTAAGTGGCTTAGGAAAAACAAATTTAAAATCTAAATCTTTTCTTGTGCCAATAAAAAATATTCTTTTTCTATCTTGCGGGACACCATAATCGACAGCATTAAGCAATGAAAAGGATAAGTTATAACCGCACTCAGAAAACATGATTTTAATATTTTCTAGAGCGTCCTTATGTCTAGCTGCTAGCATACCTGACACATTTTCTGCTAAGAAAAACTTAGGCTTCTTGTCTTGTAATATACGAATAAATTCAAAAAATAACTGACCTCGTTTATCTTTTATACCTCTTAAAGCTCCTGCTTCACTCCAACTTTGGCACGGAGGGCCACCTATTATTCCATCACATTCTGGAATTTCTGATGAAGGTACATCACGTATTGAGCGTCTGTCTAATACTGTACTTGGAAAATTTTTTTCAAACGTTTCCCAAATGTCTTTGTCGTACTCATTTGCCCATATAGTATTAAAACCAGCAGCTTCAAATCCTTTGTCTAAGCCTCCAGCACCTGAGAATAATGAAACTATTTTCATAAAACCTCTATGGTTATTAATGCGGCATCGATTAGTTTTGCTGGGTTGTTAGGGTCTTTAATTTTTATATCTTTTACAGATAAATTTTCATTTTTAGTAATATCATTTTTATCTGCTTCACTAAAAGATTGATACTTGGTCTTTCTCATTATGCATGTGAGACTAAAAGTATATTTGTCTTCAACTTCTCTGATACCACTGAATACTTTTAGTGGGTTATCAATATGCCACATTCCTCTAATACGTAAATTAGTTATTCCAAGAGGATCAACTCGATTTACACGACCTAATTCTTTTGTTTCTGAAAATTCAATATCAGGGATTTCAGCTACACCGTCTTTAATTGTTTTACCAATTCGTGAATAGGTCTCTCTACTAGCTGCATAGCAATCACCATAGACAAGCCATAAATGTTGTAAATTTTCATCACTTGTTACGCCTACTGCATAGATAATATCTTTAACATCCCAATTTTCACAGTTTTTACATGCTCCAGTTATTTTTGAATCATCTGGGTGTAATTTATGCTTGGGATAG
>DBOE01000038.1 GCA_002299585.1 Hydrogenovibrio sp. UBA654 | reverse complement strand
CAATAGCCAGCTATTGCCTGCAAGACATGCCTATAGATGATAAGCTAGAATTACACGCAGAATTTCAATCAGTTATTCAGTGTCTCCATATAAAAAAGTTCCCAAATTCTCACCAGCAAATATCCGTGGTAAAATATTTTTTTCAGTTCCTGATGCAATAAAAGTTACCGCTCCGCAAGTAGCGGCTTTTTTGGCTGCTATAATCTTGGTGTACATACCGCCCCTGCCCAAAGACCCCCCTTCAGGGCTTGCCATATTTTCAAGCTCGGCATTATCTAACTTAGCTTCACTAATTAATTTTGCCTGTTTATTAATGCGTGGGTTTTGATCATACAAACCCTTCTGATCGGTCAAGATAACTAGCACTTCTGCACAAACTAAATTGGCAATCAAAGCTGCCAGAGTATCATTATCACCAAAACGAATTTCATCAGTAATAACCGTATCATTTTCATTAATAATCGGCACAACCCCACTATCAATTAAAGATTTAATAGTGCCAGAAGCATTCAAATTTCGTTGTTTATTCGATAAATCATCATGAGTAAGCAGAATTTGAGCAGTTAAAATATTATGCTGAGCAAACTCCACTTCATAAGACTGAATTAAGCCCATTTGCCCAACGGCAGCAGCAGCTTGTAACTTATTAACATTAGTTGGGCGAGTATTCCAACCTAAACGAAGCATACCCTCTGCCACAGAACCAGAAGAGACCAAAATCAACTCAATACCCTGTTTTTTTAGTGCTACCATCTGCCCAACCCAAAGCTTCATCATCTGATGATTTAGACCCTGACCACCATTGGTTAATAAGGCGCTACCAATTTTGACTACCCAGCGTTGGCTATTTTTAATATCCGCCCTAGTCTTCATCACTCAAAATCCTCATCGATTGTTTCTACTTGTGATGCTAACAAATCTGTATTTTCATTAGCTTGTTTTTGATTTTTTTGCAGTTTCTCAGCAATATCTTTCATTAATTTATCGGTACCAGAGCGATTAACCGCAGAAATTTGATGTACTGAACCTTGCCAATTAAGCCGTTCAACAATCCCCCGACAAACTTGATCAGCCTCTTTTTCTAATAACAAATCGGTTTTATTCAACACTAACCATCTTTCTTTGCCGGCTAATTGCTCACTATATTTTTCTAATTCTTGCACAATGACCTTAACGGCTTCCACTGGGTCTGATTCATCTATTGGAGCTATATCTACTAAATGTAACAACAAACCAGTACGAGACAGGTGTTTTAAAAATTGAATCCCTAAACCAGCACCTTCTGATGCCCCTTCAATCAAACCTGGAATATCTGCTATTACAAAACTAGCTTCCAGAGAAATTCTAACCACCCCTAAATTTGGATACAAAGTAGTAAAAGGATAATTAGCCACCTTTGGGCGTGCGGCAGAAACCGCGGTTATTAAGCTAGATTTACCTGCATTAGGCATTCCCAATAAACCAACATCAGCTAATAAGGATAGCTCTAAAGAAATATTACGCTCATCACCATCTTCACCCAAAGTGCATTGACGAGGTGTACGATTACGGCTACTTTTAAAGTGAATATTGCCTAACCCATGCTTACCACCTGCCACAACCAATAATTTTTGCTGATGCTCAACTAAATCACCAATTATTTCATCAGCGTCCACATCTTTAATAACCGTGCCAACTGGCACAGGAATAATTAAATCTTCGCCTGCTCTGCCAGTTTTTTGTTGCCCCATGCCTGCCTGCCCATTTTGAGCTTTATAATCACGAACAAACCTAAAATCAACTAGGGTATTTAAATTGCGATCGGCAATAAAATAAATACTACCACCATTACCGCCATCGCCACCATTAGGGCCGCCAAAAGGAATATATTTTTCGCGGCGAAAGCTCACCACACCATTACCGCCTCTACCAGCAGTTACTTTAATATTCGCTTCATCTACAAAGTGCATTTTGACTTCTCTAGTAATATTTTTAATAAAAACAAAAATGCCCCGACTAGCGGGGCATTTTTTAGCAATCTCACACTAGCTATTAGCTTACTGTTTGAATTGTCACATAGGTGCGTACAGGCTTACCCTTAGCTACAAAAGAAACTTTTCCAGTGGCTTTTGCGAATAAAGTATCATCTTTACCACGCCCTACATTATCGCCGGGGTGAAACTTAGTTCCGCGTTGACGAACAATAATGCTTCCCGCTAGTACTTCTTCACCACCAAAACGCTTAACACCTAAGCGTTTGGCGTTGGAGTCGCGACCGTTTTTTGTACTACCTGCTGCTTTCTTATGAGCCATGGTAAAACCTCCAGTTAATCTACTTAGTCCTCTACTAAAAGATAAAGCAAATCTAATTCATTTTACAAAATTAAGTTTAGGTTACTTAATTTTACTTAGTTGTTGTTTTAGCTTTAGTCGCCGTCTTGGGATTAGTAGCTTTTACTGCTGTCTCAGCTTTAGAAGCGGATTTAGGTGCTGTGGTTTTAGCTATTTTATTTTTAGCAGAAATTTTACCAATCTCTACTTCAGTATAATTTTG
>DBOE01000043.1 GCA_002299585.1 Hydrogenovibrio sp. UBA654 | reverse complement strand
TAATAAAATGGTGGGTCGTGCGCGATTCGAACGCGCGACCAATTGGTTAAAAGCCAACTGCTCTACCAGCTGAGCTAACGACCCTCTACTGGAAAATGCGTATTATACAAGTTGGCTCAAAATTGGCAAGAGTTTTATCATATTTCGTTAAAATATCTGGTAGGATCCTCTAAATTTGCCTCTTTAAACCCTTGCTTTCTTAGCCGACAAGAATCACAAACTCCACAAGCTTCTCCTTCTGAATTAGCCTGATAACAAGAAACCGTTAAATTATAATCAACCCCTAAATTAAGACCCATATGAATAATATCTGCCTTAGTTAAGTCAATTAATGGGGTTTGAATTTTAATAGGAAAACCATCAATTGCTTTTTTAGTGGCCAAATTAGCCATGGTTTCAAAAGCCGCAATATATTCATGGCGGCAATCAGGATAACCAGAATAATCGACCGCATTTACACCTATAAATATATCACTAGCACTAACAACTTCTGCTAATGCTAATGCATAAGACAAAAATATTGTATTTCTTGCTGGCACATAGGTAACTGGTATTTCTAAATTGTTAATCCCATCTGTAGGAACATTAATTGAGGGATCAGTTAAAGCAGAACCACCTATTGAGTTCATATTTATGTGCATAATATTGTGTGAAATAACTGAAAAATGCTGAGCAATTTTTTTTGCGGAGTTTAATTCTACTTGATGCCTTTGTCCATAATCAAAACTAAGTGCATGACACTCATAACCTCGTGATTTTGCATAGGCTAACAGAGTACTAGAATCAAGACCTCCAGACAATAAAATAATTGCTTTTTTCAGAGATCCCTTAATTATTTAACCTTTTATTGGCCGATTTTACTGCTTTAGATTTAGGGTATTTTTTCAATAATAACTGGTATGCCTCTTTTGCTTTAGCTTGCTCTCCAAGCTTTCTGTAGCTGTCTCCCGCTCTTAATAGAGAATCAGGAGCTTTAAACGAATTTGGATAAGCACTAATAACTTCTAAGAAGTATTTAAGGGCTAGTTCATTTTTGTTTAAAACAGAACTAGCCTCCCCAGCCCAGTATAAAGCATTACTTGCCAAAATACTATTTGGGTGAGTATCCTTAAAATTCACAAAGGCTTTTCGAGATTTTTCATATTTTCTGCTCTTCATTAAGGCAAAGGCTGCATTATATTTCTGTTTTTCAAGCTTATTAGATTGTCTAGTTTTGATTGTTTTATTTCCATAACCTATATCTAATACTTCTCTGCTGGGAGTAGTTTTTAGAGCATTATATTTAAAGCTTTGCTTGTTATTTTTAGAAGTACTGTCATTTCCACCATTTTCTAAGGAACTTAACCTATCATCAGTTTCTTTATAACGATCACTTTGTTTAGTCTGTATTAAATCTAATTTATATTGCAAACGATCAATTTTGTCATAAAGATTTTGAATTTCTCTTTGTTGCTCACCAATCTTTCTGCTAAGTTGCATTAATACTGGGTTATTTACTTTTCTTTCTAGCCTATCTACACGATCTTCTATGCTTCTTGCTTGTACATTAATTACTGTAAAAAAAAGAATAATAAAAATAATCCTTGTAAAAAAATTAAACTTTTTATTCATAAAATTTCTCATTTTATTTTAATTTCAACTCGTCTATTTTGAGACCATGCCATTTCATTAGAACCTTCAATCATTGGTTGTGATTCACCAAGAGTTATAACTTCTATTCTCTTATCTTCGATACCATACAACATAAAAGATTCCTTAGCAGCCTTAGCCCTTTTTTCACCAAGAGCTAAATTATACCCAGGAGATCCCCTTTCATCAGTATGACCAAGCAAAACTATAGCTTCATCTTCATTTTCTTCTAGAATTTCTGCATAATGTTTAATTATAGATAAACCTTTATCATTTATAATATAACTATCAAATTCAAAATAGATAATTGGTTCAAGATCTGCTCCAAGTTCAGATGGGTCAATTCCTATTGAACCATCTTCATTTAGACCCACATTGTAACCATCAATGTTTCCTTGACCACCTGCACCGATTACTTCAACTTGAGATCCATCACCTTCCCCATATCCACTTTCAAAAAGACTTTTATTAGATTTTTTCTTGGGGTTATCACTACAAGCACCCAAAAATAGTGCAGAAAAAATAACCAAAAAAAGTGCTGATTTCTTTAAACATATATTCATAATTCATTCCTTAATCAATAAAAGGTCCCCAAGAAGGAGCACGAACCTCTCCACTTTCGGTACTTAAAATTTTGGTCATGCTATTACCAATAGCCACGATTGCTAGCTTAGCTTTACCTTTATCATTCATTGCATATAATATCATTTCGCCATTTGGAGAAAAAGATGGCGACTCATCTAAATAGGTATTAGTTATTATATTAAATTCTGATGTCTCTAGGTCTAATAATCCAATATTAAAATGACCACTTGAATTGACCATCGCAAGAAAATTTCCATCTGGTGAAATAGCTGGGTTAGAATTATATGCACCTTCAAATGTAATTCTTTTAATCGCTCCTGTGCCTAATTGTACTTGAAAAATTTGTGGCTTACCACGACGATCAGAATTAAAAAATAATGAGTTGCCATCTGGTGCCCAAACCGACTCTGTTTCAATTGCAAAGTTGTAAGTTAAGCGACGCAATTTTTTTGTTGCTAAGGTCAGTATATAAACATCTGCAGAACCACTTTTTGATAAAGTAACTGATATTTTTTTACTATCTGGCGACCAAGATGGAGAACCATTAATGCCCTCATAACTAGCAACAACCTTTCTCATTTTTCCGTTTAATGATTGGACGATAATCTCTGACCTTCCTCGCTCAAAACTTACATAGGCCATGTTTTTTCCATCTGGTGACCAGCTAGGGGACATTATAGGTTTATTTGACCGTAAAAGTGGCTGAGAATTAAAGCCATCTGAATCAGCTATATCCAATGAATACTTCTTTTTGCCAGATACTTTTTTTACGGTTACATAAGCAATTTTTGTATTAAAAGAACCCCTTACCCCAGTTATTTCTTGGTAAATTTGATCACTCATTTTATGGGCAACTTGGCGAAGATTGTTTTCGTATATATTTTCCCAGCGTTTACTTATTACTTCTTTTTTTCGTAGTAGATCTATAAAAGTCAATTTAATATTATATAAACCTTTTTTACTCATGGAGATCTCTCCGAGCAACATATTATCAACATCTAAATCTCGCCACTCAGTGAAGTCAACATCTCCTAAAGAAGATGGTAAAGATGGTAACCTAACATTAGGTAAAACTTTAAATTTACCACTACTAAATAAATCTGCGGCTATAACCTTAGCTACATCGGTTTTTGGCTGTTTTGTGCCTACTGCGTAATCAAACGGAATAATAGCAAGGGGTAAAGCATTATCAGAACTACTACTTATTTCAATAGTTAAATCAGCTAGTGATAACTGCTGCCAAAACATTAAAAATAGGGCTATAACAAAAACATTCTTTTTCATAATAATTTTCTATGGTTTAAAAATAAAATCAATTTTACGCTCAAATAGTTCGTCTACTGGCGGTTTTGGTAAGGGTTGCGAACGATATACTGCTTTTTCAGCATCTTTTTTAAATAAATTAGTCGAATACCTATTACAACTGTGTACTTTAACACTACTAACATTACCCCGTGGAGTTTGTGTAATTGATATTGTACATTCAGCCTTATGCGATACTCTACCTACAGTTCTCCAATTAGACCTTACTGTTGAAGCTATATTGGAAATATAAACTTCTTTTAAGTTTTGCATATCTTTGGCTTTGGACAACTTTCTTTCTTGAGCTGCTTCTTCTGCCATCTCTTGCTGTAGTAAAGTTTCTGTTGCTAGTTGTTTATTTTTTAAGTCACGCTTTTTTATTTCTAATGCCAGTTTTTTAGTTTTCTTCTCAGCTTCTTCAGCTTTTTTCTTGGCAACTAAGCGTTGTTTCTCGGCTAATTTTGTATCTTTTTTAGCTTTTTCTGCTATTTTTTTCAAATTCAAGGTATTTCTTTTTTCTGCAGCTAGTTTGTTTTGCTCTATTTTTTGTTTCTTTTTTATTTCTACTAGACGTTTCTTTTCAGCCTGTGTTTGTTTCGCTAATTGTCGATGTTGATTTAATTTTTTTTGCTCTTGTTGTTTAATCTTTTCTAATTGTAACTGTATTTGTTTACTATCAACAGCAAAAGTTTTCATGTGCGGTGTTTTATTCTCTGATTGAGTTTTTTCTTCAACAGAATCTTCAGTAGAAACCAAACTAACTTTCATAACCTCTACTTTATTTTGAGGAATCATAACTAATAAAGCCCCAAGAACCACATGAATTAACAAGGCCATAAAAGATGAAATTGGGTAGCGAAAAATGAATGGCATCATAAAAACTAATTACTCAACTTTCAGGGGTTGTTAATAGTGAAACTTTATTTACACCATTGCTTTTTAATACTGTAAAAATATGCATAACATTTCTATACTCTGTCAACCTGTCTGCCTGTATATAAAATTCCTGCTCAGAGTTTAATTGTGAGCGAGCAATAACTTCTGCTGCCACATCAACTGAAGATAATATTGTTTTTGGATCTTCCGAGGTCTTATAACCACCATTTTTAGTTACAGTTATTACGAAAGGTTTTACTGCAACTTTTGAGTTATTTTTTTTATCTATACTCGGCGTTTGGGGCAATTCTACGGTTACTGCTTGCTGCACAATAGGTGCAGTTATCATAAAAATAATTAGCAAAATTAGAGTTACATCTACATAGGGAACTATATTAATTTCTGATAATAACTTTTTCTTTTTATTTGCTCTAAAACCCCCTCGAATTGACATAATCAAATATTATCCTCAATTCTTTTCTCAATCAGGTGAGCTTGACGCTGAATAATCGTCAAAAAACCTTCTGCAAAATTCTCATACTGGGTAATAACTTTTTCAGATTTAACTGATAAACGGTTAAAATAAATTGTTGCAGGAATTGCAGCAAACAACCCTACTGCTGTAGCTATAAGAGCTTCAGAAATACCTGGTGCAACAGAAGATAAGGTAGCATTTTGCATATTACCTAAGGATGAAAAAGCGTGCATAACTCCCAAAACTGTACCAAATAAACCAATATATGGGGCTGAAGAACCTACAGTAGCTAACATAGGTATTTTATCTTCAATTTTTTCCACTTCTTTTGTAAAAGCAACTTTCATCGTTCTTTGGGTAGCAGAAACTAAGTCACTAGCATTACTAACTCCTTGTTTTTTAAGACGAATAAACTCTTTAAAGCCTTCTTTAAAAATAGAGGCACTGCCACTTTCTTTAATCATCCCATTAGAAACACCACTAAATAAATTAGACAGTTCTGGAGTTTTCCAAAATAACTCATCAAAATCAAAAGCTAATTTTCTAGCTTTACGGATTTCTGCGGATTTAGAAAGAGCCACTGCCCAAGATGCTATAGACATTAACATTAATAAAACCATAACCGCTTGTACCACTGGACTTGCATCTAAAATTAATTCTTTTATTGACATCAATACTCCTTATCTTCTGACTTAAAACCCAAATGTTTATAGGCTTGCTGTGTTGCTATGCGCCCTCTTGGAGTTCTAACTAAAAAACCTTGCTGCACCAAAAATGGTTCTATTACATCTTCGATCGTGCCTCGTTCTTCACCTAGTGCGGTTGATATAGAATCTATACCAACGGGTCTACCTTCAAACTTTTGAATAAGAGCTTCTAACAATCTTCTATCCATTTTATCTAAACCTAATGGGTCAATTTCTAACAAAGTTAAAGCTAAATTTGCAATCTGTTGCGTAACTACTCCATCACCTTTTACCTGTGCATAGTCCCTAACCCTTTTTAATAAACGGTTTGCTATCCTAGGTGTACCACGAGAACGCTTGGCAATTTCTGTAGCACCACTATCTTTAGAAAATACTCCAAGAATATTAGCAGATCTAATTATAATTTGTGTTAATTCTTTAACAGAATAAAAGTCTAACCGCTGTACTATACCAAATCTATCCCTTAAAGGTGAGGTTAACAAACCTGCCCTAGTTGTTGCCCCTACTAAAGTAAAAGGTGGAAGATCAATCTTAACACTTTGTGCAGCAGGTCCATCACCAATTATAATATCTATCTGAAAATCTTCCATTGCTGGGTATAATACTTCTTCTACTATTGGGCTAAGGCGATGTATTTCATCAATAAAAAGTACATCTTGAGGTTCTAAGCGAGTAAGAATAGCGGCTAAATCACCAGCTTTTTCTATAACCGGGCCTGATGTTTGATGCAATGTTACGCCCATTTCTTGAGCAATAATATTAGCAAGAGTAGTTTTGCCTAGCCCAGGTGGACCATATAACAAAACATGATCAAGCTGCTCTTGACGCATTTTTGCCGCATCAATAGCTAACTGTAACTGTTCTCTAACCGCAACTTGACCTATATATTCAGTAATAACCTGCGGGCGAATAGTTGGTGAAGAATACATGTCTTCTTCAATAGTTTGCCCTCCAACAATTCGGTCCGTTTCAATCATCTGATTCAATCATTTGTTTTAAACAAATTAACCCTAAGTAATTAAAAAATTACAGTGATTATACCTTTTGTAAAGCATATTTTATGGTTTCTTCTAAAGAAATATCTTTGGGTACAGATTTAAGCATTTGTTCAATTTGTGCTGGCTTATAACCTAAAGATACTAATGCTTTTTGGGCTAGAGGATTATTGTATTGTTTTTGTTTGATAACACTTGCTAGAGAGTCTTTAAAGCCATATCCATTAGACCAGTTTTTTAGCTTATCACGCATTTCGATAACTAGCCGTTCAGCAGTTTTTTTGCCGACCCCTGGTATTTTTGTAATTGCAATAACATCAGCTACCTCAACAAAACTAACAAATTCTGCAACAGACATAGCTGATAATACCACGATTGCCATTTTTGCCCCAATACCATTTACTTTTATTAGCTCTTTGAATAGTTTTTTTTCTAATTCAGTCGCAAAACCAAATAACTGCATAGCATCTTCTCGGACATGCAAATAAGTTAAAATAGTTACCTCGTCGCCAACATTTCCTAAAACATAAAAAGTGGACATAGGTGCATCAAGATCATAACCAACCCCCTGCACATTTAATTGCAACAATGGTGGTTGTTTGGAGTGTATTTTACCAGTTAGAAAACCTATCAAAACTTAGTTCCTTTTGAAATTTTTTCAGGATCAATCCCCAGGGTTAAATATCTATCATGGCATAGAGCTGCAGAAAGGGCATCTGCAGCATCTTCTTGTGGCGTTTGGGTAAGTTTTAATAAATTTGTTACCATGTATTGCACCTGCTCTTTACTAGCATGCCCTTGCCCCACCACCGTGCTTTTAATTTGAGTGGGAGTATATTCCATAATTGGCAAATCGTGTAAAGCAGCTACACACAATATTACCCCCCTAGCCTGACCTAACTTTAGAGCAGAATTAGGGTTTTTATAAACAAATACTTTTTCAATCGACATTATATCTGGTTTATATTGCTCAATTATCTGATTAATAGATTCAAATATTACTTTTAAGCGTTGCGAACCTGTTAATTTTTCAACTCTAATAACACCACTAGCCACATAATTAGGATGATAACGCCCAGATTCAATAATTCCAAAACCCGCTTTTCTTGAACCAGGGTCTATGCCAAGAACTCGGTAAACTTTTTGCAAACCACCTCCCGTTTAGTTATTTTCTGTCCACAAAAGCTTGCCCAAGGGTACCGCTATCTATGTATTCTAATTCACCACCTAAGGGTATCCCTTGAGCAAGTCTAGTTACTTTTATTTTTAATTTTGTTGCCATTTGTTGTAAATAATAGGCTGTAGCTTCACCCTCTACTGTTGGATTGGTTGCTAAAATTAACTCCTTTACTGGCTGCTCAACTGTTGCTAACCTTTGTTGTAATTTAGGCAAACCAAGTTCTTCTGGGCCTATTCCATCAATTGGCGATAAATGCCCCATTAAAACGAAGTATAAACCATTATAAATACCTGATTGCTCAATCGCAATAACATCTACGGGGGTTTCTACAACGCACAGCTCCTTATCATTTCTGCTTGTTGACTGGCACAAGCTACAGATATCGTACTCAGTTAAATCTCGACATTTTTTACAACGTTTAATATTTACCAGAGCATTATTTAAGGTTTTAGCTAGGATTTTAGCACCATTTTTATCTCTTTCAAGTAAGTAATAAGCCATTCTTTGGGCAGATTTACCACCAATACCAGGTAAAATCCTAAAGGCATTAATTAGTTCAATAATTAACTTACTTTGATTCATATTTTTTATCTAAATTTACTAAATAAAAGTTGGTTTAAAAAGGCATTTTCATACCATCAGGCAAGTTCATCCCCGCGGTTAAACCCCCCATCCTTTCTTGAGTAACCTCTTCAACATTACGCGAAGCACTATTAACCGCGGCGGCAAAAAGATCTTCTAACATACCCTTATCATCCATAAGGTTATCGTCTATTTCAACTTTAATTATTTCATGCTTACCAGTCATAGTTACAGTTACCATGCCTCC
Organism: Hydrogenovibrio sp. UBA654; assembly: GCA_002299585.1. Classification (GTDB taxonomy): domain Bacteria; phylum Pseudomonadota; class Gammaproteobacteria; order Thiomicrospirales; family Thiomicrospiraceae; genus Hydrogenovibrio. Next base: position 28,973 of record DBOE01000043.1, on the reverse strand, counting down.
TCCAGCTTCACCTTTTACTTCCATACTAGCAATTTCTGCTTGTGCAACCTGCATATTTTTTTGCATTTCTTGTGCTTGCTTCATCATATTGCCTAAACCAGCTTTTCCACCAAACATATTTATTCCTTTTTAATCATTATTTTTGTTATTATCTATAATTGAAGAATCAATTATTTCCATATTTAATATTTGCGTAAAGTTTTTTACCTGTTCATCATTATATATATTCTGCTTAGCAGATTGCTCTATTTGTACTTGTTTATTTAATTTAACTTTATGTGGGGTTAAATGTGGTTGCTCACTCTCAATAAAAACCAAATCATAGCCAAGTTTTTGTTTTAAAATCAACTGTAATTTTTCAATAGCTAAATCTAATCCTTTAATTTTCTCAGGATCGGCACTAAGCACCAATTTAGAGTCTGTATGCTCAACTAAAATAGAATTATTAGCCAAATCAGCTTCCAGTCCCTGTAGTTCTAGCTGATTAATTATTTGTTGCCAGTTTATAAATTCATCATCAATCACCGAGGGGGGGGGGGATGTCTTTTCTATAATTTCTTTAGGCTTAATTGCCTCTTGAGTCTTTCCCAAACTTTGATTTATTTTTTTCTGTAGTTTTTTAAGGTACTCTGACTGTGTTATTTTTTTAGGCTCATAGATACTATTTGGTTGTAAATTATGTTTAATAATTTTATTAGGCGTGCTTATTAATTGCTCAGAATTTTTATTGTTTTTTGGGTGCGTTTCAGATATATTGCTTGGCTCAAAAGCCAGCATTCTCAATAAACACATTTCAAAACCAATACGAACATCTGGGGCTAATTTCATATCTTGTTTTGCTAGCAGACATATTTGAAATAAAGATTGTACCTTATCTGGGCTAAAAAACTTTGCTGCTTGATCCATTATCTTTTTCTCGATAAGACTCTGTTCAGCTAAAGCTCCTAACACTTGTAACATCATAATTTGATGAAGTACTTCAGCTAGCTGGTCATTTAAAGCCTCATAATCAACTCCTGTTAGAGATAGTTGTTTTATTATTTCTAAAATTTCATCTGCTGACCCGTTAAGCAAAGCTAATATAATATCCACCACATATTGTTGATCAACTAATCCCAACATGGATTTTACGGCTTCAAAACTTACCTCTCCAGCACCAAAAGCTATTGCTTGATCTAAAATACTTAAGGAGTCTCTCACGGATCCTGCTGCACTTTTTGCAATTAATTGAAGAGCATCTTCTGTAAAAACTATATTTTCTTGCTCTAAGATAAAAATTAAATGTAACTTGATTTGCTCTTGGGTTAAATGTACTAGATTAAACTGTAAGCAACGAGATAAAACGGTTACTGGTAATTTATGCGGATCAGTGGTTGCTAATAAAAACTTAACATGCTCTGGGGGCTCTTCAAGAGTTTTTAACAAAGCATTAAAACTACTCTTAGAAAGCATATGTACTTCATCAATTAAATAAACTTTAAAACGCCCCTGAACAGGTGCGTATTTAATATTTTCTAGCAATTCACGAGTATCTTCAACTTTTGTTTTAGAGGCTGCATCAACCTCAATTAAATCTGCGAATCTACCCTCATCTATAGACTTACAAGATGAGCAACTTCCACAAGGACTAGAGCTAATTCCCTGCTCACAATTTAAAGCCTTTGAAAAAATGCGGGCAATAGTAGTCTTGCCGACACCACGAGTGCCTGTAAATAAATAAGCATGGTGCAACCTCTGCTGATCAAGGGCATTAGCTAGTGCTTGCATTACATGCTGTTGACCAACTAATTGAGCAAAATTTTTAGGTCGCCACTTTCGAGCTAAAACAGTATAACTCACAAAAAAATCTACTTAAAATAATAATTATATTCTAACCTTTTTAAAAAAAAAATTTTACAAAAAAATGTTTTTATATAATTAACTAAAACCCAGTTTCAAAAAAATAAGACTAAACAAGCTATACTTATTCAAGTTTTTTTGAATCTGAATTTCTATTTTTATAAAAAAATCTAACTTTATATGGATCTTTATCTACTGAATTCATCATCTTTAGCATATCTTCAAATAAACCAGGAAATAAAACTTCATAAACTTGGGACATTTTGTCTAAATCTTTTTCATTTATTGGCACTTCTATTATTAATAATTTAGAACAAGAAAATGCCGTAATATCCATAGATTCTAAAGCCATTTTATCTGCTTCAAAACCATCCTCGTCTTGATAATGGTCTTTTATAATCCAACTCATGCTACTCTCTTTTTAATTAAAACTATTTATTTAGTATATACTAAACTAGTATATCAAATGTTGAATCAATAGATTAGGATCAAAAAATAACGAATCATAATCTAAAAAAATTAAACTACTATACCCCGCCCTATTCCAATATATTTAATGCCTTCTTTTAACATTTCATTTGGTTCATAAACATTGCGTCCATCAAAAATAATACTTTGTTTCATTAGTCTTTTTAGCTTGGTAAAATCTGGGGTTAAAAATTCTTCCCACTCGGTTAATAAAAATAAAGCATCAACTCCTTCTAAAAGCTCATACATATCATCAGCAAAAGCTATAGAACTTATATCTCCAAAACTTTGCATAAAGGCCTCATTTGCCTTGGGGTCATAAACAATAACTTTGGCTCCTTGTGCTACCAAAGCTTTAATCATGGTTAAGCTAGGAGCATTATCTACCGAAGAAGTATTAGGTTTAAAAGATAATCCCCATATGGCAAAAGTTTTGTTGGCAAGATCATTGTTAAAAAACCGCCAAGCCTTGCGAAATAATACTTCTTTTTGAGTTTCATTTTCTTCTATTGCTACTGATAATAACCTGCCATCAGCACCTTTTTTTTCAAATACTTCAGATAAATAATTTAGATCAGATGCAAAACTAGGCCCACCAAAACCACAACCAGGATCAATATAATTAAAACCTATTCTAGGATCAGAGCCGATGCCCTCTTTAACTTTAGAAAAATCAATCGCAAATAGTTCAGCACTATTTGCTAATTCATTAATCAAACTAACCCTAGTAGCTAAAATTGCATTTAAAGAAAATTTAGTATATTCTGCTTCTTTAGAACTCATTATTTTTAAATATTTTTTTTGTTTATAAAATGGCAACATCAGCTCACTAACTATATTTAAGGCATCGGCATTGTCTCCCCCTAAAATAATACGGCTAGGATTTAAAAACTCTTCAACAGATGTCCCTCTAGAAATAAGATCTGGCATAGATAAGACACTTACTGAAAAAAATACCGACCTTTCTTTAAAAATTTTAGCTATTTTATCTTCAAACTTTTTAGATTGGCCTACAGAAAAAGTAGTCTGATTAATTATTAATATTTTTTTTTTGGCAACCTCACCAATTCTTTCAACTAATTTTTTAGCTACTGATAAAAACCAAGGAGGAATACTAATAATAATTATATCTGCATGAGCAATAGATTCGTTCCAGTTTGAGCTATAAACGAGATTTTGTTTTATTAACTGTGAAGATACCAACATGGCTAAAGATGGCTCTCCATAAGTTAAATTAATACCTACTTTTGATCGCTCAAGTGTATCATCCAATGAAACCAACTTAACGCTATTACCTTTTTTAGCTAAACATCCAGCAGTTACAGTTCCTGTTAATTCGCAACCAAATACACTTATATTCACTGTTTAATCCTCTTTATCAAAGCTTGAGTAGAGCAATCAAGTCCAGATAATTCTATGTCTCCTGCAAGAGCTTTTCTTGTTTCCTCTGCTATTAACTTACCAAGCTCTACACCCCATTGATCAAAGGGATTAATGTCCCAAATAACAGCTTCTACAAATGTTTTGTGCTCGTACAAAGCTATTAATTTACCTAAAGATTTTGGAGATATGTTATCTAATAAAATAGTATTTGAGGATTTATTTCCTGCATAATCTTTAAAAGGGTCATCAAATTTTGGCCTCATTTCTTTAGGAATCGCTTCATTTCCTAACATTAAAACCCTTGATTGGGCAAAACAATTTGCTAAGGTAAGTGATTGTTGCTCAGACAAAGACTGCTCAACTTCTTCTTCTAATTGGCTATTAAAATCATCTCTTTCTACTATGGCTATAAAATCGCTCATTACTTTTTGTGTGCCTTGATGTAGCAACTGATAAAAAGCATGCTGAGCATTAGAACCGATTTCACCCCACAAAATAGGGCAAGTTCTATAATCAACTTTATTACCCTGTCTATCTACTGATTTACCATTACTTTCCATGACTAGTTGCGACAAATAAGCAGGCAAATATTTAAGACGAGCATCATAAGGAAGAATTGCCTTTGCTTCTATATCTAAAAAATTAATATTCCAAATATCAATTAACGCAAGCATAACAGGGATGTTTTTCTTAAACTCTGTGTTAGCAAAATGTTCATCCATTTCTCCAGCACCTGCTAAAAACCCTCTAAAGCCTTCCATACCAAGTTTCAAAGCAATAGATAAACCTATTGTTGACCACATTGAATAACGTCCACCAACCCAGTCCCAAAATAACAATTGATTTTGCTTGGGAATTCCCCATTCTGCCATTTTTTCAGAATTAGTAGAAATTCCAATAAAATGTTGAGCATAAATATTTGACCTAAGCTTTTTTTTGAACCAACTCAGTGCCGTTTCTGCATTGGATAAGGTATCAATTGTTGTAAATGATTTTGAGGATAAGATAAACAATGTGGTTTCTTGGTCAAGTTGCTTTAAAAGATTTGAAGTTTGTGTGCCATCAATAGAGGAAAGGAAGTGCAGCTTAACTGGGGACTTGAATGCCTGTAAAGCATGAGTAATCATTAATGGGCCGAGATCTGAACCACCAACCCCTATATTTACTATATCTTTTATTGTTTTACCAGTTGCTCCACGCCAATGGCCATCTCTAATTTTATTAACAATTTTTTCCATTCGACTAAATTGTTCATTAACATCATCTTGTATTTTTTGCTCAAAATGATTTTGTGTTGTTGAGGTTGATCTTAGTGCAGTATGCAAAGCAGCTCTATTTTCTGTATGATTAAGTTTTTCTCCCGTAAATAGTTTTTTAATCCAAACAGCTAACTCTTTTTCTTTAGCAAGTCTCTCTAACAGTTCAACTGTTGCACCATTTATTCTGTTTTTTGAAAAATCAACATATAAACCACCTATTTCAATAGAAAATTCTTCCATCCTATTTGGCATATTAATTAAATTTAACAAAGATTCTTTTCCCATCCCTGATTGGCAATGAGAAACTAAATTTTTCCATGCTAAAGAAGAGGTAATCGACATAATATATATGGCTCTAGTTAGTATTCGTAATATCTGCTAAATAATCTTTAAAGGAACTACTTAACTTCTTATCTCGCAGAGCATATTCAACATTTGCTTTTAAATAGCCTAATTTATCTCCACAATCATAACTTTTACCATCTATAAACTCAAAACCAAACATACTCTCTTCTTCTAATAGCTTATCCATAGCATCGGTTAGCTGAATTTCTTCTCCCAGCCCTTTTTTAGTCCTTTTTAATAACGGCATTAGTCGTGGAGTAAAAATATAACGACCAACTACCGATAAGTTAGAAGGTGCTTTATCTATCGTTGGCTTTTCAACTAATTGGGTGATTTTTAAGCCAGTATTAATTAGTTTAACTCCTGCAATACCATATTTTTCAACATCTTGTTCTGCTACAGCCTCTAAAGCTATGGTGCTGGTTTTATTTTCTGTATAAACTTCCATCATCTGTGCAAGGCAACCTTGCTGGGGATGGTACATTAAAACATCTGGCAACATAACCGCAAAAGGTTCATCGTCTGCTAAAACAGGCTTAGCACAGAGGATAGCATGCCCTAAACCCAAAGCTTCTGGTTGCCTTACACTAATAATTTTTACACCTTTTGGTAAAATATCCTCAAGCAATTTTAACCTATCATTTTTGCCTTTTGCCTTTAGTTCCGATTCTAGTTCATAGTTTTTATCAAAGTGATTTTCAATAGACCCCTTACTAGAGTGAGTAACTAAAATTATTTCAGTAATTCCAGCCTCTGCGGCTTCCTCTATAACATATTGAATTAAAGGCTTGTCTACCACTGTTAACATTTCTTTGGGGATAGCTTTTGTAGCTGGTAGAAACCTGGTGCCTAGCCCTGCCACTGGTAAGATTGCTTTAGTAACTCTTTTCATAATACTTTAATTTTTAATTCCTGTTTTTTTATAAGAAAATATTTTTTTTAATTATCTTTTATCATTTTACTAATAAAGTTGAGTAACCTATCTTCTGCAAACTCTGGAATGCTACCTTCATTGATTAATAATTGTGGGTTACTTAAAAGATTAACGGCTGCTTTTTCATCATCCGCAACGATTACTCCTGGTAGCTCTCTTACCCAATTTGCCGTAGCTAACTGATGTTCATTGCGGTGTTCTCCCAAAGAAGCTTTTCTAGGCACAATTAAAATAGGTTTACGATATTTTAAGGCGGTTAAAATTGTACCCATACCTGCATGAGCAATAATTAAAGATGCATCGCGAAATAACTCCTCAGCTTTTATAGGTGAAATAAAACCTGTATATTCACAATTTTTTAAGCTAAGCTTCGAAGGACCTATTTGAGCAAAAACAGTTTCTTTAGTATTTTCATAAAAACCATCAAGTTCTTTTACAAGACGATCAAAAGGCAACTGAGTACCTACCGTGATAAAAATCATAGTACTTTACCTTTAAAACTAGGTCCTTTTTCACCCGCCAAATGCTCCCATTGAGTTAACCAAACATCAGCAATTTTTTTAGCTTTTTTGCCCGAGTTTGATAGTTCTTCTGCATTAGCAATACTATCTAGCCAAATTGTTTTAGCTCCAAATAACTTGCCAAATAAAATGGCAGCAAAACCAGGCGCAGCACCAGTTGTAATAACAATATCTGGTCTAAGCTTAATAACTACCCAAGCTACCTGCATAAACATCTTAATTAGCTTTAACTTTTCCCAAATATTTGCATCTGTAACCACATACAAAGTCTCGGCTACATCTTTAGACAAATCTTGATTAGTTGTCATAAAATGTAGCTTAGCCCCCTCAAAAGCTGGCTTTAACCTTAATAATTGAATCCAGTGACCACCTGCCGAAGCAACGGCTAGTACCGTTTTCATTGTGATTTTTCCCTTACTATAAGTTCATAAACAGCATTTAATTGTGGAATAATTATTTCATTTGAAAACATATTTTTAACTCTTTTTCTCGCTGAGCTTCCCAGCTTTTCTCTCTCCTCTTTTTCAGTAATAAGTTGATACATATATTCTGTCATTATATCTATCTCTCCTGCCTCAAATAATAACCCATCTAAACCATCTCTAACTAATTCAGGTATGCCCCCCACCTTGGTCGAAATAACAGGTAATTTCCAAGACATGGCTTCCAACAAACTCATAGGCAAACCTTCATTATATGAAGGCAAGATGAAAATATCAGCATCGGCAAGATACTCTAGTTTTTTATCTCCTGAAAGCCAACCTAAAAATATAATCTTATCCGTTAATTTTTTATCTTCTACAAGCTTTTTAGCCACTTCAACTTCGCCATTGCCCCCTATCATTATCTTAAAATGCTTGGTCTGCTTAGATAAGCGTTCTGCTGACTCAATTAAATCATAAATACCTTTTCTTTTTCCAATCAACCCTAAGAAAAGAATTTTTATTTCTTTATTCTCAAGACGATTACTAACATAATCGGGTAGCCTTACATAATTATAAATAACTTCTATTTTTGCATTTGGGGCAATGCAACTAATAAACTCTTGCCATGATTCTGATAAAACTATAACTTTATCTGCCTTAGTTAAAATATTTGAAATTCTTGTTTTGCCTTTTTTACTCTGCGAGTAGTAAAAACTCTGCATTTCTGAACCATGCAAATGCAAAATAACTGGTATTTTTGCTAGTCTTGCTAAACTAGAAAAAATATTTTTCCTCCAAAAACTACCACGCATAGCAGAATGGTTATGAATAAAACAAACTTTTTTAAAAAAAAATAAATAACTAAAATAAATAACTGCCTTTAAAAAAAAGTATATCTTAGTTACCAAACTTCCTTCATTATGAGTAAATATTAATTTAGTATTCCACTTATCAAACATTCCTTCTTTTTTATATGACTCTACTACTGTTCTCATCCCTCCTCTAGCTGCAGTACACAACATAATTGAAATAGGTTTATTTTTATTTATCATATCCATCCATCCCGATAAAGAGCTTAAGGAGACACTTAATGCTCTACTTTTTTTTCCATATAAAATTTATTGGTTCAACTGGATTTTTTACTGATCCTTTAAAAAAACCAACAACAAGACCATAGGCATGAAATGTTCCTGCAGTTACCGAATAAACTCCTCGTTCAACACTTCTTTTCTTAATACTCATAACCACAAAAGGCAATAATATAAATAAAAACACATACAGCCAATAAACATATCCTATACTAACTAAAAGTAATCCAATTAAAACAGAAAGAATCCAAATAGAATAACCTAAAAAAACTCTCATTGGAGTTAAATTTTTAAGCACAAATAAAAAATGTGCTTGCCCATAAGAAGAGCGTAATAACTCCCCTACACCATATATATAACCAGACTTTACTCGCTTTATTAATAACTTATAAGGATTGATTTTATATCCATAATGTTCAACACTTGGCACCTCTTTCATTCGTAGCATTTTCCAGCCATTTACTCTAAGCCTAGCCCCTAGCTCAAATTCTTCATATGAGTTTAATCCCCTATGAGTAAAATATTTAACTGATTCTAAAGCCGTTTTTCTATATAGACCTCCCATCGCGAGGGCAGACACTTCTCCTACAGCTATAAACGCAGATTTTTTTCGTGACATTCTTTCTTTAAACTCAATGCTGTTTTTATTTTGTTCTTGTACCATTCCCGCAACACCAGCAAGATTTAAATCATTTTCTAGCATTTTTAATGCTTGTAGCAAAAAACCCTTTATAAAAACCATATCTGCATCTAAGATATAAATAAATTCCCCCGTTGCTGCAACCATACCTAATTCTGCTCCAATACCACAGGAACGGTCAGATTCATTAACTAGTTGCACTATTTTGATTGGGTAATTAGATGCAATCTCTACCGTACGATCAGTTGATAAGGAGTCCGCTAAAATCACCTCACCTTCATAATTGATTTCCTTAATAGCTGTTAGTGACGATTCAATAGCTCTAGAAATAGTTTTTTCTTCATTTAAAACTTTGATTATAATGCTAACTTTCATCTACTCCCCCCCCCCTTATAATTTTTAAAACATATAACAATTAATAACTATTTTTTTATCCATTGAAATTTAATTTTGCTAACAGGACTTTTTATTGTTTTATTTATGTTTAATAAGCCAAATAAAAGTCCATAGGCACTAAATAAACCAGAAAATACAGAATAAACTCCTACTTTAATATTTTTTTTCTTTGCACTCATAACCACAAATGGTAACACAATAAGTAAAAGTAAATATACTTGTGCAATAAACCCCATAGTAACTAAAAATAAACAAATTAGCACAATAAGCAACCAAATAAGATATCCTACAAAAATTTTTATTTGCTTTAAGTTTTTTATTAAATACAGAAAATGCTCTTTACTATAAGCTGAGCGTAACAACTCCCCTACACCATATATATAGCCTGATTTAACCCGTCTAACAAGCAATCTATAGGAAGACATTTGATGTCCATAATGCTCAACAGATGGCAAACTCAACCGCACCAATTTCCACCCTTTAATCGTTAGACGCATACCTAATTCAAACTCTTCATAAGAGTTCAACCCTTGATGAGTAAAATATTTAACTGACTCTAAAGCAGAAGTTCTATATAAAGCACCTCCTCCTAATGAATGCATTTCTCCCACCTCTATTTGTGATTCTTTACGCCTTACTCTTTCTTGAAACTCTATATTGCCTACATTCATTTCCTGTACAGCACCTGCAACACCGGCAAGTTTTGAATCCTTTTCTAACATCTCTAGTGCTGTTGACAAAAAACCTTTTATAAAAACCATATCCGCATCTAATATATAAATAAATTCTCCAGTGGCTACAACCATACCTAATTCTGCTCCAATACCACAGGAGCGATCACCTTCATTAACTAACTGGATAATTTTAATTGGATAATTAGCTGCTACTTCAATGGTGCCATCAATTGATAAAGAGTCCGCTAAAATTACCTCCCCATCACCATTAATTTCTGCAATCGCTTTTAGAGATGATTCAATCGCTCTTCCGATATTATGCTCTTCATTTAAAGACTTAATGATAATAGATATTTTCATGTTAATCCCTTAAACTTGAACGCAAGAAATTAGCAGATTTTTCTCTATAAAACTCTAACTTAGTATTAGTTTTTGAAAAATCAGTGAGGCATTTGTATCTATTTTGTACAATATCTGCACTATCTATAATACTTACTTGATCAGTCTCAATAGATAATAATTTAAATAAGCTCTCCAGCCTTGCATTTCCTCTTGATTTATTATTAAAGTGAATAAATGGTTTATTAAAGAGTAAAGCAAAACACACACAGTGATAAGAGTCTGTAACTATCAACTTAGCATCGCGTAATTTTGCAAGCCAAAGGGGGATTTCATTGTAACTTCGGTGTATTTGTTTTCCATTATTTTCTTCTTTAAAATAAATATTTTCTGCCGAGATATTAAACTCCTTTTCAAGCAGAGCCAAACAATAACGAAACTCATCATCAGGGTCCAATTTATAATAAACTATTTTATTTTCTTGAATAGGTATCAAAGTTTCTTGTATAATTTTTTCAAAGTATTCTCTTCCAACCAGAAGAGTTGGGTCAAGAACATGAGATGAGTTACATTCAAAAGTATCATTACAAATATCAACTCCGCTATCCTCTCGAACAGAGACAGCGTGAAAATCATTCAATAGGTTTTTTATATCTAATATTAAGCTTTTATCTTCTGGCAATTCCCATTTGTCCATCCCAAAACTAGCAGCATATGCAACTTTTTTAGCTTTCTTATCCACAAAATCAAAAAAATAAGTCTTCACATACTCGGCAGTATAAGTAGGTCTCCATACCTGATCACTACCAACAATATAAATGGAAAACTTATTTTTAGAGCTTAAAGTATGAATATTTTTTACAGAATATGATTGCTTTGTTGTTTTAACCCACTTGTCTCTAAACTGCCCAAATATTTCATCATTATGAACTGTAAAAAATTTATATGGATTTAATTTTTTATTAAAATTAAATTTTAATCTACTTAATAAGCGGCGTAGTTTACTTCTCTTATCAGTAAACGATAATTTAATATTAATTGGCTGATACCCCTCTTGTCTAAGAAATTCTTGCAAGGCGGCTGCTTGCAAAACTGCACCATAATTTTTATTAGAGTAATGCATATTCAATAAAGCAATTTTTTTAACCATTTCCCTCCCCAAAAAAATTAATACTAACTTTCGAAAACACTTTCATTTTTTATATACCAAAACATCATCAAGATTCTTCCGTGCTGATTTAGGAACTTTTACGCCTTTTGCAGGATAACCTATTGCTACTAGCATCATGATTCTTTCTGATTTAGGTATTTTTAAAACTTTATGAGTTTTTCTATCTACACTTGGCACAACACACCAATTCAAGCAACAACTAGAAAGTCCTTGTGCTGAAAGTCCATATAAAAACGACATAGTAAATAAACCGCCATCAATATAAGGTTGATTACGTTCCGTGGAGTTAAAAAAATGGGTTTGATCAACTGATACAATCGCTAAAGAGGGTATTTGATAACCAAAACCTGCATTGCCATTTTGCTGAGATAATAAAAAATCAATTTCATTTCGGCCTCTAATATAATATATTTTGCTGGCTTGTCTATTACATACAGATGGACTTTTTTGAGCTATTTCTACAGCCTTCTTAATAAAACTAATTTCAACATATTTATCATCAAACTCTCGTACACTTCTACGAAAAGAAACTAAATCTTGAAAAGAAGACAGACCTTCTTTATACTCATTACAAAGAGGCTCTGGTGTAGTAAATATAGAGGTGTTATCTATATTTAAGCCTTGTAAATAGTCATTTATTTTTTTTATAACTTTTGATTTTTCAATAAAGCCATCTTCTATAATCTTTGTTTTATAATCTTTAAGAGCTTGCACGGAACTTAAAAATACAGGATCAGTTAAATTATTATTTTGTTGTTGCCATAAATTTAATAGCTCAATAATTCTAATAACAGTTTCTTCACCGAAAACCCTTCGTTTTCCAGGCATTACTATGCCTTTTTCTAGTTTATGAAATTGCAAAAGTAGTTCTGCCTTAAATGATTCTATCTTAGAATGTTCTTTAAATGGCCAATGCATATATTGATAGGTAGTATAAATATCATAAAAATAAAACCTTAGCATAGACAAATGTCTTAAATACAACCTAAGTGTTTTATATACAAACCAGAGCGTATTATTAGACATAAGAAGTTGTTTTAATTTGTTTTTCATATAATTTCCATTAAAAGCAAAAATAGGGCAGAGGTAAGACTTTATTTATTAAATCACGCTCATAGGTAGTAAAAGGTTTATATATATACAAAGCAAGATAAAAAGTTGACAATAAAAATAATAACATACCAATCAAATACCCTAAACTATCTCCAGCATAAAATAAATGAATTAAACCTACACTAACAAAACTTAATAAACTTACGCCCAAAAACACGAACATGCTCTTAAATTCTGGCAAATTAACTACTTTGTCTTTCAATAGCTTTTTCAATAATACACTACAAAAAATAACCTCGCTCAAAATAAGCCCGAGAACTATTGAATACTGCATTAATAACGGAAAAAACATTAACCCAACTAAAACCCCGAACATACTATAAAAAGATGCCGACAGTAGGTTTTTGCCTCCTTCATGAGCCATATTGAGTTGCGACAACATAACATGATAAATTTGTAACAGCATAACTATTGAAAATAAAAATAAATAAACGCCACTGTTACTAAATTTGTCTCCAACCAACATACGAACTACTTCTTCACCAAACACTGCAAAATAAATAATAATGGGTAAAACAGCTAATAAATTAATCTTTATAGTAATGTTTGTAAGGTGGTGTAATTTTTTAAATTGGTCTTTTTCATTGTAAGCGGTAATAAATAAAGGTCTAATCATTCCAACCAATAAAACTGAAGGCATATATCTAGCTAGCATGGCAATAAATGTAGAGGTAAATCCAAATAGTGCGGTTTCTGTCGCACCAAAAAACTTTATTACTAGTAATTTTAATATATGAACACTATAAGACAAACTTATTAACTGTGCATAATAACCCGGTCTAGCAAAAGCAAAATAACGAGTAAAATCTAAACCAGATTTAAAATTCTTTTCTGAATCTGGGAGCTGTCTTAAAAACTTAAATAATAAAAATATGGTTAGAAAAGCCCCTAATATTCCAGAGAGTAATTCTATAACTACTATTTGATTTAAAAATATAGAATTGTCTGTAGTTAAAAAATACAAATATAAAACAGCAAAAAATCTAATAGAATTTCGAAATAATACAGATATTTGCGTATAGCCTTGTAATAAAAGAGAATCAAAAATCATCTCTAAATAACGAATAAAATTTTCTATTATTATAACTAGCAAGTAAATTTGTAAGACCCAAAGATAAGTTAAATAAGCAATATAATTTAATAAAATTTCGGCTAAAAAATAAAGAACTATCCCTGAAATTAGCAGAGTAAACAATCTAAAAACCAATAAAAAACTAATCAATTTTTTTAAGTTGAAAAAATCATTTGTCTGCATTAATTCAGGTATATATCGCTGAGATATAAAAAAACTGCCAAAATTACTCATTAAACCAACTATTTCTAAAGTGGCAACTAAAATAATATAAAAACCAAAATCTTCAATTTTCAGTGCCTTAGCTAATAGAATAAAAAAGCCAAACCCTACGACTAAACTTATAAACCTACCTAAAATGAAATGTAATAAACTTCTTTTAACATTAAAGATGCCATAGGGTACAAGAGTCATCGCCCTTTTCTCGTTGACAAATGTGTTTTATATGCATAAGCAGAATATCCGATAGAAAAGGCTATATAAAATGAAAGAATTGGTACTTCAATAACATCTCGACCATAAGGTAACATTATTACTGCCATTGCCAAAGATGCTGAGGTAGCCTGTAGGTTAACTTTTTGAGAAGATGAAAAACAATTATTAAAAGAAGCAATATATGATAGCCTAGTAGCTACCAATAATAACCATAAAAATAATAAAAAACCTAATATTCCAACTTCCCATAATATTTGAGTAGCCGCAGAACGATTGATCTTAAAAGGATATTTAGCAGCTGTTTCTCCAACTGAAAATTTACTTTTTATCCTACTTTCCCCAGGACCATGTCCAAATAAAGTATACAATAAATTATTAGTCCCATTTTCTTGCCACCAATGATTTAATGCAGTTACCCTACCCATTTCGCGTGTTTTATAATTTATAACATCGACACCAAAACTATAACCAAATGATCTATCCATAAGAGAGCTAATATTTAAAGATTTTTCTAAATCACCCCTCTTTTGATACTCATAGCTTGCTAATATCATATAAAAAAATAAAAGAAGAGCAACGCTTGACAATAATAATCTGATTGGATGTCTAAATAATTGCTTATAATAAATAACAGCTAAACCAACTGGAATTAAAATTACTATAACCTTTATTTCTGCCAAAATTACTATTAGTAAAATAACCAGTGAATAACTCAAAAAACGCCGTAATGACAATAAGTTAAACCTATACATTAATAAAAAATATATAAATGCTACCACTAAAAAATAAGCAAGAGTTCCAGAGGCCCCTCCTGCATAAGGTTTCCCACCAAACCCTCCTACAATGGCATCCCAACTAACTCCTTCAATACCCATTAATTTGCGTTTTGGTGCCACATAAAATGCCTGATAAAGAACGATAGGCACTTGAAACAGTACTAATAAATAAATTTTTTGCCATAATCCATCAATAAACTTAAAACTATATAATCCAAACGCTGCTATAAAAAATAGACTCCAAATAAAAAGTAAATTTTTACCTCCTACTAAAAATTGCAATATATCAATTTGGTTAATCAATGTTGAAATAAAAACAACTAGTATAAAGAAAATAACAACTACAAATAATGGAGTGCTTACAGAAGATTTACTTTCATAAGACGATAAAATATTTACAGCTTCATACACTTTTAAATACAACAATAACCCTATACCATACAAGATTAACATTGCCTGTTGCATACCACCAAAATACATGATTTGACCAACCACAAAAAAATTTAAAATTATAAATATTTTAAATAGTAATTCATTCGATAAGCTTAATAAGGCTAATCCTCCAAGGGCACCTATAAAAACAATTAATAAGTTTATTTGTCCTTTGCCTATAGTAAGACCAAGAAATATGGCAATAAAAAAAATAGCTAAGATAATGCCAATATTTTTTAGTAAACCAATTGAGAACAGTGTTGGTTTTGTATTTGTATTTTTATTTGTAAACACCTTATTTTCTAAAACCCTATGCTATTTTATATATATTCACTCAACATAATTAATGACATTTAAGGAGCCTCTTATTAATAACCACTGCCCCATAAGCATACCTTTAACTATAGTTATTTTAATCCGTGAATTATCTCGTGCAAAGACCTAGCCTCAATTAGTTAATAATAATATTTGACTAACTAATGGCCAAATTTTATTTAAAACTATTCAAAACAACTCCAACAGGTTTTGCCTGAGCAACAAGTATCTGCTCTTTTGCTTTTTCAATATCCTCTATATTGGTATTATGCTTTCTAGCCACAATTAATGCCCCCTTAACAATTGCAATTAAAGTTTGTGCATCACCTAATTCCAATATAGGAGGAGAGTCTATAATAACTATCTCGTAGAATTCTTCTAGCTTTTCTTTCAATTTAATAAATTTTCCATTATCAATTAACTCTGAAGGATTAGGAGGCAAGGTTCCACTACTTAAAATAGATAAATTATCTAAACCTGTATCTTTGTAAATAGCCTCTTTAACATTTACCCTATTGACAAGAACATCTGATAAACCTACCCTATTTTTTATTTTAAAATTATTTTTCTGGCTAGGAGAATGCATATTTGCATCAATTAATAATGTTTTTTTGCCTAACTTGGAAAACATAACTGCTAAATTTGCACAAATATGACTTGTTCCATGCTTCTTATGAGGAGCAGTTATAACTAAACATTTATTTTCTAAAAACCAATACAGTAAAAGTTTATTGCGTAAACGTCTAAAGGATTCAATCATGTCTTCATGACCACTAAATGCAGTTATTATCGAAGAATCTATGGAGTTATCATCTAGTGATAGCTTTACATAGCCAAATTGTTGTGAAACCACTTGCATAACATCTTCTTTAGTAACCAAACCTAACTTAACTGCGACTTCTCCAAAATAAAGCTCAAGTCTTTGTTGAGCTTTAATAATTGCATCAATATCAGCAGGCTTTAACTTTCCAGCTTCTAGTAACATTTCTCCAATTTTGTTTAATTTTGTTTTTTCGTTTGAAAAATTTTTTTTCACAAGATACCTCTTTTTTCAAAAAATAGACATTTATTTATTTGATATTTTTGAAAACTTAATATCACCCAGAACAGGTAGTTCTGTACTAAAAATTATGTCTTTAGCTAACCTAACTTTTCTATTTACCATTTCTAATAACAAGGCTAAAGCAACTGACAAAATCATTCCAAAAAAAACTGACAGTACAATATTAGTTAAAATATTAGGCTTAATTGGTTTTATTGGTTTTATTGCCGGACTAAGTACAGAAACATTACCTTCTTGGGTTTTACCTTCAAGATCTATTTGACTAAGACGCTTAGTCGCTAAACTCAATATCTGCCTTGCGTCCTCTACATCACGAGTTAAAATATCAAGATTATCTCTATTTTTATTAATTTTCAACAAAGTTTCTTTTTGCTTTACCAAAGAGCCTTTGATTTCTTTTATCTTTGATTTAATTACTACCACCCTTGTTTTTAGCTGACTAATTGCTATTTTTAGCTGATGA
The DNA here is from genome assembly GCA_002299585.1 of Hydrogenovibrio sp. UBA654. Classification (GTDB taxonomy): domain Bacteria; phylum Pseudomonadota; class Gammaproteobacteria; order Thiomicrospirales; family Thiomicrospiraceae; genus Hydrogenovibrio. The sequence continues at coordinate 11,822 of DBOE01000043.1, read as the reverse complement.
TTAAGTTTCTTTTTTAAACTAACTATTTCTGCTTGAACATTTTTATAACTAGGGTGATTACTACTAACTCTCTGCTTTAATTCCGAGTATTTAATTTCCACCCTTGACAGTGAGGTCTTAATCTCCATAATTATGGGGTCTGTTGTCAACTCAGAACTAGAGCCTTCCATATCCTCATATTTAATTGCATTAATCTTTGACTCCAAATTGACAAGTTCAGTTTGTGAGGTAACTAGTTGCCCAGATAACTGTGAATACTTTGCTTTTTTAACATCTAATCTTTTATCTAAAGAAATTATGCCTTTTTCCCTTTGATATTCAGATAGCTTCTTTTTGGCTTCAATTAAAGTTTTTCTCATTGAGCTAACCTGAACTTTAAACCATGTATAGTTTCTTCTAGAGGGTGCTATTTTTAGCTCCAAATTAGTTTCAATATAAGACTTAGCAAATGTATTAGACGCTAATGCCGCAAATCGTGCATTATTTGACTCAAACTCCAAAATAATAACTCCTCCTTCACGAGATGGTGTAACCGTTAAATTATCCAATAGCGAATCAGCCAACCAATTACGAATATTACCTTTGCCTTCAGTAGACCTATAATAATATTTAATCCATGCTGCATCATTAGATAAATCTAGCTCATCAACGACTTTTAATGCCACACTTTGACTGCTAATAACATCTACCTGTGTCGCTATATAACTAGACATTAATTGTACTGGAGAACGATCTCCTGTCACAGGATCTTGTTCTGCATAATTTATAACTACCGAGGTTTGAGCACTATATGTTTTTGGTAAAATTAAGCTAACAATTACTGTTGTTATTACTGTTACAAAAAAAGCAAATAATGCCTTTTTTTTATGAGCATTTAAAATCATTAAAAACTGGTAAAAATTCATGCTTAAAACCCTTAAAATAAACTTTCTTTAATAAAAATTACATCTTTTGCCATAATCACTGTTGAAAGATTAACCTTAAGGTCTACAATTTTTCCAAACTCACTACTACGCTTAACTTTTAAACCTTTCTCCGTTCCTCTCGCAGAAACACCCCCTGCAGAGGATATAGCTTGAGCAACAGTCATTCCATGTTTAAAACGATACATACCAGGCTCATTTGCTTCGCCATATACATAAAAAACGGGAGCTTCAGGAACATATATAACATCACCTGCTTGCATTTCTATATTAGCATCATCAATCTGCTCTACACTTGAATTAAGTAATAATTCATCGACATTAATAGAAATTCGTTCTGTAGGAGTTTTACTGGTACGAATAATGGTAACTACATCTGAACCCTTAGCCGAAACTCCTCCTGAAATCGCAATAAAATCAAATAAGGTTTTAGCTCCCGATTCAATTGAATATTTACCTGGTTTATCAACTTTACCTAATACAGATACCTGCTTGCCACTTGATTTTAAAACAATTATATTAACCTGAGCAAGCCTTAAAAACCCCCCTTTAATCAAACATTGTGCAATCTTTTTTTCTGCTTTAACTACAGTTATGCCTGCAACCACAACCCCACCAATCAATGGAAAATTCACTGCCCCTTTTTCTGAGACTTTTACCTCTGTTGTTAAATCAGGGTTTCCATATACAGATATTTTAATAATGTCCCCACTATCAATAACATTATCAAATGCAAAAACTACACTGGAAAACATAATAGATAAAATAATAAATATATTTTTCATTTTTACCTCTTCTCTAATTAGAATTTTATTATTAAACTCAATCTTATTAAATTTGATTCATAATTACGCAAAAACAGATTTGAATCTCGATCGTTAAAACTATAATTAAACTCTAAATCTACATTTCTATAGGGCTTATAACCTATATTTAAGGAATAATTATTATAAGCTTCTCCAAAATTATTATTTATATCCACAGGATTAGGATTACCTAAAAATTTATGTAATTTAGAGCCTAATAGAAGAGTTAATTTTAATTTTTCTGTTAATGACCAAATAGAAGATATATCAAAACCTGTATTCTGTAAATAACTGGCAAAGTTAGTATTGCTAGGAATAATTTTTTGATAGCCTTGTAATGAAATAAGTAGCCTATTTTTTAGCCTCCAATCATAACCTATATCTACCTCAAAACCATTAAAATCTCGTTTATCAAAATTAGGATGTTTTCTTGAAACTAAACCTAAACTATAATTCAGCACACTTTTTGTACTGGCTTTCCATAGTACAAATAGAGATAACTCTTTCTGATCAAACTGATTATCAAAAAAGCTATTATTGGTTATTATTCTATTTGGGTAGCCTCCTAGTATAGAGTTAAATTTTAGCCCTACCTTATTTCCAATTTTTGTTAAGTATGTCAAATCAATTGTAGTTATATGCTGCCGCAAGTCAAATTCTTTTCTATCATTGAGGTTATAAAAATAATTATATAAACCAATATAACCGCCAATTTTCCATGCAGGATGATACCTCCAATTAGACGAAAACATAATATTTCTTTCAGTTTGTTGATTTTTTTTTAAGCTTGTAGTATTCGCAAAATTTGCTAATGAAACATGGTTATTCGCTGCGAAAACTCCGCTAAGATTTCTGCCTGCGAGCCAATTCCATCTTGCCGATAATGAATTGCTAAAATTATCTAACTGTTTATTTTTATCAAAATTATTTTTAGAAACTTGCCCACTAAAAATAAATTTTTGTTTACTTACCTGCAAATCTAAGTTTAAACCAGCAGTTGTTTTAATAATCACATCATCTTTAGAAGTTGCCGAAAAATTATCAGATTTTTTATCTCGTTTATAAATATTACTATCAACTATACTTGAGAAAGAAATAAAAGGTGTAATATCCCCTAAAACATTACTAGATAATGATATTAGAACAGTAATACTAACAATGTTATTAGCTATGAATCTCATTTAGAACCCTAATTGTATCTTTGCATTATAATATTTTAAATCATCATGTTTTTTATTACTGCTTTAAACGAAATGGTATAATGTGGTGAAACTTGACAGCTTCCTATATAAATACCTGCAAAACATTATTTAAAAAAGCTTTTCCTTGTTGAGTTAAAACTAGCCGTTGCTTGCAAATATATGCCCAGTTTTTTGCTTGGATATAATCTAGTTTTTTAGTAATAACTGTTATTTTTAATCCAGTACGCCACTCAAATAGACTAAGCTCAAAACCATCGGTTAATCGTAGTGCATTAAGCATAAACTCAAATACAATTTCATTCTCTGTCACCTGCTCTATTTTACCAAATTTATTTTTTGCAATCACCTCAATATATCCACTAGGAGAGGCAGGCATTTGCGTGCGATAAATTTTACCTGCTGGTGGTTCGGTTATCTTAGCGTGAGCACCAGCTCCTAAACCAATATAATCACCAAACTGCCAGTAATTTAAGTTATGTAAGCATTGGAATTGAGTTTTAGAATAGGCTGAAACCTCATATTGATGGTAACCTGCATTAGATAATTCTTGTTGGCATATTAATTGCATTTCCCAAGCCAAATCATCTTTAGGTAAGGTTGGTGGATTTTTATAAAAAGCAGTATTTGGCTCAAGAGTTAGTTGATAATGAGATAAATGAGGTGGGGCCAGTTTAATAGCAGTTTTTACATCAAATAGAGATTGTTCAAGCGATTGATTAGGTAAAGCAAACATTAGGTCTAGGTTAAAGTTTTCAAAACCAGCTTCTTTTGCTTTTTCTGTGGCAATATAAGCATCATCGGCTGAGTGAATTCTACCTAAAGATTTAAGTTTTTCATCATTAAAACTTTGGATACCTATTGATAAACGATTAACTCCAGCTTCACGAAAACCTTTGAATTTATTAAAATCAACGGTTCCAGGGTTAGCTTCTAAGGTTATTTCTATCTGTGGCTGAAAATTTAATAATGACCTAGCCTGCGATAAAAAATTATGTAAACCTTCTTCTGATATTAAACTAGGGGTACCACCACCAAAAAAAATACTCTGTATCGAGCGCCCCCAAATGGAGGGCAGAATTTGTTCAAGTTGTTTAATTAAGGCATTCAAGTAGATTTTTTCTTGGTCATTTTTTAAAGTATGGGAATTGAAGTCACAATAAGGACATTTTTCAATACACCAAGGATAATGTACATATAGGCTTAGCGGAATTGCTTGGCTAAATTGCATGGTTTATTTAATATTTGATTTTTTACCTAGCTCTAAAATAGCCTGTTTATAAACAAGTGCAGCTTTAGATTCTAGGCCTTCTTGCTCGTAACATTTTGCTAGGCTATGATAAGTTTCTACTTCTGGTTGCAACTTTAGGCTAGTTTTAAAATGAGACTGTGCTATTGCCCATAATTGTCCTTGACAGGATATTCTGCCAAGAGTTAGTTGTAAAATAGGATTATTTTTTTGATTTTTTAACCATTTACTTGCTACTTTTAAGCTATCTATTGGAGAATCAAATTTTAGCCGACCATATTGATAAATTAATCTATCATCCCAAGTTTTATTAATACTCTTGATAATTAAAGATGCCATCCCACTCTCTTGACCCCAGCCTATTTTTTGTTCAATAAATTCAGTTAATATTTTTGGATCCATCTGTTGTTTATTTTCTAGTTTTTGCCAAATTACATCAAGTTGATTTACATTTTCAGCCCCTGCTATTTGGCTAGATACTAACTCTACATCGATGGCCTCTATATGTAATTTTGCTAAGGCCGAATGTTTTTTAATTTGTGGTAGTATTTCTGCTAATGTTTGCCAATATTTATTAGTTTGTAGTAGATTGGCGTACTCTTCTAATACCGCTCTATTGGTATTGTTTTTTTGGTATATAGCCTGTAGAATTGCTAAGGATTTTTTTGGGTTTTTATCTTTTAAAAGCCTCGCCTCAACCAATCCTATAGTTTCATAGCTATCAATATATAATTGTTTTGCTTGCTGTAGGTATTTATCTCTACGCTCAAAAGCCTGTTGGTTATGTGCCATTTTTGCCGCACTTAGATAATGCACCAGCCCAACCTCAGAAAATTTAGCACTAGTTATTAATTGTTTTTCTGCCATTTTCCAGTCGCCATACTCTAAAGCGATCAAGCCCTTAGTTAAAGTTTGTTCTGCTTTATTATGGCGTTTAATTGCTCGTCTTTCTCGCCAGTGCCTAGGTAGAAGAATTATCGCATGCCAAAGACTAGTTAATAAATAAATAGTGATGAAAGAAATTGCTAATATAACTATTAAAAATGAAACGCTGGTTTCAATTATCCATTGCCCCCAAACCATAGAAACTTGCCCGTTGTCTTGTAAAGCCACAGTTGCCAAAGCAGTGGACAATAAAAACACTAAACCCCATTTAATTATTATCGTCATACTTAATTTCAGTAATACTTAGAGGGCTTTTTACTTTTTTACTTTCAGGTACTAAACGAATCATTTTCACTAACCAAGTATTTACTTGCTCTGGGGCATGAAGCTCAATTAGCTTAGAAATATCATCCATAGCATATTGCATAACCTGTAGGGCTTGGCTATTAATTGCCCAGCCTATTTGATCTGCTTGTAGCAGCATTCTTTGTTTTATTATTCTTTTTTCTAGTTCTTCTACAACTATTGATAAATCATTTGCGGTTTCTTTTTTTCTAATACTAAAGAGTTGGTTAAATTTTTGTTTTATTTTTTGCCAACTTGTTGTTTCATTATTTTGATTTTTAATATCTATTTTTTTAGTTATTAACTTTAAATCTTTTAGCCATATTTTTAGTTGTTTAATTTTTTCTAGTTTTATTGTCGGCTTTTTGAAATTTTTTATCATTTCAATATCTTGCCTTATTTTGGCAGATAGGGGCTGTTGGTAAGGATTATCAGACAACGAAATAGTGTGTAAAAGTGCATGTAGGTTATTTACAGTAGTAAATTTATCACTTTCAAATAACCATTGATTATTTATTTGTAATACCCAGCTTTGTATTTGAGTGTTAGAAAGCTTAGAAATGGCTGTAATTGCTTGAATAGCAGTATTAATTTTATTTTGAATAATCTTTTGTAGCTTATTATTTTGTTGGGCAAGTAATTGTTGTTGTTTATTAAATTCTTGCATTTTTTCAAGTAAAGGCTCAATTTTGACATCCTGCTTATCTACTAGACTAGTATTTTGAGTAATAGTTTCTTCAAGAGCTGATAGTTTATCTTTTATTGCGTTTATTTGCGGAGTTTTAGTATCTATTAAATTATTAGTAACCTGTTTTTTTTCTAAGACTGAAGCTTTTTCTTTTAGTTTATTGATAGAGCTTTGTAAATCATTAATTCTTTCTATTTGCCACTTATTATTATTGCCCACTAAAGAGAAATAAATAGCTATTATAGAAACTGCAAAAATAATTAATAGTGCCAGCCTAGCTAACCAAGACAAAGATGCTTTTTTTTCAATATCTTTTTTTGGTGTAGTTGATTTATCATTTTTTTTTAAATCTTGTTCACTATCTAGCGGGCTATCTTCAGCTTCCTCGGTTATTAGAGGTATGATAAGCTTATTTTCAGAGGTCATTTTGGGTCCTTATTTTTTTTAGAATCTTAATTATAGCCATATTATTTTGCTCTTTAGTAAGGTAAACACAGCCTTGCCACCCTAATTCTAAAATTTTTATTTGAATTCGTTCACTAAATACAATAGCCCGCATTTTTAATAAAGTATCCATTTCTTTTGTTGGAGTTTTTAAAATTATACTATTAATAATTTCTACACTAGTTATTAATATAACACCCTTTTGTAGTTGTTTAAATCTACCCCAAGCTTTACTACAAAAAGGATTAGCAAGCCTTTTGTAACAAATTATTTCGGTAACTGTAGCTTTTTTGGCCATTAATCCTGCTGTTAAATCTTTTAAACCATTTTGCCCTTTTATAACTAGGCAAGAAATATTTTTTAAAGAATTTGGTAGTAATTTTAATACAGAATTACTATTAAATGGCAAAAAAGGTGTAATTGCTTTTATATTATATTTAGCCAGTTGTTCTTGGGTCGCTTTGCCAATGGCATAAACAGTAGTTTGTTTAAAAAAGTCCTCACCAGATTGAACTTGTGCCATAAAATGAATAACCGCATTAACACTAATAAAAAAAGCATAGCCACTTTGTAGGGGTTTTTGTTGGGAAAATGATACTTGTTTTATATTTATAGCTGGACAATTGATATAGTCTAACTTATTTTCATCTAGTACTTTATTTAATTCTTGAGCTTGTAAACTAGGGCGAGTATTTAATAAAGTAGCCATGATTAACGAGGGTTAGAGTTATATACTTTATCTAAAATCTTACTTGCTCCTTGTGCTAACAAATCCTGTGCTACTTTAATCCCTAGTTCTTCAGGAAAGTCTATTAAACCAGTGCTTTGCGAAGTTAAAACTATTGAACCATCTAGCTCTGCGACTAAACCCATTAGCTTGATTTGTTTATTATTTATAATCTCGGCAAAAGCTCCAATTGGTACTTGGCAGCCACCTTCTAAATGATTGTTCATAGCTCTTTCTGTTTTTGTTCTGATTTCACTTTCGGGGTGATTTAACTCTTTTATTATTTCTAAAGTGTTTTTATCATCACTAAAATATTCTATACCTAAAGTACCTTGTGTTACCGCAGGCAAACAAATATCTATGTCAATTTCATGGCGAATTCTTTCATCTAATCCAAGGCGCTGTAAGCCTGATGTTGCTAATATTATAGCATCATACTCTCCCGCATCAAGCTTGGCTAAACGAGTACCAACATTACCTCGTAAATCTTTAACAATTAAGTCTGGTCTTTTTGCCATTAACTGAGCTTTTCTTCTTAAGCTAGAGGTTCCTAATACGCTACCCTGTGGCAAACTTTCAAAACAAGTAAAATTATTAGAAACAAAAGCATCGCTAGGAGAATGTCTTTCTAAAATAGCTCCCAAAGCAAAACCATTTGGTAGCTTCATTGGTACATCTTTCATGGAATGTACGGCAATATCTGCCTCACCTGCTAACATTCTTTCTTCCAATTCTTTAGTGAACAAACCCTTCCCCCCAATTTTTGCCAGCGGAACATCTAAAATTTTGTCACCTTTGGTCAGCATTGGCAATAAAATGACTTCTAGATCTTTATGGGTACGCATAAGCTCTGTTTTAACAAATTCTGCTTGCCACATAGCTAAAGGGCTTTTTCTGGTTGCTATTCTAATGGTTTTTTTCATTTTGTGTCTCTTATATTATTTTTTCATATTCTACTGAATTTAAAATTATTTTTCGCTAAAATATATGCCACATATAGCTTTGGAATAATAAAAAATGAAAAATATGTTTGTCGTGATATTAGCAGTATTTTTAGTTGCCTGTGAGAAAAATGAAAAAACTGAACCACTAAGCAAACAACTAGGTTTTAGTAATTCTTCTGTTAAACAAAAAGAACTTTATGATTTATATAAATTAGCTCAACAATCAAAACAAAAAAAATTACCAATTATGTTAACTTTTGTTGCTCAGTGGTGTGATTTTTGTCACTTGTTAGCCTCAGAAGTATTAGACCCAATGGCACTTGGTAAATTATATGAAAGAAAATATATGTTTGCCCGTTATATAAGTATTGATGACCCAAAACCTATTTTAGGAATATATAACAAAACTATTATTAAATCCAAATTAGCCGCTAAATATAATGTGGATATAACCCCAACTGTAGTTTTTATTGATTCTACCGGTAAACAGGTTGCTCCACCAATTATAGGTGTAGCAAACATAGAAATGTACACGATCCTTATTCACAAAGCATTAAATATTGCTTACAAAAACATGAATAATGGTATGGAAATACCACCATTCGTTGAAGACTTAGTAAAAATAACAGACAACTAGTAAGAAAATTGAATAACTGCCAATTATTTTTTACTGTCTAAAGCTCTAATTGCAGTTATTCAGTGTCTCCTTCAGTAGACACTTAAATTCAGTAATATATAGCATTCTTACAACCTAATCGCTGACTCTTTTTGTTCTGCCTGTTGGGTTAATATTGACCAGTATAAAATAGATAATATTAAAAAACCTATTGTCCAACTCCATTGGCTTAGTTGTATCCATAGATTATAAAATTCTGGTAAAATAATTGGCAAAATAACTCTAATCACTGAAGTTACAACTAAAATTATAAAGACCCACAAGACCATTTTTGGTGGATTAAATACATTTCTATTGGTATGCCCTAGTGAAATTCTTGCCATAATTGAGGAACATAATAAGCCAATACCACCTGCAGCGAGAGCATGAATAGCTAAGGATTCACTTAACATACCTAACCCAACAAAACCATATAGACCCATGCCTAATGTCATAAAACCATAAGAAACATGCAGTGGCCAGAGCAGAACCACTTTCCATATTCGATGATGATACCAAAGCTTCCAACGAACTGCATTAACCATTGCTAGCGGGAAAGCAATAACTGCCGTAGCCCAATGGTATGGAAAAAACATGGCGGCGATCATTAAACCTAAAAAACCGACTAGAGATAGACCATCTAATAACTTAGAGTTTTTTTCTGCCCCTAAACCTAGTGCCTTTACCGTAAAAAATGGAATTAAACGCCTCATCATAGTTAGATTTATAGCTAAAACTAAAAATAATCCTGCGATAATACCTAAGTCAATCCCATTTTTCAACCAGCCGAAAACTCCTGCATAATAAACAGTATTGGCAATAAATAATAGCAAAAACTTGGTAAAAAGTCCGCCCTGTTTCCAAAGTTTAGCTCTATATACGGGGATAAAAAAGTGTAAGAATAAACCTAGAGTAAAGCCTATATCTAAAATGGCAATTAACTCTAAAGGAGCATCAACTAAATAGCCAAACCTAGCTAAAACCCAGAGAATAAAAAGAACCATCAGCTTAGTTCCAGATGCTGAATTATCCCCAGTCCAGTTCATTACCGCGGTTAGTAAAAAACCAGTGACTGTTGCGAGAGCATAACCAAACACCATTTCATGGGCATGCCAATCGGCAGGCACAACACCAGAGAAGTTTAGCATCCCAACTCCTGAAAGACTAAGCCACCAAATAAACATAGAAATAACTGCGAAAAAACTACCGCCAAGAAAAAATGAACGGAACGCTCTATCGAAAAAAAACATATCTACTCCCAAGCAATGAATGCAATAATTATACTGCAAATAAGACACTATTTTATAGAACAGTCATCAAACTTATTAATAAATCTTTATACCAATTTAGAGCGTGGTGGAGTAAAAGGTTACTTGTTATACCAGAAAAATAAATATAACAATTACATGCAGTTGTCCGTAAAAAGCATCAGGAACTGACCCCAGTTTTGCACACATCTAATTATTATTTATTAGGAGTGCAATCATGCCAAGAAAAACCAAATATGACTACTACGATAATGACTTTAAAGTCGCTGCTTTAAAGCTAGGGAGGGAGCCTTGCCAAAAGTTAAATCAAAAGATGTTGCTGAAATACTTGATAACCACCCTGTTATGCTTTACCGTTGGAAAAAAGAATATAAGGATGAATTTATTTTACTCTGACTCCAATTATTATGACTCCAATTATTACTAAATCATGAAATAAAAAAACAAAGTAAAAGAGTTTTTTAAAAAAACTCTGTAGAACATAAATTAAACAACAAGTTTTAAAGTTACCATATAGCATCAATCTGCCCACTAATATATCCAATTTATAAACAGAGAACAGAGATACGAGTATTAATTTAACTGTAAAATTGTTCTCCTGCCTTTTAATGAATTAAACATGTCATTTGAACTATGCCCAACACCTTGAATATCTATTTTAGTATGGTTTACGTTTGCTCTTAGACTTTTTACATGGTTAAAATAGGATACTCCACGAGCATAACGGTGTGGTCCTTGGGCATTACCTTCGCATGATGTATCTAGGCTATGAGCATCTGTGGTATCAGTTGTACCAAGAAGAATATAAACTGAACGCGAAAGTAGATTTTCTATAATAGGCTCGTTTGTCTGATATTTAGTATTCGTATAATGCATATAACTAGGCATATTTTCCAGCCCATATTTATATTTATCAAAGTTAGAGCAACTACTTGTACTCCCAGGACGATAATTTGTTGGGTACACAAATGAACTAGGATTAGCAACCACATAGTACACATTAATGTTTATGCGTAATGTTTGCTCTATATTGTTAAGAGCTGCATATCGTTGAACGAATTGCCCTCCAGCAGAATGGCCTACAATGGTAATTTTAGTTACATTTGGAAAAGAAGTGCTTATTTTAGTTAACATATCATCAATAATTGCAAATGAAGATGTTCTATTGCCATTTTTTGCTTTGGAGCCTTTTTTCCACCCAGAACTCTTCCAATAATGTTCATCACTGGCTGGATCGTCATCTAATGTTTGAAATTTTGGGGCAAAAAGCAGAGTATTATTTGTCATGTCTTCTGCTGTTATAGCAGTTTTAGCATAGTTATAATAATCATCTGAGTTACGACCTGTTCCATGTATAACAATTATAGCTCTATAATAGTCATCGCTAGAAGCTTCAATTGAATAATTGCTAAAGTATTTTACTTTATTACCATCTATAGTCATTCTTCTTTCTGTTGTTACTATAGGATCAGTTATCACTCCAGAGTCTGGTCCTCCAGAGTCTGGCCCTATTGTCTCTAATACAATTTTATCCTCACTACAAGCAACTAAAAAGCTACTAAAGCTGGCTATTAAAATAGCCTTCCACACAAAACTATTAAATTTTATAATATTTTTTAACATATTTATCAACCTTTTTTAAATTAAAAATCGTAACGTCGCCTTTATTTATACTTTATACTTTATACT
>DBOE01000001.1:3070-3231 GCA_002299585.1 Hydrogenovibrio sp. UBA654 | reverse complement strand
GCATAATTTTTACCCTCTGTTGTTAATACTTACTAAAGTAAGTATATCACTCCTCCGTCTCTATTAACATAATATATTTATGGGTGTCCTTTTCCTTCTTTTCCTAAACCTTTTGAATTATCTAATAGTTCAATAAACCAGCCTTCTAATTGGCTAATTAA
>DBOE01000001.1:0-2667 GCA_002299585.1 Hydrogenovibrio sp. UBA654 | reverse complement strand
CTACTTAGTTTAGACATATTAATGACATTCAAAGCAAGTTTTTCATAATCTCCTGAACTTGTAATATAACCACAACCTGCCTCTTCTACAATTTTAGAGCCTTCTCCTGATAGCATGGTTAAAATTGGCTTTCTTGCTGCCATATAGGATTGTATTTTTCCTGGAATGGTCAAGTTAAATATTGGACTATCTTTTAGCGTTACCAACAAGGCATCTGCCGAAGTAAAAAAATCTGGCATAGATTCAAGAGGATGCCTACCTAATAAACAAATATAGTTAGATAGTTCACGGTTTTTTATTTCAAGTTTAACCCAATCTAAATCTCTGCCTTCACCAACAATAAAAACTTTTATATTCAGCTCTTGTTCTTTTAAAATATTTACCATATTTAAAATAGCAGAAAAATCTTGAGCCTTCCCTACATTACCAGCAAACAACACTTTAAAACCATTAAACTCAGCTATTTTTGCATTAGGCTCAACAGAAGGAGATAAAAATAAATTTTCTGACCAATTTGGAAAATACTTAATTTTAGAACTGTCTTTACAATAGCAAGATATTGCTGAATAAAAACCTTTTGACTGTCCTAAAATCAAGTCACAACGATTATAAATAAATGAAACCAGTTTTCCCACAGTCTTTAAAATTAATTTAGACTTTACAGCTCCCGTTGCTTCTAAGCTTTCTGGCCACAAATCTAAAACCCAAAAAACAATAGGAGCTTTTTTTATTTTTTTAAAGTATATTGCTGGCAAACCAACAGTAATAGGAGAAGGCTCAAAAACAAAAATAACATCAAAAGTTTTTTTCTGTAATTTCCAGCCACCTATAAACATAGCCGAAAGTGCAAATGTCAAATAATTCAACATTAGCTTAATTGAGCTTCCTTTTCCTCTTGAAACCATCGGTACACGAACAAGCTTACAACCCTTATAATTATTAAAGTTTTTTGGACTATTTATATAATCTTCAAAAACCTCTCCTTCAGGATAATTTGGAACACCCGTTAAAACCGTAACTTCATGCCCTCTACTTGCCAACTCCGCACATAAATCATTAATTCTAAAGTTTTCAGGCCAAAAGTATTGGCTTACCACTAAAATCTTCATTCTAATATTTCTTCCAAACCACTCTATTTACATAATCGGTATAACTATGAATAATTCGCACCATTTTATCAGAAACATTAGGCATAGAATAATCATAAACTTGGCGAATTAATCGCTTATTTTCTCTAGGTTGCGTTTCTAAAATAGCCAAACTTTGCATAATTCGCTCAACACCTAGCCCTGTCATAATTACAGCAGCTTCTTCCATACCCTCTGGTCTTTCGTGTGCTTCGCGTAAATTTAATGCTGGAAAATTCATAATAGAAGATTCTTCATTAATTGTGCCACTATCCGATAAAGTTACCTTAGAAGAAACTTGTAGTTTATTGTAATCCTTAAACCCTAAAGGCTTTAATAGCTGAACTAAAGGGTTAAACTTTATTTTCATGGCATCAATGCGTTTTTTAGTCCGAGGGTGGGTAGAAACAATAACTGGCATTTGATAAGTTTTTGCTATAGCGTTTAATGACTCTACTAAATTTAGAAAATTTTTATCAGAATCGATGTTTTCTTCTCGGTGAGCACTTACTACAAAAAACTTATACTCCTCTAAACCCAGCTTGTCTAACACCAACGAGTCATTAATTCCCTCTTTATAATTGTTCAATACTTCAAACATTGGGCTGCCTGTTTTAATGATCATATCGGCAGGTAAGCCTTCTCGCAAAAGATAGTCTCTGGCAATGCTACTATAGGTTAAATTAATATCTGCCATATGGTCAACTAAACGGCGATTAATCTCTTCGGGAACTCGTTGATCAAAACAACGATTACCTGCTTCCATATGAAAGGTAGGAATCTTTCTGCGTTTGGCTGGTAAAACCGACATACAGCTATTGGTATCACCCAGCACCAACATTGCTTCGGGGTTAACCTCTGCTAAAACTTTATCCACACCTATAATTACATTACCTATGGTCTCTGCAGCCGTCCCACCCGCTACACCTAAAAAATAATCAGGCTTACGAATGCCTAAATCATTAAAAAAAATTTCATTTAATTCATAATCATAATTTTGCCCCGTATGCACCAAAACATGTTCACAATGCAGGTCTAATTTTGGAATTACGCAAGCTAGGCGAATAATTTCAGGGCGAGTACCTACTACGGTTACAACTTTTAACTTTTTCATTAATTTAAACCTATTAATTAAACCTAATTAAACCTTATGTGTAACTGTATCAGGGGCTAGTTTATCAAACACTTCATTTGCCCATAACATCACTATCAATTCTTCATCACCAACATTAGTTATATCATGAGACCAACCAGGAACTGTTTCAACAACTTCAGGTTTTTCTGCTGACACCAAAGTATTATATGTTTCATTGGTGATAATATGACGAAACCCAAAATGAGCTTTGCCTTTTATAACTAAAAACTTTTCATTTTTTACCTGATGATAATGCCCTCCCCTTGTAATTCCTGGGTGGGCGGTAAAAAAAGAAAATTGTCCAGAATCTTTTGTTTTTAACATCTCAACAAATGAGCCTCTAGGGTCTTCATGCTTAATTAAAGGATAACTAAAATCTTTAGGCGGAAGGTAGCTTAAATAGGT
>DBOE01000069.1 GCA_002299585.1 Hydrogenovibrio sp. UBA654 | reverse complement strand
TTATTTATTATTTATTATTTATAACCAGTCGGTTAATCTGGATTTTAATCTCTTGATTGCTTGGCTATGTATTTGACTAACTCTTGATTCACTTACTTCAAGAACTTCGCCTATTTCTCGTAAATTAAGTTCTTCATCATAATATAAGGACATAACTAATTTTTCTTTTTCCGGTAAACTATATATTTGGTCAACGATAGCTTGTTTTAAGCCTTCCTCTGATAACTGTCCAAAAGGGCTTTGCTCTTGGCATACAACTTTTTGTGCTGATAGGTCTTCATGTTCATCAATAGGTAGTAATTGCGAAGAGTTTGTGTCTTGTAAAATACGGTAATAATCACCTAAACTTATCTGCATTTGTTCCGCTATTTCTTCATCTTTTGCTGAGCGAGCAACTCTACTTTCTACTTTAGAAATAGCATCAGAAACCTCTCTTGATTTACGATACACTGAACGAGGTGTCCAATCTCCTTTGCGTATTTCATCAAGCATAGCTCCCCTAATTCTTATACCTGCATAGGTATCAAAACTTGCTCCCTGAGTTGCATCAAACTTCCCTAAAGCTTCAATAAGCCCTATTACCCCTGATTGAATTAAATCATCAACCATTACACTATCTGGCAATCTTCCTTTAAGATGATAAGCAATTCTGTTAACTAGAGGCAAATAATCTTCAATATTTAACTGTTCCGTCGCAGTTTGTTTTTGAATATTTGCATAAACTTGTGTACCAGACATATCGTCTCCTATCTATTTTGAGGATTAAATAAGTTTTCAATAAAAAATTGTAAATAACCTGTCGCATCTGCTGAAATATGCCACTGATTAATTTTATTTGCCGCATCTGTAAAAGCCATTGATGACATGCTATTCGGCTTAGAAAGAGTTACAGGGACTTGTCTTTGAATCGCTTGTTTTAAATCATGATCAAATGGAATTGTTCCTAAATAATCAATTGATACATCAAGAAATTTTTCACAGACTTTAGTAAACTTTTTATATAGTTCTTTGCCATGTTCTTCTGTACGAGTCATATTTGCCATTAACTTAAAATTTGTAAGCTTATGTTCTCTACTTAATACTTTAATGAGTGCGTAAGCATCTGTCATAGATGCTGGTTCATCTGTTACTACAACAACTACTTCTTGTGATGCCCGGCAGTAGCTAACCACACTATCAGCTATACCTGCCGACGTATCTATAATTAATACATCTAGAAACTGATCTATTTCTGAAAAAGCGTTAACAATACCTGCATTTTCTATAGGTGAAAGTTGAGCCATACGACTATCCCCTGATGATGATGGCACAATTTTAAAATCGCCAGGGGCATCAACCATAACTTCAAGTAAAGATTTTTCGCCATTTAAAACATGAGATAAGTTATATTTGGTTTGTAAACCAAGCATAATATCAACATTTGCTAATCCCATATCTGCATCCATTAAAAGCACTCTATTGCCCAGTTTGCTTAAAGATACTGCTAAATTAACGGCAACATTGGTCTTACCCACCCCCCCCTTACCACTAGCGATAGCAAGCACTCTAACTGGTTTAGGTTGCTTTTTAGACTTATTATTACTAGATGGGTATAATGCTGTATTTTTTAGCTCATCATTAGCATAGCTATTAGATTTAATTGCTCTTAAACCTGCTGCTTGATCATTGTGCATTAGATATTTCCTTTCCCATTCCTAACTTAAAAGCCACTTCTTCTTTATCAAACTTTTTTTGTTGCCCTAAAACCATTGCTCTATCAATTAATTCTCTAGTTTTTATTATATCTAGATCTTCGGGAACCTTTTGCCCACTTGAGGTGTATGCCATAGGCAAAGACTTCTCTACCATAATGGTTAGTGCATTTCCTAGTTGAGTAGCTTCATCTAATTTTGTTAAAATACAACCATTTAAACCAATCTTACTAAAAGAATCAACTATATCATCCATTACACTAAGTTGAGTCGCCGCGGATATAACAAGATAGTTTCTAATAATATCTATACCTTCTTTTTCTTTAGTGGGCTGCTGATTGAGCATGCTATCTTTTTGGCTAAGTCCTGCTGTATCAATTAATATTAATTTTTTACTAGCTAATGAAGCAAGTAAAGTATATAGGTCACCTTGTGTTGCAGCTACATGGATTGGCACTCCTAACAAGTCAGCAAAAGTTTTTAGCTGAGCTTGGGCTCCAATTTTATAACAATCTGTGGTAACTAAAGCTAACTGTCTAGCACTATTTCTCATTACAAACTTACTTGCCATTTTAGCAATAGTTGTTGTTTTACCAACCCCTGTAGGCCCTACTAATGCAATAATTCCACCAGAATCTACTATATCATTTTCTAAAATTGGCATTCTATTTTCTAGCTCTACTAAAATTTCTGACCATTCTGGGGTGTTTTTTTGCTGCATATTTTCAACTAAATCTTGGGCAAGATTCCAGCCAATCCCAAGTTGTATCAGTTTTTTTAGAAGAGCTATTTTTTTTGGGTCAATAGCTTCACTTTGATTCCATGCTAAACCAGATAATTGATTTTGCAACATTTCCCTTACTGACTTTAGTTCATTAGCTAAGTTATGTATTTCTTGATTAACCCCTAAACTAGCGCCTGCTTGTTCAACTGGTTCTTTATAAAAACTTTCCGCTTTATATGTCGAGTTAGGTTCATAATCCTTTTTATAATCATTATCTACGGCAGCAAGAACCTCTACTCCATCTTTAGTATTTTTAGTTGACATTATAACCGCATCTTCACCTAACTCATTACGAACCAGATCCATCGCTAGACGCATATTTTTAGCAAAATAAGGTTTTAATTTCATCTATAAGGTTCCTTATGAGTCCTGTCCAATATTTGCCACAACACTTATTTTTCTATTTTCGGGTATTTCCGAGTAGGCCAAAATATTTATACTAGGTAAACTAAATTTAAATAATTTTGCTAACTGTGCCCTAATTTGTGGGGCTACTAATAAAATAGCAACACTTCCATCTATTTCAATTTTTTGCGCTTCTTCTTTTAAAGATGTATGTAATCTTTCGGCTAAGCTAGGTTCTATGGCAAGCTGTCCATCTGGAGATCCTTGTGAAGCTTGTAGCAATAACTGTTCCAATGTAGGCTCCAATGTAATTACCTTTAATTCATCCTCATTGCCAGCTAATTGCTGCACAATTGTTCTTCCTAATGCCGTTCTAACATGTATTATTAATTCTGCGGCTTCTTGAGTTTTTGAAACCACTTCTGTTAACGCTTCTAAAATAGTTCTTAGGTCTCTTATTGATACTGACTCTACCAATAGACTTTGTAACACTTTAACTAAAACACCTAGTGATAGCTTATCAGGAACCAGCTCTTCAACCAATTTAGGTGAAGTTTCTTTAAGCTTGTCTAATAATTTTTGAACTTCATCATAACCTAATAATTTAGCTGAGTGATCTTGAATTATCTGGCTAATATGAGTTGCCACTACTGTACTAGAATCAACAACAGTATAACCAAAAGACTGTGCTTGCTCTCTATCAGATGTAGCAATCCAGACTGCATCTAAACCAAAAGTGGGGTCTTTAGTTGCTTTACCAGGTATTTCTCCAAAAACTTGCCCTGGATTAATGGCCAATTCTTTATCTGTATAAACTTCTCCCTCGCCAGACATTACTCCTAGCAACATGATTTTATACTGATTTGGAGTTAAATCCAAATTATCTCTAATATGTACTGTAGGAACTAAAAAGCCTAATTCTTGTGATACTTTCCTACGAACCCCTTTTATCCTTTCAAGTAGCTGTCCATTTTGTGTTTTATCAACCATCGGAATTAATCTATAGCCAACTTCAAGCCCCAGTGTATCAATACTTTGAATATCTTCCCAACTAAGTTCTGCTGTAGTGTCTTGCTCATCAGTATTATTTTCATCAATAATTTCTAATTCATCAGGTTGATTTTGTTGTTTTTTATAAATATAGAAAGCTCCTGCTCCAGAAATAGTTGCAAAAGTTAAAAAAGCAACATTAGGCATTCCAGGGATTAAACCAAACACCCCAACTATACCTGCAGACATTGCTAAGGCTTTTGGGTTAGACAACATCTGTTCTTGTACCTGCTCAGACATATCTCGTTTCTCACCAGAAACCCTAGTTACAATAATAGCAGTAGCAGTAGAAAGTAGTAATGCTGGAATTTGAGCAACTAAACCATCTCCTAGAGTCAGTATAGTATAAACCTCAACAGCATCACTAAAGCCCATATCATGTTGCCCCATACCTATAGCAAAGCCACCAATTAAGTTTATAAATAGAATAACTATACCTGCTATTGCATCACCTCTAACAAATTTGCTTGCTCCGTCCATAGAACCATAAAAATCTGCTTCTGAGGTTATTTCAACCCTTCTTTGTTGTGCATCTTCTTGAGTTATTAAACCTGCATTTAAATCTGCATCTACTGCCATTTGTTTGCCTGGCATAGAATCAAGAGTAAACCTCGCACTTACCTCTGCTACTCGACCTGCACCTTTGGTAATTACCACAAAATTAATAACTACTAAAATTGCAAATACCACTAAACCAACCGCAAAATTACCACCGATTACAAAGTTACCAAATGCCTCAATCACATGCCCAGCAGCTGCCCCTCCTTCATGACCGTCTAATAAAATAACTCTAGTAGATGCTATGTTTAGAGACAGCCTAAATAGTGTTGTTAATAAGATAATGGTGGGAAAAATAGCAAAATCTAGCGGTTTTTTTGAGTAAAGGGTTACGAACAGAACCATTAAAGAAAGCACTATATTAAAAGTAAAAAATACATCTAATAAAAAAGGCGGTAAAGGAATTACAACCATTGCTAATAAGGCTAGTATAGCAATAGGAATACCTAAACCCTTACTAAGTGATTGCTTAATTTTATAAAGTAATTGATTAAAGTCCATTAATTTTCTTTTATTCAGTTTTCATATGCTCAGGAACTGAGATATTTTTAAATTCATCCAAACTTACCTTTGATTCTACCCCATCCCTTAACTGATATACATAAGCCAAAATAGAAGCTACAGCTTTAAATAAATCATAAGGTATTGGTTGATCAATCTGTGCATTATAGTATAATGCACGAGCTAACAATGCAGATTCTATTATCGGTATATTATTTTCAGCCGCAAGGGTTCTTATTCGGCTTGCCATAAGATCTGAGCCTATAGCTAAAGCTCTGGGTTCACTCATTTCATCAACATCATATTTTAAAGCAACCGCAAAATGTGTTGGGTTAGTTATAATAACATCTGCATCTGGTACACTTTGCATCATGCGTTTTTGCGACATTTCCCGTTGTAGCTGACGAATTCGTCCTTTTACTTCAGGGTTACCCTCTTGCTGTTTATATTCTTCTTTAACTTCCTGTTTAGTCATTTTTAGTTGCGTTATATGCTGATGGACTTGAAAGGGGACATCAATAGCCGCTATGACTATAAGAGCAAGGCTTACAAAAATAAAGGCCTCGATAATTAATTGTGCAGAATGAGCTAAGGCCATATCTTTTGATTGCAAGCCCATTGAAACAATCTCTTCATAAGAATACCACAAAAAATATGTAGCGAGAATACCGATTAATACGAATTTGGCAAATGCCTTTAAAAGCTCCATTAGTGCGTTCATGGAGACCATTTTTTTCAACCCAGAAATAGGATTTAATTTACTAAATTTAGGAGACATGGATTTAGCACTAAAATTCCACCCTCCTATTAAAGCTGATGAGGTTAAGGCAATAAATACCATTAATGAGAGAAATGGAACTACCATATATATGGAATGTTCAACCATGCCTAAAATTCTGCTTGTAAGCATTTTAAAATCAAAAGCATGGGCTCGATCAAAGCTTAACCCTTGCTCTAAAATAATCTCAAAATCTTTTATTATATATTGACCATAAAAATATAAAAATACCGATGCTGATAAAACCATCATTAGGGTTGATAATTCTTTAGAGCGAGGAACCTGCCCCTTTTCTCTGGCTTCTCGAAGCTTCTTCTCGGATGGTTCTTCGGATTTTTCGGTACCGTCTGCATTTTCTGCCATTATTTACTTACCAAGAGATAGTTGCATAATTAAATCATTAGCTGAAAGAATCATCTGTTGTAAATGTGGCATGATTAATGGCGTTATAAATATCAACATGATCAAACCAACCATAAGAGTAACTGGAAATCCTACCGCAAATATATTTAAAGCAGGGGCTGCTCTGGCTACTACTCCAAAAGAAATATTTACTAGCAGTAAAGCAGTAACCAAGGGTAAAGCTAATAAAACACCTGCCTCGAACATTGTACTACCAAAATCATAAATTAGCTTTAAACTATCTTGATTAAAAAAATGTAAGCCAACTGGCATAGTTTCAAAGCTATCAAACACCAGTTTAAACACTAGTACATGCCCATTTAATAATAAAAACATTAAGGTCGCCATAATAGTAAAATAACGCCCAACTACTGGAGTATTGACGCCTGTTGCAGGATCAACCATAGTCGACATAGATAAACCCATTGCCATAGAAGCAAGATGCCCTGCAATAGTAAAGATTTGGAAAATTACTGCAAAAATCAAACCTATCGCAATACCTATACCCAATTGTTGGATTATTAATAAAACACCGTGCCAAGTAAATGGGTCTACAGGGGGGGGTAAGGATAATGAAGGTGCCACGGCTAGGGTTATAAATATTGCCATCATTAGCCGTATTTTAACTGTAACAAAAGTCCCTGAATAAAGAGGCATCATTAATAGCATGCCAGAAATACGCGTAAAAGGCCAAAAATACAAACCTAACAATTGTAAAAAGTCTTCATAATTAAAAGACATTTTAGGAGCCTCTGATTAAGTATCATAAAATTCTGTGGAGCTTCTAGCTTATCAATTCTAGGCATGTTTTACAGGCAATGGTTATTCCATTGTCAAGCAACATAACGACGAAGTGATGGGCTAAAAGCTCCACCCTTCGGGGCTTAGCCAAGTTTATAGCCTCTGCCTTATCATTTTTTGCAATATAGCTATTATTGCAAAATGATGCCTTGACGCTATAAACTTGGCGTTGCCAGAAATTATCAGAGGCTCCTTTAGAGTTTTAACCTATAAATTCAGGAATATTTAAATATAGCTCCCGTGTAAAAGAAATTAAAGATTCCAACATCCAAGGCCCTGCTATAACTAGTACCACCCCCACTATTGCTACTTTTGGAATAAAACTAAGAGTCATCTCATTTATTTGCGTCGCAGCTTGAAACATTCCAACCAATAGGCCAACTGCTAAAGCAGGCAATAATAAGGGAGCTGATAACATAACAACCACTTCCAACATTTTTTGCCCTAGAGTAAGTACAAATTCTGGGGTCATCTTAAATCCCTCCTGGTACAACAAAACTATTGGCTAAGGTTCCCATTATTAATGCCCAGCCATCAATAAGCACAAACAGCATTATTTTAAATGGTAATGAAATTATCATCGGCGACAACATCATCATCCCCATTGCCATTAATAATGTAGCAACTACTAAATCTATTATTAAAAATGGAATAAATATCATAAACCCAATCTGAAAAGCCGTCTTCAACTCACTAGTCATATAAGCAGGAATAAGAACTTTAAAGGGTACAGTTTCAGGCTCACTAAGCTCAACACCAGCCATTTCTGCAAACATTCCTAGATCAGTTTCTCTAGTTTGTTGTACCATAAATTGATGCATTGGGCTAGCTCCTATGTCTATAGCTTCTTTAAACTTAATTTTTTCATCTAAATAAGGGCTAACAGCTTCACTATAAATCTTATCTAAAACAGGAGCCATTATAAATAAGGTTAAAAACAACGCTAAACCAATCAAAATTTGATTAGAAGGGGTCTGCATAGTACCTAAAGCTTGCCTTAATAAAGCAAGCACAACTATAATTCTTAAAAATGAAGTCATACCAATTAATGCCGCTGGTAATAAAGTTAAACCAGTCATCAACATTAATATTTGCATAGTTAAAGTATAATTTTGATTACCTTGCCCATCAGTTTCTATTGTAAATGCAGGTATGCCAGCTTCAGAGTAAGCAAGTAAGGGCATGAATAGTAAAGCTAAAAACAAACCAGATAAAATATTTTTTTTTAGTCTAATCACTTTTGACTTCTTTATTTTTTTTAGTTGCCATAGCCTGTTGTAACTTCATAGAAAAAGTTTGGGTTATTTTATTTTCAAAGCCAAGTTGTTCTTTATTTATAGAAAAATCAATCGGCTCTTTCATCTCATGTAACAAACTAATTTCAGAAGCCGTAACCCCGATTAACAACTGTTCTGTACCTACTTCTAGCAAAATAACTCTTTCCCTCTGCCCTACTGACATATTTGCCAAAATTTGCATATTACTACTAGCTAAACCGTTAATTTTACCAAAGCGTTTTAACAACCAAGCACTCACAAATATCAGTAACAAGATAAAAAACAATGACATAATTATTTGCCATAAATAGCTACTAGGTTCTAAATTTTTAGATATTGCAGAAGTAGAAACTTCGGCAAATGTTATATTAGAAACTAAAGTTAATAAAAAAAATACCAGTAATTTGTTTTTCATAAGAAGTATAGTTGAATTATTCATCCAAAGCATTGTATAGAATAAATCATAAACTTTGCATTTAATTTATATTTTTTTATAGATAAATAATTCTATCTGCCATAACAACAAAATCTTGTAATATTTAGAATTTTATGCCTTTATCAATAAAAAACAGTTGTCTTTAATCAAAATACTTTATACTTGTTCAGTATATGCGAGTAATTACCATTAACCACCTAGGATTATTATGAGAACTAATAATAAAAAAAACCTGATTGACCGGCGTAAATTTATTGAGCTAATGGCGTCTGCATCTTCATTAACAGCTTTTTCAAACTTTGCTTTTGCAGACAAAATATCAACCAAAGCTAAAATTGTTATACTTGGTGCAGGTGCAGGAGGCCTTGCTGTTGCTAATAGATTAGCCAATAGGCTAGATGGTGCAAAAATAACTATAATTGATGGTCGAAAGCAACACTGGTATCAACCTGGTTTTATGCTAATAGGCTCTGGATTAAAAAAACCTAGTTACTCAATAACTAAAACTACTGATTGGATTTCTGATGGAATTGACCTAATACCAGAATATGCATATGAACTTGACCCTGAAGCTAAATATTTAATTACCGCTACTCGCAAAAAAATAACTTATGACTATCTAGTAGTTGCTCCAGGTCTTATTCTTGACTGGAGTAAAATTGAAGGCTTTGACTTAAACATGGTAGGTAAAGAAGGTATTGCAGCCATTTACGCAGGTCCTGAGCATGCACAAAAAAGCTACCAAGCACTGAGCAAATTTACCGATAAAGGCGGCCATGGGTTATTTTTTCATCCAGGAACAAAAATCAAATGTGGTGCGGCTCCCTTACAATATACCTTTATAACTGATGATATTGCAAGAACAAGAGGTAATCGTGGAAAAGTTGAAATTACCTACGCTTCTCACAGCAAAAAATTTATAGGAATACCTAAAGTAAATGAAAAGGTTACTGGATTATTTAAAGAGCGTAATGTTGATGTTGCTTATCAACATGTAATAAAATCTATTGACCATGGTAAAAAAATAGCTACTTTTAAATCTCCAGAAGGAAATGTTGAATTACCATATGATTTTGCCCATGTAATCCCACCACAAAGAGTTCCTGATGTAATATTTAATTCACCACTACCTTCAGAAAATAAAAAATGGGCTAATCAAGGATGGATAGATGTAAATAAAAATACACTACGCCATAGTCGCTATCCCGAAATATTTGGTTGCGGTGATGTTACTGGAGTGCCTACAGGAAAAGCAGCCTCCGTTGTTAAATGGATGGCACCAGTTATTGAAGATCAATTAGTAGCTCAAATTACCGGTAAACAAGCTACTAAAACTTATAATGGCTATGCCGCTTGCCCTTTAGTTACTCGTATTGGACGAGCTCTGTTAATAGAAATTGATTACAGTAAAAAGTTCGTGCCAACATTCCCTGGTGTTATTGACCCCATAGAAGAATTATGGGCATCTTGGTTAGTAAAAGTTAGCATGAAACCATCATACTACGCAGTATTGCGTGGCAAAGCTTAAGGAGAAGAACATGAAAGAGTTTGAAATTAGTGTTTTTATTACAATATTTGAAGAAATGTTTGGTTTTTTTCTTTGGTGGTCTTTAGTTGTTATAGGAGTAGTTGTCGCAACTCTTTTCTTTTACTTTATAATTAAAGAAAAGTTCTTTAGCTTTAAACTACCAAGTATAACCGCATTATTTGGGGCTATTATAGCCATTTTTGTTGTATTATCGCTTACTGATTCTACTTTAGGAGATCTTAATGGAACTGTAGATTTTGTTCTAATATTCTTAGTCGCTCTATCTGGAGCCATAGCAACTTTTGCCTGTGTCTATGTCATACAGTCTATTTATGTTAAATTAAACCAGCAAAAACTAACTTAAAACCCTGATATACCTGTGAATACTCCCCTAAGGAGGCACTTAACAACTAAGCCCACAGGGTAGGTTTTAACAGCAGATTTCATCGTTATATTAATAAATTACGACTCTGCTATAACAAATGCAAGTGCATAATGTTTTTCATCACTAATACTAATTGACCATTTTTTTATACCAATACTATCCGCATATTTTTTAGTTTTGCCTACTAATAAAACTAATGGTTTACCTTGTTCATTATGCTCAATAGTAATATCAGCAAAACTTACTCCTTGAGTAAATCCCGTACCTAATGCCTTTGAGATTGCTTCTTTTGCCGCCCACTTTTTAGCTAAAAACTTTGCCTTTATATTTTGTGCATCATATTTATCTAACTCTTCTTCCGATAAAATACGCTTAGCAAAACTGCCAGAATGTTTTTCTAACAGCGCCAAAATACGGCTAGTTTCAATTATATCTGTACCTATACCGATAATCATTTGTTATCGCAACCTTCATCATTCAAATACGCTTCTTGTCTTGCTTGTTGCATTAAGGTTTTCATATCTTGTACTGCCAAAGACAAACCTGAAAAAACAGCTCTAGCAATAATTGCATGACCAATATTAAGCTCTTCTATATCTTTAATCGCTGCAATGGGCTTTACATTGTGGTAGTGCAGACCATGCCCTGCATTAACTGTTAAACCGATAGATTTAGCATAGCTTACCGCTTCTTTAATTCGACACAATTCTTGCTCGATTT
Organism: Hydrogenovibrio sp. UBA654; assembly: GCA_002299585.1. Taxonomy (GTDB): domain Bacteria; phylum Pseudomonadota; class Gammaproteobacteria; order Thiomicrospirales; family Thiomicrospiraceae; genus Hydrogenovibrio. The sequence continues at coordinate 20,044 of DBOE01000069.1, read as the reverse complement.
CTTGGCTATCCATTAATTCGGCATAAGTGCCAGTATGAATTTCAATAACTGGTGCACCAACCTTTTTTGCCGCATCTATTTGTTGCTTTTCGGCATCTATAAATAGTGAAACTCTAATCTTATGTTCTGCCAGTTTTGTACAAACTTCGGTTAGCCAAGGCAGTTGTGAAACCACATCCAAACCACCTTCAGTAGTAAGTTCTTCGCGTTTTTCTGGCACTAGACAGACATCTTCAGGTTTAACTTTACCAGCAATTGCAACCATTTCTTCGGTAGCTGCCATTTCAAGATTAATTTTTGTTTGGCGTAAGGCTGTTAATTTTTCAACATCAGCATCTTGAATATGCCTTCTATCTTCACGCAAATGCAAAGTTATACTATCTGCCCCTGCCATTTCCGCATCTAAAGCAGCTTTTATTGGGTCTGGATAACTAGTTCCTCTAGCTTGTCTTAGAGTTGCTACATGATCAATGTTTATACCTAAATAAATTGGTTTCATTTACCTTCCTATATATTATTACGCAAACAAATTACGCGTATGAATTGGTTTATCTCCCAAATAATAAGCAAGCACAAACCTGAATAGATATTTTAATGCAGGCAATGCAACTTCGCGGTATTTTCGTTGATGAAACTGCTGTAGTGTTTTCCCTGATATTTTTTCTGGTACTTTATTTTGGCTATTTTCTATGGGTTGAAAACCTACTTCTAAAGTAAACTGATAAAAACCATCAGTTTTAATTAACTGGTTATTGGCATCATAAACCATATCCATTGCTACTCCTAATTCCAATAACAACGCATATTCAAATTGCCTAAGCACCCATTCCTGTTGTTGGCGATTCTCAGCTTTAGCTAAGCCTAACAGGCTGTGTTGATAGTCTTGATACAAACTAGGGCTTGCTATAGATTGATAGAGTAAGCGGTACAATAATTCATTAATATACAAACCACAAATATTAGCATCCGCCACTAATGGAAATCTTAGGCTAGTTGGCTCAAGTAAACGCAGATTAACCAAATCAGAAGTAGCATTGTTTTTCTCTACCCAGCTAACATTAAGTGCTTGGAAAGGTTGCAACCATGCTTGTTTTACCCGAGCGGTCTTAGAGTTCGACCTTACTCCTTTTACCACCGCATTTATTTTGCCCTTATTCTCAGTAAAAAAAGTAACTAGCAGGCTAGTTTCTCGAAGCGGACGAGTATATAAAACAAAGGCTTTCTGTTGTAATTCTATTGCCATCCCTCCCTTTTTTCAAAAAATCTAAGTTATTTCGTCGTTATATCCTAAACTAGCCAAGGCTCTTTCATCATCTGACCAGTTTTCTTTTACTTTTACCCATAGTTCAAGATGTACTCTTGCATCAAGTAAATTCATTATATCTTTACGAGCATGAATTCCCATTTGTTTGATTAAGTTACCTTTAGCACCAATAACAATTTGTTTTTGCCCCTCTCTTTCTACTAATATTAGAGCATGAATTACCCAACGGTCTTCTTCCTCATCAAATTTAAATTGTTCTATTTCTACTGTTGCCCCGTAAGGTACTTCTTCTCCTAATGAGCGCATTAGTTTTTCACGAATTATTTCTGCGGTTAAAAATCTAGTTGAACGGTCGGTAATATAGTCTTCAGAAAATAACATTTCTTGTTTAGGTAGATGTTTTAGCACTTCTTTTTCAATTATGTCTAAACCTGATTTTTTATAGGCTGAAACAGGTATTAATTCATTAAATTTAGCAACATTATTTAGCTTTTGTAAATAAGGGAACAGTTGCTCCATCTTTTTAAACTTATCAATTTTATTGACTAAAATAATAACAGGTGCTTCTGCGGTCGCACATTTATCGGCAACCGCTTGATCTTCTTTGCTCCAGCGACCTGCTTCAACCACAAATAAAATCACATCAACATCGCTAAAAGCACTATTTGCGGTTCTATTCATATAGCGATTAATAGATTTTTCGCCTCCTAAATGCATGCCCGGAGTGTCTATAAATACTATTTGATGTGTGTCGGTGGTGTGAATACCATGAATACGATGGCGAGTGGTTTGTGGTTTAGGAGAGGTAATACTTAGCTTTTGCCCCAGCAAACAATTCATTAGCGTTGACTTGCCTACATTAGGGCGACCTATAACCGCAACAAATCCTGCCTGATAAGCTGTTTTTTGTGGTGAGCTAGCGCTCATTTTTTCTCCAACACTATTAACGCCTGTTCTGCAGAAAGTTGCTCGGCTTTTCGACGATTAGTTGCATAGGCTTCAAATTTTCTATTTATTTTAGCCACAAAGCAACTTACCACAAACTCTTGTGCATGTGCAGGACCACTGGCACTGATGACCGTGTATTCAGGTAGATTCTCTTGCCTTGCTTGTAAAAGTTCTTGCAATCTAGTTTTTGCATCTTTGCCAACAGATGTTGGATCAAGTTTTTGTAATTTTTTGGCATAAATACGCAATACAAATTCATAACAAGCCTTATGACCTGCATCTTCATAAACAGAGGCAATAATAGCTTCAACTGCATCAGCAATGATAGATTCCCGCCTAAAACCACCACTTTTCAACTCTCCAGGACCTAGCATTAAATAATTAGATAAATTTAATTTTTTACCAATTATAGCTAAGGTTTCTCCTTTAACTAAAAAAGCCCTAATTCTACTCAAATCTCCCTCAGAATTTTTTTTATACTGATGAAAAAGAATATCAGCAATTATAAAATTTACCAAGCTATCGCCTAAAAACTCCATTCTTTCATTATTTTTAGCTCCCATACTACGATGGGTTAAAGCTTGTTTTAGCAAATTTATATTTTTAAAATTATACCCTAAAATAGTCTCTAATTTTTTAAGCTTTGCCTGCTTTTCAAAATCCATAGCTAGTTAATTCCACTACCTATTCGAGAGAATTCAACATCTTCATCCCAATTCATCCATATACCAAAGGCTTTACCTTTTAAATTTTTCTCAGGTACAAACCCCCAAAAACGACTATCATTTGAATAATCACGATTATCTCCCATTACAAAATAATGCCCTTCTGGTACTATTATAGTAACCATATCATGATTAAATTTATCTCTGTCTATAAGTATACTGTGGGTTTTTCCTGATAAAAAAGTTTCTTCAATTTCCATAACTCCAGTCATATTTTCGGCAGAGCCAGTTCCCTGATACCTACCTATTTCCTTCTGTTTTAATGGTTTATCGTTTACATAAACTATCCTAGCTGAGTAGGTAATCTTATCACCAGGAATACCGATTACCCTTTTAATATAATCAACACTTGGATCATCAGGGAATTTAAAAACCACTACATCTCCTCTTTTAGGTAAAGATATAGGTAATATTTTTAGCTGTATTACTGGTAATTTAACCCCATAAACAAATTTATTAACTACAATAAAATCACCAACTTGTAAGGTTGGGTACATAGAAGCAGAAGGTATTTTAAAAGGCTCTAAAACAAATGAACGCAACACCAAAACTATTAAAAATACTGGAAATAACGAACGAGAATATTCGATTATTATTGGCTCTTTTTTATCCTCAGAGAGATTATCTCGTTTAGATTTCCAAAACATTTTATCGATAAAAACAATCACTCCAGTTATAGCCGTAACAATTACCAATATTAATTCAAAACTCATATACCTATATCCTAATTAATCATCTGTTGTATTTAAAACTGCTAAAAACGCTTCTTGTGGAATATCTACCGAGCCGATAGATTTCATGCGTTTTTTACCTTCTTTTTGTTTTTGTAATAATTTTTTCTTCCGCGAAATATCGCCACCATAACATTTTGCTGTTACATTTTTTCTTAAAGCCTTTATATTACTACGGCCTATTATCTTCGCTCCAATAGATGCTTGTATTGCTACATCAAACATTTGCCGTGGAATAATTTTCCTTAACTTCTCAATTATAACTTTACCGCGTTGTACCGCAGTAGATTGATGTAAAATGAGGGCTAGGGCATCTACAGGCTCACCATTTACTAAAAAATTAACCTTAACTAAGTCATCTGCTTGGAATCTTTTAAATTCATAGTCCATAGAAGCATAACCACGGCTAGTTGATTTTAACCTATCAAAAAAATCTAATACTACCTCATTCATTGGCATTTCATAAGTAATAGAAACTTGATTACCTGCATAGGTCATATTTTTTTGGATACCGCGTTTTTCAAGACATAATTTCATCACTGAACCAACATACTCATTAGGCACTAAAATATTAGCTTGAATAATTGGCTCACGAATTTCCTCAATCAAACTTACATCAGGTAGGCTAGATGGATTATCAATCCTTACTACTTCAGCTTTTTTAGTTAATACTTCATACACAACTGTTGGGGCAGTAGTAATTAGATCAATATTGTATTCTCTTTCCAATCTTTCCTGGATAATTTCCATATGCAGCATTCCCAAGAAGCCACAACGAAAACCAAAACCTAAGGCATCTGAGCTTTCTGGTTCAAAGTGCAATGCAGCATCATTTAAGCGAAGTTTTCTTAAAACTTCACGAAGATTTTCATAATCTTCTGAGCTAATTGGGAAAATACCTGCAAAAACTCGTGGCTGCACTGGTTTAAAGCCTTTTAAGGCTTCTACATCTTCCCCAGCTATTGTAATAGTGTCTCCAACTGGAGCTCCGTCTATATCTTTAATGCCAGAAACAACAAAACCTACTTCTCCTGCACTAAGAAATTCCGTTGGTGTGCGTTTAGGAGTAAAAACACCAACTTGATCAACTAAGTATTCTTCTTTAGTAGAAAGAATTTTCATTTTCATTTTTTTACCAATTCTACCATCAATAACTCTTACTAATGATACAACCCCAAGGTAATTATCAAACCAAGAGTCAATAATCAATGCCTTTAAAGGAGAATTAGGGTTTCCTGTGGGGGCAGGGATTTTTTCTACTATTTGTTCTAGAGTTTCTTCAACACCTATGCCAGACTTAGCACTTGCTTGCACAGCTCCATGGGCTTCAATACCAATAATTTCTTCAATTTCATCAACCACCCTTTCAGGTTCAGCTGCTGGTAAATCAATTTTATTTAAAACAGGCAAAACTTCTAAACCTTGTTCAATGGCAGTATAACAATTAGCCACAGTTTGAGCCTCAACGCCCTGCGAAGCATCAACAACTAACAAAGCTCCCTCGCAAGCAGCTAAAGAACGAGAAACTTCATAAGAGAAATCAACATGACCAGGAGTATCTATAAAGTTAAGCTGATAGGTCTTGCCATTTTTGGACTTATAATCCAAAGTAACACTTTGAGCTTTAATAGTAATCCCTCGTTCTTTTTCAATATCCATTGAATCAAGAACCTGAGCTTGCATCTCACGATCTGATAGACCACCACATAGATGAATAAACCTATCTGCAATCGTAGATTTTCCATGATCTATATGGGCAATAATTGAAAAGTTTCTAATATGTTTTAGCTGATCAGACATTAATACCCTAAAATAAATAAAATTTGGGGTATTTTACACGAATTTAAACAGAAATTTTAAGGAAGATCTTAAGGAGGAACTTAACCCAAAGTTGTATTTTTTTAAAAAAAAACTATAATAGAAAGTATATATTGAAAAAACCATGATTTATTATTAATCATAAATGTAGTTTAAAATTTCTTAATGAGGGTTCTATGAAAAAATTATCGTTAATATTATTCATGTTTGTATCTTTTGTAGCACAAGCAGACTGGAAACTAGACAATGATCAGTCTCTAGTCAATTTTGTATCTATAAAACAGTCAACCATAGGTGAAGTTAATTATTTTAGATCACTATCTGGCACAATTAAAGATAATAAAGCAAACATCAAAATTAATCTCTCAAGCGTAGAAACAAACATTCCTATTCGTAACGATCGGATGAAAAGTATGTTATTTAAAGTTGCTAAATTTGAGTATGCTTTTATCACGGTTGATTTAGATGCTACTAAATTAGAGAAAATGGGTCTAGGTGATAATTTTCGAGAAAATGTATCTATTGCATTAACTCTTCACGGAATTAGCAAAAAAATAGCTAGTGATATTCAGGTTTTTAAACTTACTAATGGTCGTATTTTAGTACAATCAGAATACCCAATAATTATTAATGCTGAAGACTTCAATTTAGTTTCTGGCATAGAAGCTTTACGCACCATCGCAAAATTGTCTACAATTAGTACAGTAGTTCCAGTTACATTTAGTCTAGTGTTTACAAAACAAGTTAACACTCCAAAATAATGCCTAATAATATACTTAATAGCTGTGTCCAACACTTTGATTATTTAATTAAAAACAGTACTATAATGACACTTTGAAAATAAAAATAAGGAATGAAACCATGTTTAAAAAAACTGCACTAATTATTACCATTATCTCCCCGACTATTACTAATGCTGGAGTTATTGGAGATTTTAAAAATAACTTGCAAGCCGAGTTTGATGAGGCAGCTAAAGATGTGATAGGTAGCATGTCACATAGAACTTTAATTCCTGCTGAGCCATTGGGAATTATCGGTTTTGATTTAGGCATATCGGCTAATAGGGCTAACCTAAACAGCATTTTAAAGGATATCGACTCTGCTGGAGTTTCTGCCCTTGATTCAGTTTCTTTACATGCTAACAAAGGATTACCTTTAGGGTTTGATGTAGGAGTAAACTACTCAGTATCAGCATTACTTTCTACCCTTAATGCCACCGTTAATTATGCAATTTTAGATGGGGGAATGGCAACTCCTGCTGTCGCGATAAAAGGCTCCTATACTACTACTGCTGACTCAGAAGTGATTGATTTTTCAAGCTATGGTGTTGATTTAGGTGTTTCTAAAGGTTTTTCTATGCTTACACCATTTGCCAGTCTTGGTATGGTTAACGGCAGCGTTAAAACAAAAAGTGGTGCAATACAAGGTTTTAACTCTTCTTATTCAGAAACCACTCTGCGTTATGCAATAGGGGCAAATGTTAATATATTCATTGGTGATTTATTACTAGCCTACAATAAAGTTGGCGAAGTTCCAAACATAAGTGCAAAACTTGGTTTTCGTTTCTAAAAATAAACTAAATGAATTCGATTAAAACTCCTTATAAGGAGTTTTATATTTGAAGGAAAAATCATGAAAGAAATTATCTCTACAAATAATGCTCCGCAAGCAATTGGAACCTATTCACAAGCCGTTAAAATAGGCAATACCATTTATCTTTCAGGGCAAATTGCTCTTATTCCAGAAACTATGCAATTAAAAGAAGGGCAAATAAGTGAACGCATTCATCAGGTATTCAAAAACCTAACCGCAGTATGTGAAGCCGCTGGTGGAAGCTTACAGGACATAGTAAAACTAAATATTTTTCTAACTGACCTTAGCCATTTTAGTAGCGTAAATGAAATTATGGCACAATATTTTAACCAACCCTACCCAGCAAGAGCAGCTATTGGGGTTAAAGAACTGCCAAAAAATACCGATGTTGAAATGGATGGCATAATGACTTTACCATAATAGACTAACTTTTTAGCCTAACTTCTATTGTTTCAAAAAGTAGATAAGCACTTAAGTTAAACTGATTTATTCTCAAAAATCATCTAAGAAAAACTGGCAATAAAAAATATTAATTGGTTCTTTACAATATTAAATCTTTATTAAATTTTTATGTTACTATGTTCTCTCAATCAACTGGCGATGAATATGGATTGTGGCTACAATAAGCAATTACGTGTAATATGAGCTAGTAGTTGTTTACTGGGCCCTGAATAAGTATGATTATTCAGAGACCTCTCACTTAACTAATTATTTTAAAAAAGAGCTAAATTATGTCAAAAACAAGTACTTTAATCTCCGGGAATAGTACATTCCTACAAGGATATGCAAAAAAGAACGAGGATCTACTAATTGACTTATCAGAAAATGGGCAAAAACCACAGGCATTATTTGTTGGTTGCTCTGATTCTAGAGTTGTTCCTAATTTAATTACCCAAACAAATCCTGGACAAGTATTTGTAGTCCGTAATATAGGTAATTTTGTTCCTCCATATAATGAACAAATTGAACATAGCAGTGTTGCTTCTGCAATAGAATACGGGGTAAAAGCCTTAAAAATTAAAGAGCTAATTGTTTGTGGACATACTCAATGTGGAGCCATTGCAGCACTTTATAGCGATCTTGATCCAAATGAATTTATGCATGTTTCTAAATGGCTTGAACAAGGTAAAAAAGTAAAAGATAGGACCTTAGCTGCCCTAGACAGTGATGTTTCTGAAGAAACACTACTGCGAGCAACTGAACAGTTTTCTGTTGTTGCCCAGCTAGAAAACCTATTAAGCTACCCATTTATTAAAAAGATGGTTGATAGTGGAGATTTAGAAATTCACGGCTGGATGTATAATATCAAAACTGGTGATATACAATACTATGACCAAGCAGAAAAAACTTTTCAAGCGGTTAGTGAAAAAGACTTGGTAGCAATGGAGGTTGAACATGATTAACCAAGCTGAATTATCCACATATAAAGAAAACTTTAAAACTGACTTTCGTGCAAGTATAGTTGTATTTTTAGTAGCTGTTCCTCTATGCTTAGGCATTGCCTTAGCCTCAGGGGCTCCTCTTTTTTCTGGGCTAATAGCAGGTATTATTGGTGGAACTATAGTATCACTATTTAGTGGCTCTCAGATTAGTGTTTCTGGCCCTGCTGCAGGATTAGCTGTAGTTGTATTTGAAGCTATAAGAACACTAGGAAGCTTTGATTCCTTTTTAGTGGCTGTTGTGCTAGCAGGATTGATTCAAATACTTATGGGTTATATGAAAGCTGGTACTATTGGAGCTTTTTTTCCTTCTAATGTGATCAAAGCTATGTTAACTGCAATTGGTCTTATTTTGATTATGAAGCAAATACCCTACGCTATTGGTTATACTGACTTATCTGAGATGACACATAACAGTGTCTGTGATAATTTAGGAACTTGTGCAACGGATATGGTGGCTATTTTCATGAATCACCTAACTCCTGTTTCTGTAGTTATTTCTATAATATCACTAGTTATATTATTTTTATGGGAAAAACCTTTCATTAAAAACAGCGTTGTTGCTAAAATTATGCCTGGAGCATTAGTTGTAGTTGTTTTAGGTATAATTGTAGAGGTAATATTAGCTACGATTAAATCACCATTTGCAATAGATAAATCACAACTAGTCTCACTACCATCTATACATGGAATAGAGGGCTTTTTTGATATTCTAACAACACCAGACTGGTCAACACTTGCAAACCCTCACATATATATAGCTGCTGTAACTATAGCAATAATTGCCAGCCTTGAAACTCTTTTAAGCTTAGAGGCTGCTGATAAGATTGACCCATTAAAGCGTATAGCACCAACCAATAAAGAGCTTAAAGCTCAGGGAATAGGTAACACTATTAGTGGATTGGTAGGCGGACTTCCTATTACTGCGGTTATTGTGCGTACTTCTGCCAATGTTTATAATGGAGGAAAAACCAAAATTTCTGCATTTTTTCATGGTATATGGTTAATGCTAAGTGTCTTATTTCTTATTGATTATTTAGGTTATATTCCACTTGCATCATTAGCTGCGATACTGCTGTTTGTTGGTTATAAACTAGCCTCACCAAAACTCTTTATGGAAGTTTGGAAACAAGGTCCTTCGCAATCTATACCATTTATTGCAACCATTGTAGCTATTTTATTTACCGATCTTTTGATAGGTATATCTATAGGTGTAGCAGTAGCAATATTCTTTATTATTAGATCAAATTATCATCAAGCAATTACTTTGAAAAAAGATGGTGATCTACAATATACAGTTCTACTTCAAAAGAATGTAAACTTCCTCAACAAATCTTTGTTGCGAGAGTCTCTTGCTAAAATAGAAAACAATTCAAGTGTTGTAATTGACTATAGTCAAGCAGAGTTTATTGAGCATGATATTATGGAGACGATTGAAGATTATATACTTACTTCTAAGTCTAAGAATATTAAGGTTGAAACAAAGCTTCCTGAAGAGTCTAAAGATCTTGAAGCTATCTATGGAAAATAAAAACCTATAAGATAAATTTTCTTCAATAATACTAAGAGGAGCTTTTGCTCCTCTTATACCTTCTACACCTTCTATATTATCGATATCCTCTTTTCTGCAAAGCTAAAATATCCACTTTTTAAGGAGTCTCTAAATAAATTATAATATTTAAGATAAAAAATCGCTCGATTGTTCAAGTGGCTTTTTTTTTGCTTTAAGCTAAGCATAATCAATGTCTAGTCTAAGGAGATCATGTGAAAAATTTATTTGAAATAGTTATTAGCTTTTTGATTTTAGTTTTTGTTTCATTTTTTATGGTAACAACACAAGCTAAGCAAATAGAAGACTGCCAACCAAAAAATATAGAATTATGGGTACAAGCAAGTTTTGCCAGTGATGGTGATACTATAATTATTCAGAATAAAAAATTTAAGTTAATTGGGATAAATGCTCCTCAAAAAGAAAGAAAACAAAAATTTAATACCAGTGGACAACCGCTTGCTAAAGAATCTCAAAATAGGCTAAATAAACTACTAGCCAACCATGACATGCAAGTTGGCATTGAATATGATACAAGCAAAATTGACTCTTTTAATCGTGGACTATTACATTTATATGTAAAAAAAGATGACCAAATTTATAACCTCAATCAATTAATGTTAGCGACAGGTTATGCACTCTTCAAAAGTGAATATAACAATAATCTGCATCAACAATGTTATTATCAAGCTGAAAAAATAGCTCGTTCAGAGGGAATTGCTCTGTGGAGTTTATATAAAAATCAACCAAAATTAAACTATCCAGTCGTATTATCAAACAAAATCACTTTAGAAGATGATGGTTTTAGAATTTTTAAAGGGAAAATAGTCAGCGTACAAAAAAGCTCAACAAATTATATTTTAAATATGGACACGGTCGGCATTCGTATTACTAAAAAATATTGGAATAATTTTGATTTTAAACAACTGCAAGACCTAAAAGGAAAAATTATTGAAGTTAGAGGCAATGGTTTTTTATTTAAGAGGTCAATGTTTGTTAAAATTCAATCCCCTAATGCAATAGACCGACTAAGGAAACTAAATGTCAGCACTACAAAATGATCGTTTTTTACGGGCTCTTTTAAGGCAACCCGTGGATAGAACTCCTGTATGGATGATGCGCCAAGCAGGGCGTTATTTACCTGAATATAAAGCAACTCGTAAACATGCTGGTTCATTTATGGATTTATGTCGTAATAAAGAATTAGCCTGTGAAGTTACTTTACAGCCATTAGAAAGATTTCCATTAGATGCGGCTATTTTATTCTCTGATATTTTAACAATTCCTGATGCTATGGGCTTAGGATTGCGTTTTGAGACAGGAGAAGGTCCAGTTTTTGATAAACCTATTCGTAGTTTAGCCGATGCAAAAAAATTATTTGTACCTGATATGGGAACCGATTTAAGTTATGTAATGGATGCGGTAAGTACTATACGACAAAACCTAAATGGGCAGGTTCCATTAATTGGTTTTTCTGGCAGTCCATGGACGCTTGCTACCTATATGGTGGAAGGCAGATCTAGTAAAACTTATTCGATAATAAAAGCAATGATGTATGACCAGCCGGCAACATTGCATCATATACTGGATGTTTTAGCAAATTCTACCATTGATTATCTTAATGCCCAAATTGAGTCTGGGGCACAAGCAGTGCAGATTTTTGATACTTGGGGGGGGGTATTAACTCCACGAGATTATAAAGAGTTTTCACTAAATTATATGGCAAAAATTATTGCTGGTTTAACACGAGAAAATGATGGCAGAAAAGTACCCGTTATTTTATTTACTAAAAGTGGCGGTCAGTGGCTCGAAGACATGGCCGCTACAGGCTGTGATGCTTTGGGACTGGACTGGACAACAGACATTAATGACGCTAGAGCAAGGGTAGGAGATAAAGTTGCCTTACAAGGCAATATGGATCCAAGTATTTTATATGCAAGTCCTGAAAGGATAAGACAAGAAGTCGCAATTATTTTAGAAAAATTTGGCAAAGGTACTGGTCATATATTCAATTTAGGTCATGGCATTCACCCAGAAGTAAACCCCGAACATGCAGGGGAGTTTATTAGGGCGGTTACTGAGTTAAGTGGCAAATATCATTAAGGAGACACTGAATATATACCTATATGTCCTGAACATCAAAAAATAGTGGGGTTGTTTTTTATGTAATAGTAATTATTTCTGTTCGCTAAACTCTTTGGGCATGGTAATTTCTTCATCACTAAATAAAAACTTCTCCATTTCTTCTTTTAAAAACTTCTGAGCTTTTTGATCTAGGCTAGAAAGCCGGTACTCATTAATAAGAATTGTTTGCTGGGTTAACCAATCCTTCCAAGCTTGCTTTGAAATATTATCGTATATTTTTTGCCCAAACTCTCCAGGAAATGGTACAAAATCTAACCCTTCAAGTTCTTCACCTATTTTGTTACATTTAACTAGCCTTGCCATTTTTTATTCCTCTAAAAATAAAAACAGTATACTACACAAAAAATAATATTAAAATTTTATGTGATATATTAGATGTTAAAAGAAAGACCAATTAAAAGCTTTGTACTAAGGCAAGGAAGGTTGTCAAATGCTCAACAAGATGCCCTTGATAAGCTATGGGGTACATATGGGTTAGAACTAACCGCAGGAATATTAGATTTTAGTAAAATATTTAATCGAAAAGCCAACACAATTATTGAAATTGGTTTTGGTATGGGTACTAGTTTAGCTATTATGGCAGAAGATAACCCACACCAAAACTATATAGGGATTGAAGTACATCGCCCTGGAGTTGGAGCCTTACTAAAATTAGTAGCAGAAAAAAAAATAACTAATATACGAGTTTTTAATGCTGATGCAATAGAAGTTTTAGCACAAAAAATCCCTAAGAATAGTTTGACTGCAGTATACTTATTTTTCCCTGACCCTTGGCATAAAACAAAACACAAAAAGCGTAGAATTCTACAACCAGAGTTTGCTTTAACTATTGCTAGCTACTTACAAAAAGGGGGGGTATTCCATATGGCAACTGACTGGCAAGACTATGCGAAATATATGTTAAAAACTATGTCAGCAGTAACAAAATATGAAAATTTGTCTGGTGTAAATAATTATACTCCACGACCGAAGTATCGACCCTTAACAAAATTTGAACAACGAGGTTATGATTTAGGTCATAATGTATGGGATTTGATTTTTATTAACAAAGGAACTTAAAATGAGAAATATTATTTTACTTTCAGCTATTTTTATAACTATAATTACTGGCTGTAGTAGCGATCCTAAAAAAGAAAAAACAAATGTTGTAGCAGATTGTGTTTTCCCTAATACAGAAAGTTCTGCACCTGGCTGGATATGTGGAGAACCAGTTGATGCTGTTGCGGTTGGTGCTTTAGGTGTTGCAGAGCCATCAATAGGTGGCGTTAGCTTTATGATAGACATTGCCGTTGCTGATGGACGAGCCCGTTTAGCAGAACAAATGCAAGTTCAAGTGAGTAAAATGGTAAAAAAATATTTGGGTAATACTGGGGTTAATAAAAATGAAACTATTGATTCTGTTGCCAGCTCGACTATTAAAACAGTAACTTCTCAAAGGTTAGCAGGCTCAAAAATATATAAATCTCGTGCAGGACCGAATGGTAGATTATTTGTTTTTGTGGGGATTGATGCCGAAAATGCAAGCAAGATTGCTGAACAGGCTGTTAGAAGCTCTATGGGCAATGATAATGCTCTTTGGCAACAGTTTAAATCAGAACAAAGCTTTGATGAAATGGCAAAAGACATAGCAAATCAACAAGTTAATTAGTTTTTCTTCTTTAGGGAGCCTCTGAATAACTGATTGAAATTATGCATGGGCTTCTAACTTATCGATTCTAGGCATGTCTTGCAGGCAATAGCTGGCTATTTTGTCAAAAGACATAACAACGAAGTGATGGGCTAGAGGACACGCCCTACGGGGGGGTCTTAGCCAAGTTTATATAAAACTCATAAGGCTTTACCCTGTTTTAGTTCATATAATTAAATAAAGACATGCTTTGTACTTTAACAAATACTTGTTGTGCCATTTGTAACGCCGTTTGGTTACGAGTTAGTTGGCTTATGCCTTCAACTACATCTTGATCTTCTATACTAGAGCGGCGTTCTTCTAAAGAGAGACTAAAAGCTTTACCACTATCAGACTGAGCTTCAATTCTGTTTTGTCTGGAACCAATTTTAGATAATTGCACCGACATTTCTTTAATGCTTGATAATAAATCTTCGCCTATTTCTGCAGGAGGCTGTAAACCTTGGTCTAAATTATCTTTTAATTGAACTAGCACATTAATTAAGCTTTTATCAACTCCTGCTGGTAAGGATGTTGAACCTTCAATACCAAAAACACGCCCCCCGTTATCAGTTACTCTGACTCTACTTGGATCACCCTCATCATCTGGAGAAACTTTATTATCAGCATCAAAACCAATTTGGATAAATCTGGCTCCAAAATTAGCTCGCTGATCAAAGTCAGCACCAGCATTGGCACTACCTATATAAGCAAAATATTTATTGTTTGTTTGTAGGGGACCTGAATTTGCGTTATCAACAACAAAAGCTTTATCAACTCCTACATTACTACCAGCAAACAATAATTCTCCTTCGGAATTAGATGAGTTCATAAGATTAGCAAGATGATTAATTAGCCCTCCTATTTCAACCGCAGTTGCTTGGCGTTGTTCCGCGGTGTAAGTTTCATTCATCATTTGAATGGTTAGTTCTCTTGCTCTTTGACTAATATCCACCGCAGAATTAATTTGGGTTTCTTCATAATCTAATTGCGATTTTGCATACTGTCCATTCTTTTCATACTGTAAAATAGTATTCATTGTTCTATTTAGTGCATGGATTTGATAGCTGGCAACTGGATCATCACTGGGTTTATTGACTCTTTTTCCCGTGCTTAGTTTTTCTTGTATATCTAATAAATCATTTTGATGTTTATTTATTGAGCCAAAACTTTGTGCATGAAATTGATTAGTTGAGATTCTCATTTTAGTTCATAGCTCCAAGTAGTGTTTGAAAAAGTGTTTGCGAAGTTTGAATTATCTGGGCTGATGCTTCATAAGCTTGTTGATAACGAATTAAGTTAGATGCTTCTTCATCTAAACTTACTCCAGATATAGATTCTCTTCTAGCTGAGACCTGTTCAAAAACATTATTTTGTGCGGTTAATTGGATATCTGTAGCACGCACATACATACCAAGGTTAGCTGACATCTTAGAATAGCTACCTAATATTGTTTCTGAAGATATACCACTAGAGTCTGCATACAACATTTTTTTTGACTGTAAAGATGCCATGTTTGCCATATTTACATTGTCTCCTATTGCTGCGGCAGAAGGTACTTCATCTAATAAAGAACCATCATTATTTGCATCAACTGGAGTTTGCCCTCTTGTTGCTATTAATTTACTGTCATTTATTACTGCACTAAAATCTTGTAACATTTGCTGATGAGGTTTAATTAGAAATTTATCGCCAACAGTAACACTGCCAGCGGTAATACCATTAAAGTTAAAATCTAAGCCATCTATTTGAGCATTAGCACCAAAAGCAACCGTTGCCAAGGCTACCCCACCTTCTTTATGATCAAAAATCTCAAAGTCTCCTGCGGCATTTACCCTAACCTCGTACTCTCGTGCTTTAAAATTTCCAATAGCAGTATTTGCAGTATCCAAAAAAGTTTCTTTTGCCCCATAGTTCGCTGGCTGTGTAGCTATATTATATGGGGGATGTCCATTAAAACCTGCTAACCCAGCAATATCAGGTTTAAAGCTTATAGTTATATTAGTTCCATCTTCTGGTCCTATATTTTGTACACTGGCTGTAGCACTTACATTTAAAGGCTTATAAAAATTCTGCCCAGCATTACCGTTTATATCGTAACCTTGATAATGTTGCCAGTTCATTGAGGCGGATAGACCATTTAAAGTTACCCCCATTTCGTTCATTACTTTGTCGAGTACATTTGTTCTATAGTCAAGCGTTGCTCCTAACTGACCATTGGTAATACGGTCTGAAACCATGGTTTTTTTACCAGCTATATTTAGATATATTTCAGTTCTATTTTCGTTATTAAATTCGGTTCTGGATGCGTCAAGGTGATAAACTGAATTACCCATTACTAAAGGTAGACGAGCATCTCCAGTATAGACAATTATCTCTCCATCATCTTGCCTAAAGGTTTTTACATCCATATAGGAATTTAATTCGAAAATGGCTTGGTCTCTTTTATCTAATAAATCATTGGGCATCTGCGAGCCATTCACAAAAGACTTAGATACCTCTTTATTGACTGTTCTAATAAAATCTAGGCGATTATTTATTTCTGTGGCAACATTTTCAACTTGAGAATTGGTCTGTGCTTGGGAGTCGGCAAGTACCGAGGATAAGTTAGAAATAAATCCTTCCATATTTTTAACTTCATCAATCACCAAAGCTCGATTAGTATTAGAAACTGGGCTGTCAGCAAGGTTTTGTAGAGAGTCAAACAGGCGTTGCATAAACTGCTGTACACCTTTATCGTTACTGGCAACAATGCCTTCAATATTTTTTGATAAAGATAATTGCTCCTCATAACGAGATTTTAAGCTATTTACTGAAGATAGTTGATCCTGAATATAACTAGCATAAACTCTTTCTACCGAATTTACTCTAGAACCGCTACCAACAAAACCATTGCCGTAATTAGACGGAGTATTACTTACTATTTTTGCCTGTTGACGGTTGTAACCTTCTGTACCAATATTTGCTATATTATGGGAGGTAGTTCCAATTGCAGTTTTAAAAGCTGCTGTTGCAGATGCCCCAATATTAAGTAGTGATGCCATGCTAAAATCCTGTTCTAATTATTAGCTAAATTTCTTAGCTCTAATTGTTTCTTCGTGGTAGAAAAAGCTGTTATTTGCTCATTATTTTTATAATTCTGGGTATTATCTTCAGTAGATAGCTGATTAATAATAGGATACTTAGGAGTAAGCTGTTCTATTATTGTATCGACCAAACCTAAACCACCTTTAGCAGAAATTGATTGGGAAAACTGTTTATCATGCCAGTCTTGATAAAAATCAGCTTTATCTCCATCTAACCAACCTTCATCAAGTTTAACTTTTCTGGATTCTTTTAATACTTGCTCTATAAATATTGCTTCAAATTGCTCTGCAACTGGTCTTAGTGCTGCTTGGCTATCAGTTTTTGCTTTTAGCTTTAAATCATTTAAAGCTTGGGTATCTGTATATACTTGATAGTTTTCTAACTTATTAATATCTCCCACTTAAATCACCATTAACTCAGCTTTTAAAGCACCTGATTGTTTTAGCGCTTCTAGTATAGCTACTAAATCTCCAGGTGCCGCTCCTACCTTATTTACCGCTTGCACTATGTCATCAAGAGTAATTCCTTGCGGAAACTTAAACATATGACCGTCACCTTTATTTAAAATACTAAGCTCGGAGTTATCCGTAACCGCCGTAGCTCCTGCCCCAAAAGGGTTTGGCTGGGCAACAGCTTGATTTTCAGATATTTCAACCACTAAACTACCATGAGTTACCGCGGCTGGAGAAACTTTTACATTACTGCTAATTACTACAGTACCAGTGCGAGAGTTAATAATAACTCTAGCCATAGCTTCTCCTGATTTGACTTCAATATTTTCAATCATTGATAAAAAACTAACTCGCTGATTTGGTAACCTAGGTGCCATTACTTCAACCGATTCCGCATCAAGTGCATAGGCGGTGCCTTTACCAAATTTAGAATTTATTGCATTTACCATATTAGTGGCAGTTGTAAAGTCAGCACTTTTAATATTTAAGGTAATAGTATTACCAAGATCAAACCCTGTATTAACTGTCTTTTCAACTATTGCTCCGCTAGGAATTCTACCAACACTAGGCACATTAACCGTTATACGCGAACCATCCGCTCCTGATGCATCTAAACCGCCAACTATTAAACTACCTTGTGCTAAAGCATAAATATTACCATCAACTCCTTTTAATGGGGTAAGTAATAAAGTACCCCCCCTTAAACTCTTCGCATTGCCTAAAGAGGAAACTGTTACATCAATTTTTTGCCCAGTTTTGGCAAATGCTGGTAAGTCTGTATGGATAGCAACTGCGGCAATATTTTTAGAACCAGATTTAGTCCCTGGTGGTAAATTAATCCCAAACTTACTTAGCATAGAAAGTAAGCTTTGGTCAGCATAGGCAGTTTTATCACCAGTACCATTTAAACCCACCACTAAACCATAACCTATAAGCTGGTTGCCTCTTACTCCTGCCACATTAGCAATATCTTTAATTCTTTCTGCATAGCTATTAAAGCTAGCTACAAAAAGCAAAATTCCAAAAATGATTGTTTTATTTAATTTCATGTTGTTATCCTAAGTTTTATAAAGGCCAATATTTATTTAAAAACTGGGTGGCAATACTGGGTCTATTGCTATCCCCTGAGATACCTGTGTCTTTGTAAATTAATCTAACATCAGCTACTTTGGCAGATGCTATGGTATTATCTGGTTTAATGTCTTCTGCCCTAATAATGCCAGCAAAACGAATTACTTCATCACCTTCATGAACAGTAATCCATTTTTCACCTCTAATTACTAAGTTGCCATTGGCAATAACTCTAATAACCGTAACTGCAATTGAACCAGTTAAACTAGAGTTTTGTTTAACATCAGCCTTACCTTTAAATTTACCATTAGAACCATAATCAATGCCTGCCCCTGTACCAAGCCCAGGAACACTAACATTGCCACCAAAAATTGATGCTTTACCAGCTAAATTTGCACCCAAACCAAATTGTTGCTTATTTTGCTTTTCATACTTAGCTTCATCTTTCTTTTTTGCAGCAAACTTTTCTGCTAACCTAATGGTGATAATATCACCTACTTTATGGGCTCTTGAGTCATCAAATAAACTTAAAGAATCTCCTTGATAAAAAAGTGAACCATTTTTAGGAGCATTTCTTTCTGCTATATTGGTAGGGTAGCTAGGTTCATAGCTAAATTTTTCCATTCTTTCTGGTGGTGTTGATACACAACCACTGATAATAACTAGACTGAAAAGAATAATGATTATTTTAAATTTATTTTTTAGCATACCCCCCCCTTTTTTACTATAGATTATTATTTAAATACTGCATCATGCCATTAGCTGCAGAAATTGCTTTTGAATTCATTTCATAAGTTCGCTGAGCTTCAATCATAGCAACCAACTCCTCAACAGTATTCACATTGGAAGACTCTAAAGCTCCTTGTAATAAACTACCTGCTTCATCTGTCTCAGGATTTTTATTAGTAGGCACTCCACTAGCTAAACTCTCTTGATAAAAATTACTTCCTATTGAAGTTAATCCAGAAGGATTTGGAAAAGTGGTTAGCTCTATCTGACCAACTATTGAAGGTGTAGCTACCCCAGATTGCTTAACCGATACCTCACCATCTTGGGTAATAAAAATTTCTGTTGTATCAAGTGGAATATTTATAGCTGGTTCAAGCAAATAACCTGATGAAGTAACTAGATCACCATTTTGGTTTAATTGAAAAGAACCATCTCGAAAATACATTTGGGTACCATTTTGATCTAAGGCTTTAAAAAACCCTCGCCCATCAATTGCAATATCTAACTTATTCTCGGTAACCATAACATTACCTTGGCTATGTATTTTTTGCACCCCCACTGCTTTAGTACCTGTACCCAACTGTAAGCCTGAAGGTAAGGTATTATCATCATTACTAGTGGCTTTTGCCCCTGGTTGGCGTACATTTTGGTACATTAAATCAACAAATTCTGCTCGACCTTTTTTATAGGCAAAGGTATTGGCATTAGCAATATTATTTGAAATAGTGGCTAATCTAAAATCTTGGGCTTCTAAACCTGTTTTAGCTATATATAATGCTCTATTCATTTTTTATAATCCTTTTTATGGAGGCACTTAACAACTGATT
>DBOE01000024.1 GCA_002299585.1 Hydrogenovibrio sp. UBA654 | reverse complement strand
CTTAGTAAAATTCTAATCGCGGCTATTCAGTATCTCCTTAAGTTTTATTTTTTTGTGCTTTGGCTAAATCTTCATACACTTTTTTCATATCTAAGTTAGTTAATTGTTTAATAGTTTTTTTAAAATTTTTTTCGGGCAAAATGCCAGAGTTTGAAAATATGATAATTTTTTCACGGATAAAAATAAGTGTGGGGATAGATCTAACTTGAAACATTTTAGCTAGCTCTGGTTCTTGTTCAATATCTATTTTTCCAAATATAATATTTGGGTATTCCGTGGATACTTTTTTAAAAGTTGAAGTGAAATGCCGACAAGGTTCACACCAAGTAGCCCAAAAATCTAAGATAACCATTGAGTTATTTTTAAGTATATTTTCAATTTCTTCAGTTTTTAAATTTATTACAGTCATTTTATTATTATTTTTAAACTTTAGGATTGCCACCTTGGGTCAGTAGAGAAGGATTTA
Organism: Hydrogenovibrio sp. UBA654; assembly: GCA_002299585.1. Classification (GTDB taxonomy): domain Bacteria; phylum Pseudomonadota; class Gammaproteobacteria; order Thiomicrospirales; family Thiomicrospiraceae; genus Hydrogenovibrio. Next base: position 8,692 of record DBOE01000024.1, on the reverse strand, counting down.
AATATTTTTTTAGGGTTTTTTCATCTAAATCAGTTAGCTCTTTTGCTACTTCAAGTATTGGTATATTTGTTAGGTATGCTTTTTTAGCTATTTTACTACCAAGTTCATAACCGATAATTCTATTTAAAGCAGTTACTAAAATAGGATTTATTGCTAAAGTTTCTTGTAGTTTATCGGAGTTTACTTCAAAGTTTTTTATAGCTTGTTCGGCTAGTTGAATAGAGGCATTTGTTGCTATTTCTATGCTTTGAATTAGATTGTTAGCAATCATAGGCAACATTACATTTAATTGAAAATTACCCGATTGTGCACCAATGGTTATAGCGCTATGGTTGCCCATTATTTGAGCGGCAACCATACAAACCGCTTCAGGAATTACAGGATTAACTTTACCTGGCATAATCGAGCTACCAGGCTGTAATGGTTCTAGTTTTATCTCTGCTAAGCCAGCAAGAGGACCTGAATTCATCCAGCGTAAATCATTAGCTATTTTCATTAAACTAGCAGCAAGAACATTTAGTTGTCCGCTTAATTCTAAAGAGGTATCTTGCGAGCTTAAACCCACAAAAAAGTTTTCCATAGGCTCAAAAGAAATAGAGGTTATTTGTGATAAATTATCGCAAAATAAATAGCTAAATTCTTTATCTGCATTGATACCAGTGCCAACTGCTGTGCCACCTTGTGGTAATTTAAGGATTCTTTTTTGTGTATCAATTAATCTGTTAATGTTATCTTGGATAAGGTGACGCCAAGCAGATATTTCTTGCGAAAGTTTTATGGGAGTGGCATCCATCAAATGAGTTCTACCTGTTTTAACTATATCAGCAACTCGTTGCTCTTTTTGTTCGAGGGTGCTAACAAGATTATGAAGGGCTGGCAGTAAGTTACTTTTTAATTCTATAGCCGCACAGACATGAATTGCGGTAGGTATAACATCATTTGAGCTTTGTGACATATTTACATCATTATTTGGATGAATGTCCGTATTAGTAAGCAATTTAGCGAGATTGGCAAGCACCTCGTTCATATTCATATTGCTACTAGTGCCTGATCCAGTTTGAAAAATATCTATAGGAAATTGTTCAGCGTATTTTCCTTGCATTATTTCTGTGGCGGCGGTTTGAATGGCTTTAGCCTTGTTTGCTGGTAAAAGATTTAATTTTAAATTAGCACTAGCACAAGAGAACTTTACATAAGCTAGAGCTTGAATAAATTTATTTGGTAAAGGGCGGTGACTAATCGGGAAGTTATTGATTGCTCTTTGAGTTTGAACACCATACAGAGCATTGCTGGGAACTTTTAACTCTCCCATGCTGTCTTTTTCGATTTTAAAGTTTATTGTCATTTTATAATTTACTCCTGCATGTTCTTTTTTGTTATTATTCTAACTTATATGTTTTTTAGGAGAATAATTTTATGAGATTAATTGCGATTATAGCCCTTTTTCTTTTGCTGTTTTTAACATTAGGTTGTGAGAAAATATCAAATAGTGCAAAAAATATTCAATCAGACTGGGTAGGACTAGATCGTAAAATTGAAATATATAGTTGTCATACAGGAAAGTTAATTAAAGTAATTAAAGGTAGTATCCGTTTAAATGAAGATGATAAATTTTCAGAAGGAGCATCCTTTTTAGTAAATGGTAAAAAGCTACGAACCAATATGTGTTTTGTAATTAAAGAAATAGGTATTAAGGAAGAGGTTTTATAAGTTGTTTTTAGCAGTAGTTTACGTGTTTATCTGTGTTATCAGGCTTAAATATAATTTTGGTGGGTAGTCTGTTTAACTTTAAGCAATATATTTGGCTGTTAATCTTAAGTGCTCTGGCAGTTTGGCAAGCATTTGAAGTTACCGGCTGGGATAGCAAAATACATGCAACATTAGAATTTTCACCCTATTTAATAATTTCATTTGGCATTTTTATAAGTGTATTTATGAATCGTATGTTGCCGGTTTTATTATTGTTGGTTATTGGTTTGTTAAATTTCGCTAGTTTTAATTATTTGCCAACAGTAATAGATAGCCAAACATTTTCTACGCTTTTGTTGTTTGTGATACCTTTATTGTTGCCTATAAATATCATAATTTTATCTTGCTTGCCCGAAAAAGGGGTTAATCTCTCCTTTTATAATATTTTTATATCGGTAGTTTTTTTATTACAGATAGTTATGGTTATCTTCATTATGGATTTTTTGCCGGTTAATCTTGTAGAAGTATTTAGTTATAAAGTTAACATTAAATTTATTAATTTGACTATGTCGGTAGCGATTGTAGTTGTTCTTAGCTGGCTGTTTATTATATTTAGAAATGCCTATATAGAAAACATTAAAGAGGTAGATAGAACATTAGTTTTTGTGCTAATATTGATGAGCTTAGCTTTTAATCAAATTGATCAACCGTATGTGTTTACTTGGTTATCTGCCATATCAGCTCTATTAATTGTTATAGCTATAATTTTTGACTCTCATAAGGTTGCTTATGTTGATTCTCTAACGGGATTAAATTCTAGGTTATCATTGTTAGAGAATTTTTCTAGCCTTGGTAGAACATATTCAGTAGCTATGGTTGATATAGACCATTTTAAAAAATTTAATGATACCTATGGGCATTATGTGGGTGATCAGGTTCTAATTTTAGTAGCTGATGAACTATCTAAAGTATCCTTTGGCAAGGTTTATCGTTATGGAGGTGAAGAATTTACTATTGTATTCCCTAAAAAATCAGCAGAGCAGGCAGAGCAAGAGCTAGAATTAATTCTTTCTAATATTGAAAATTTAGAATTAAATTTAAAACAAGAAATTAACCAAAAAATAACGGTAAGCTTTGGTGTTGCACAAAAAAATGAATGGCATAAAAAACCAGAAGATGTATTAAGATCGGCAGATGAAGCCTTATATCAAGCAAAAGAAAGAGGGCGAAATAGGATAGTAGTTTATGAAGAAGAACTTACATGATTTGCCTTTAGCGAGGGTAAAAGAAGATTCAATTATTGAAATATCTTTTACCCTTTCTTTATTAGATGGTACTCTTGTTGATAAAACAGAAGAGGCAGAACTTTTAAAATTAACGATTGGTGATGGCCAATTTATAAAAAATCTTGAAGATTTATTTATAGGTTTGGAAGAAGGCACCAAAGCAAAGTTTAATCTAGCATCAGAACAAGCTTACGGACAGCCGGATATGACAAATATTCAGACAATGAAAGAAGCGGAGTTTCCAAAAAATATGGAATTAGTTAAGGGCAATATAGTTGAGTTTAATTTACCTACTGGTAATCAGGTGTTGGGTACAATTTATGATTTGGTGTCAGACCAAGTTTTGGTAGACTTTAATCATCCTTTAGCAGGGAAAAGCATTATATTTGAATTCAAAATAGAGAAAATTTTTACCTAAAAAAGTTATGCCTACCAACCAAGACTTTACAGATATATCTGCCATTAAATCAGCTATTACAAATTGTTTATCAAAAGATAGATGTTTTTTAACTCAACAATTTAAGCAATTTAATCTTAAAACGGATGCGCAGGTTATAACTTTGGTAAACAATAACCAAGGTCGTATTTTTTTACAAAAACTTAACTCTTCCTTGGCACAAGTGGCAGTAAATAAGCATTCAGTCCCTAAAGTTTTTTATGATGAGAAGCTTCCAGTTGCAAAAAGACGCAATGAATTATTTGATTTAATTAAGAATAATCAAGTGGTTGTCATAGCTGGAGAAACTGGTTCTGGTAAAACAACCCAAATACCAAAAATATGCCTTGAAGCAGGTAGGGGGGTGTTTGGCAAGATTGGTTGCACACAACCGCGCAGACTCGCGGCTAGAAGCGTTGCACAGAGAATCGCTGAAGAACTCGGCTCTTTTTTGGGTAATTTGGTAGGTTACCAAGTCCGTTTTCATGATTTAGTGCAAGCTAACAGTTTAATTAAGGTAATGACTGATGGTATTTTATTGGCAGAGGTGAAAAATGATCCTTTTTTAAACCAATATGACACTATTATTATTGATGAAGCCCACGAACGCTCAATCAATATAGATTTTTTGTTAGGGATTCTAAAAAAAATACTCTATAAAAGAAAAGATTTAAAGCTAATAATTACTTCAGCAACCATTGATACAACAATATTTTCTAAACATTTTAATAATGCACCAATAATTGAAGTTAGTGGCAGAGCTTATCCTGTGGAATTGCGTTATAAGCCCTTAATTAATTTCTCAGATGATGAGGGTAATGAGTTTGAACAAGATATTCCTACGGCGATAGTACATGTTCTTGATGAACTAGCATTGGTAGATCCTTTTGGAGATGTATTAATATTTTTAGTGGGCGAAAGGGATATTAAAGAAACGCACGAAGTTTTACGCAAACATAAGCTTAAAAATACAGAAATAACCCCTTTATATGCTCGGTTATCTATGGCAGAGCAAAATAAAGTTTTTACGTCTTCTACTAAAAGGCGTATTATTTTATCCACCAATGTTGCAGAAACATCTTTGACTATTCCAGGTATTAAATTTGTAATAGACCTAGGGCAAGTAAGGATTAGTCGCTATAGTGTGCGTTCAAAAATACAGCGTTTGCCAATAGAAAAAATATCACAAGCATCAGCTAACCAAAGAGCAGGGCGTTGTGGGCGAGTTTCTTCAGGTATTTGTGTACGCTTGTATGATGAAGAAGATTTTAATAGTCGCCCCGAATTTACTCCTGCAGAAATCCATCGAACTTCTCTAGCAGCAGTGATTTTACAGATGAATGTTATGAAATTAGGAGAGGTTAATAACTTCCCTTTTATTGAACCACCAGAATATAAGTCTGTAAATGATGGTTTACGCCAGCTACAAGAGCTAGGAGCCTTAGATAAAAACCGCCGTTTAACTAATCATGGCCGGCAATTAGCAAAGTTGCCACTAGAGCCACGAGTTGCAAAAATGGTTATGGCAGGTCAAGATAATGCAGTTTTGGGGGAAGTTTTAATTATCGCTTCTTTTTTAAGTATTCAAGATCCAAGAGTTATAAATGAAGCCAACAGACAAGCCGCTAATAAGGCTTATAAACAGTTTGAAGATGAAAGATCTGATTTTATTTTGGTATTAAATTTATGGCGTTTTTATGAAGATAAACGCCAACATCTAAGTCAAAATAAACTTAGAAAGCTCTGTAAAACCAATTTTTTATCTTATTTAAGAATGAAAGAATGGCATGATTTATTTATGCAGTTAAAGTCTAGCTTGAAAAGAAGTGGGATAGTGGTTGATCAGTTACATTTGTATGAAGAAATAAATAAAGGTAAAGAAACTATAGAAAGGTTAGCTGATATTCATTCTATTGCTATTCATCGTTCATTATTAGCAGGTTTGTTGGGTAATATTGCTACTAGGAATGATGATAAAAGTTACCTTGGGGCAAGAAATACTAAGTTATTTTTACACCCAAGTTCAGTATTGTTTAAAACAAAGCCGAAGTGGATATTATCAGCAGAATTAATAGAAACCACCAAATTATATGCTAGAAATAATGCAAAAATAGATGTTTTATGGGTAGAGTCAATTGCTCCACATCTATTAAAACATAATTACTTAGATCCACACTGGCAAAAAAATGTAGGTCAGGTTAGTGCTTATCAATCTAGCTCTTTGTATGGCTTACCAATAGTAAATAAACGCCGTTGTAATTATGGATTAATTAACCCCGGAGAGGCACATAAAATATTTTTGCGTTTTGCTTTAGTTATGGGAGATATGAAAACTAAGCTTGGGTTTTTTATGCACAATCAAAAATTAATTCAAGAGGTTAAATATTTAGAAGCAAAGTTGCGACGACCTGATTTTTTAATAGATGATGAAGTATTATATGAATTTTATGCAGAAAAAATACCGCAACATATTTATAGTGTTTCTTCTTTAGAAAAATGGGTTAAAAAAATAGAAAAGCAAACCCCTGAGTTAATTGAAGGCCTATTTTTAGAACAATCATTTTTACTTAAACAGAATGTTAATACTAATTTAGAGCTTAATTTTCCTGATCAAATAACTATAAAAAATAGTTTGGATATAGCTGTTGATTATCATTTTGTACCTGGTAAAGAACAAGATGGTTTAGTTGTTAAAATTCCTTTAGTATCTCTTAATTTAATTAACAAACAAGATTTTGAATGGTTAACACCTGGATTAATAAAAGAAAAAACAGCATTTTATATTAAGTCTTTACCCAAGCAATTACGCAAACAGTTTGTGCCAGTACCGCAATTTGTAGATTTAGTTCATCAGCAAATATCAGTTGATAAAAAAGGCGACTATCTAACGCAGATGATTTTAGTTCTAAATAAAAAAACGGACAAAAACATTTCCTTAGAAGACTTTGCTAATACAGAGCTACCTTCTTATCTGATGCCTTTTTATCAGCTAGAAGATCATAGTAATAAAGTGTTAGCTAAGGATATTAACCTAGATAAACTAAAAGAGAATTACCAACATCTAGTAGAAAAACAGCTAAAACAAACTCTGAAAATAAATAAAAAATCTAATAAAAAAATTACTATTTGGGACTTTGGTGATTTAAAGCAACAACAAGAAATTAAATCTCCAACAGGAAAAATGATTGCTTACCCAAGCCTACAAATAACAAACCAATCTATAGAGTTAGTATTAATTGGTGATAAAAAGTTAGCTCAACAACAGCATGGCAAAGCAGTTTTAAAGTTATTAGCTAACAATTTGGCTGATAAGGTTAAATATCTGAGTAATAGGCTACCTTTGCAAAAAGCCTGTTTATGTTATGCACCTTATGGTACCTGCCAGGATTTAACCAAACAAATAATAGATAAATCTTTAAACCAACTGGTAGCTAACCCAGAATTAATAAAAACTCAACAAGAGTATACTGCTACTTTGCTTAAAGTAAAAGAAAAATGGATTCTACAAGCTCAAGAAGTAACTAAGCAGGTAAATACAACTTTAATTGCCCATCAGCAAATAGTTAAAAAGGTAAAGGTTAGGGTTAATCCAAGGCATTTAATGTCTATTGGCGACATTAAGCAGCAATTAGATAAACTAATTAGTAAAGAGTTTGTTCTTAAAACACCTGATAAATGGTTTAAAAGGTTCCCTTTTTATTTACAGGCTATTGAAAAACGATTAGATAAAATAGATATAGAACCAAGTAAAGACCATCTTGTTATTCGGAAGATTAGCCCTTTATTTGATAGTTATTGGTCGTTAAAACAGCAAGCTATTTATGAAAACTCAGAAAAGCTAGAAGAAATTCGCTGGCAGCTTGAGGAGTTACGAATTTCATTATTTGCTCAGCCTATGAAAACCTTAAGCCCTGTGTCAATAAAAAGAATAGAAAAACAAATTAAAAAAATTTGATTTAAAATATCAAGTATATTTTTTTAGGAAAAGTTATGAAATTGAAATCATCCTTAGCCATTGCTTTCGTGCTATTTTTATCATCTTGTGGGATGTCTCCAAATAAATTGGAGGTTAGCCAAGATGGTTTGCAGCAGGTTGTTGCTCATTCTGCTGATATTGTTATTATCCCCAATATTAAAAATTGGCAACGATCCTCTATAGAGTTTAGCTCTTTTAGCAAAAAGTTTTGTAAATCACCAAACTCGGTAAACTTAAAGCAACTGAAAGATAATTGGAAAGAACTTTCTTTAAGCTGGAATAAAGTAATAATGTTCGATTTTGGGCCTTTACGAGATAATTTATTTACTGCAAAAATAAACTTTGTTGACTCAATGCGTCAACGAGGTAAAAACTACTCTAACACGGTACGAATTCGTTTAAACCAACGCCTAAAAGATAATGTTAAACTAGATAATCAGTATTTTGCAGGCTTAAATTTTAATTTGGTCGGGATTCATGTTTTAGAACAGATGGTATTTTCTGATTTTACTAACAAAAGCACACATAATAGAAGCATTTTAAATAATTATCGACATAACCCTAGAAGTTGCGAATTATTAACTGGGATGAGTAATTTAAATAGTGATATTGCAAGTTATGTATTAGATTCTTGGCAAAAAAAAGCTAGATTACAGCAGTTTTCTTATGGAGAACTATTTAAAAAAGATAAATTAATTAATGGCGATAAATCTCTTACAAAGTTAATATTTTCTATTCAAGATTATTTTCGTTATATAAAACAACGCAAGTTAGAAGGGTGGTTGGATAGCCATATCTCAGGGATGGCTTATAAAAATATGCTAGCAGGTTTAGAGGCAGTAGAAGATTTATTTACCGCAAAAAATAGCAAGTTAAGTTTAGAAAAATATTTACAGGCATCAAGTAATAAAAAAACAGCGGATAAGTTTTTAAAATTAATAACACAAGCTAAATTGCAAGCCACTTCACAAGATAGAAAAGCAATGAAAGTTACCTATTCGCAACTAATAAAAATGTTAGAACAGGATATCCCTAAAGCACTAAATGTTGATTTTGGTATAAATTTTACTGATGGGGATTAAGCTCTAAAATTATAATATATTTATGTCTCCTTCAGCTAGTGTGTGAAGATAAAGTATTTTTGAAAATACCTAGCGGATAGGGGGTAGTACTAGGGCTACCGCATATAAATCACTGTTGAAATACCACTTTAGCTCTATATTCATCGCTCCATGCTGATTTACGTTTTTTCTTGGCTAGACTTATTTTTATGCCCTCTTCTTGAAACAAATTCATGCAAGGATG
>DBOE01000084.1 GCA_002299585.1 Hydrogenovibrio sp. UBA654 | reverse complement strand
GGATAATACGCACCTGTCTTAAAGTACTTCTTTAAGTCAATGATTTTAGGGCTATCGCCAAGCGGTAAGGCAACGGCTTTTGATGCCGTCATGCGCAGGTTCAAATCCTGCTAGCCCTGCCATTATTATTCAAATTCTTCACCTTTTTCATAGCAACAGCTATAGGAGATGCCATAAATGACTTATGAGAATGTTCGTATTTTTGCAGGTAACGCAAATATTCCCCTAGCAGAAAAAATTTCTTCTTCAACTGGAATCCCTTTAGGTATTGCTAATGTTGGTCGTTTTAGTGATGGTGAAATAGCTGTTCAAATAAATGAATCTGTGCGTGGCACTGATGTGTATGTATTACAACCTACCTGTGCACCTAATCCAGACGGCAATTTAATGGAACTATTAGTAATGATTGATGCTTTAAAAAGAGCATCTGCAAAGCGTATTACGGCAGTTGTTCCCTATTATGGCTATGCTAGACAAGATAGAAGACCCTACTCAGCAAGAGTACCAATTACCGCTAGATTAGTCGCTGACATGATGACTGTTGCAGGGGCAAATCGTGTTATTACCATTGATGTTCATTCTGATCAAATTCAAGGTTTTTTTGATATTCCAGTTGACAATATTTATGGATCACCAACTTTAGTTGCCGACATGAAAACATCTGGAAACATTTCTAATGGTAATATGATGGTTGTTTCACCAGATATGGGGGGGGTAGTTCGTGCTAGAGCAGTCGCAAAATCTCTTGGTTGTGAAATGGCGATTATTGATAAACGCCGTCCTAAAGCAAATGTTGCTCAAATCATGAATATAATAGGTGATGTTAAAGGACAAGACTGTATTCTGGTTGATGATATGGTTGATACAGCAGGAACTCTTTGTAAAGCTGCCCAAGCTCTAATTGAACATGGAGCTAATAGTGTTAGCGCCTATGTTATTCATGCCGTGCTATCAGGCTCAGCTGTTGATAATATTAATAATTCAGCACTAACAGAGCTAGTGGTAACTGATACCATCCCTTTTTCTAAAAAGGCTCAAGAATCTGCTAAAATCCGTCAAGTATCAATTGCTCCAATTTTAGGAAAAACCATTTTAAAGGTTCATAAAGAGGAGTCTGTTTCCGAGCTTTTGCCAGTAAAATAATTGCGGCATAAATATTAACCCCTAATTCCTACTTATAAATTAGGGGTTAATAACGGTTTCTTTTTAAAGATAATTCTGTATAATACTCCTCTTCATTGCTATATGCTTGGTCGCGAGCGTAGAGTTTTATATCGTCTAACATATTTATGTTAATTATGGAGCATTTATATTATGAGTCAAGTATGGACTGCAGAACTCCGCACAGATAAAGGTAAAGGTGCGAGCCGCCGCCTTCGTCATGCGGATAAAATACCAGCAATAATTTATGGTGCTGGTAAAGACGCTAAATCAATCGCTTTAGCATCAAATCTAGTTGTAAAAGCATTAGAAGATGCAAATATTTTCAACACAATTTTAACAGTTGAAGGGGCAGGATCAAAAGAAGAGTGTGTTATCAAAGATCTTCAGCGTCATCCAGCAACAGAAAATGTCTCTCATATTGATTTTCAAAGAGTTAGTAAAACTACAACTATTACTAAGCAAATTCCATTAGAGTTTTCTGGTGCCGATGCTTCTCCTGCTATAAAAATGGGGGGACTTATGTCATTTATGCAACAAATCGTCGAAGTTCGTTGTAAGGCAAGAGATTTACCAACTAAAATTATTGTTGATGTCTCTAAAATGGAAACCGGTCAAAGCATGCGTCTATCTGACTTAGAAATGCCAAAAGGGGTTTTACTTACGGCATTAAGCCACGGTAGTGCAGATTATGATCAAGCAGTAGTTGGAATAAGTAAAATTAAAGTTTAATCTGTCCTAAGTTAAAAGATTAAAAGCCCACATATGTCATCTGTTAAATTAATTGTTGGACTAGGAAACCCTGGTTCACAGTATAAACAAACTAGGCATAATGTGGGTTTTTGGTTTGTGGAGGAAATTGCTAACCAATATAATGTACAATTTCATCCACAAACCAAATTTTTTGGTGAAGTAGCTAGAGTTCAAATTAACGAGGTTGTGTTTTGGTTATTAAAACCAGATACTTTTATGAATCGTAGTGGACAAGCCATTCAAGCTTTAACTAACTTTTATAAAATTAAGGTAGATGAGATTTTAATAGTTCATGATGAACTAGACCTACCCGTAGGTGTTGCCAAGTTAAAAAAAACTGGTGGGCATGGTGGGCATAATGGTTTAAGAGATACTATTGCCACTTTATCTAGTAAAGACTTTTTGAGATTAAGGTTGGGCATTGCTCATCCTGGAAACAGTTCTCAGGTTGTTGACTATGTTTTAAAATCGCCTTCAAGAATTGACCAATTATTAATTGAAGATACCATCTACCAAGCATCTAAGATATTGCCCTATTTATTAAAAAACAATATAGAACAGGCAATGCAAGAACTTCACAGCAATTAGGAGAAAGAACCATGGCGATCAAATGCGGAATAGTCGGCTTACCCAATGTAGGAAAATCCACACTTTTTAATGCTTTAACTAATGCAGGAATAGAATCTGCTAATTATCCTTTTTGTACTATTGAACCAAATGTGGGCGTAGTTGCTGTGCCAGATGAGAGAGAGAAAAACTTAGCCGCAATTGTTAATCCAGCAAGAACTCTTTCAGCAACGGTTGATTTTATGGACATTGCAGGTTTAGTAGAAGGAGCATCTAAAGGAGAAGGATTAGGTAATAAATTTTTATCTAATATTCGTGAAACTGATGCCATAGTACAGGTTGTTCGTTGTTTTGAGAATAATGATATTGTGCATGTAGCGGGTAAAATCGATCCCCTTTCAGATATTGAAATCATCAATATGGAGCTTTCGTTTGCTGATGCTGATTCACTTGAAAAAGCAATTCAAAAAGTACAAAGAACAGCTAGAAGTGGGGATAAAGAAGCCGTTGCCAAAAAAGAAGTTTATGAGCGAGTTTTAAAAGAAGTTGAACAAGGCGTTTTGGTTCGTTTAATTGACTTATCTGATGATGATAAAGTTATTTTACAAAGCTTACACCTTCTAACCATAAAACCAATGATGTATATAGCCAATGTAAGTGATGATGGTTTTGACAACAATCCTTTGTTAGAGGAAGTAAAAAAGCTAGCAATCGTTCAAGGTGCTGTTGTGGTTGCTATTTGTGCAGAAACAGAAGAGCAAATTGCCGAGTTAGATGATGAAGATAAAATAGATTTTTTAGCAGAAATGGGGCAGAAAGAACCAGGTTTAAATAGAGTAATTCGTGCAGCTTATAATTTATTAAGTTTACAAACTTATTTTACTGCAGGCGTAAAAGAAGTAAGAGCTTGGACAGTAAAGGTAGGGGCAACAGCACCGCAAGCCGCAGGAGTTATTCATACTGATTTTGAAAAGGGCTTTATTCGAGCAGAAGTAACTGCCTATAGAGATTTTATAGAATTCAAAGGTGATGCTGGAGCAAAATCAGCAGGTAAACAGCGTTTAGAGGGCAAAGAATATATTGTAAAAGATGGTGATATTATGCACTTTAGGTTCAATGTATAATTATATTCTATGCGGTTAATTTTATTGACAACTAAGCAAAAAACTCTATAATACGCATCTTCTTTGGCTACATAGCTCAGTTGGTTAGAGCACATCACTCATAATGATGGGGTCCCAGGTTCAAATCCCGGTGTAGCCACCATATTGCACAACTTTATAAACCTACTTCCTAAAAGAGATACTGAATAACATTTTAAACCCAAAATTTTCCAAGAATAGTCTAAAAAATAGAGTAAACTTTACGTATGACTTATTTATACCTTGATTCTGAAAGTTCTCTTACCAATTTTTGTCAAAAAATCACTAACTCTGTAACATGGTTTGCAATAGACACTGAATTCATGCGCACCAATACTTTTTATGCAGAACTAAGCTTAATTCAAATCTATACCGACCAAGATGAAGCAGCTATTATCGATCCAATTGCTATCTCAGACTTAAACTCTCTGTGGAGTTTATTAAGTAATCCAAATATAATCAAGGTCTTCCACTCCGCTAGGCAGGACATAGAAATACTCTATCAAATTGCAGGTCAAATGCCGGTATCTATTTTTGATACTCAAATTGCTGCACTATTTTTGGGTCATGGAGATTTGGTCGGCTTAGCAAGGGTATTAAAAGCTGAACTAAATATTGAGATTGCTAAAGACCAAAGTAGAACAAACTGGAACCAACGGCCATTAACTAAAGAGCAGCTTGAATATGCCATTAATGATGTTAAGTTTTTATCTCCTTTATATAAAAAAATAACGGCTAATTTAACTAAAAAACAACAAGATGCTTTAAAGGAAGATTTCTCTGAGCTTTTAAATCACAATCTTTATGATGATAATCCAACCAAAACCAATGAAAGAATCAAAAAGGCTAACCAATTAGTACCTAAAAATCATGCTATTAGTAATACTCTTGCTCAATGGCGTGAAGACTATGCGATTGAGAATAATAAACCTAGAAAATGGACTTTGTCCGATGATTGTATTTTAGCCATTGCTAAACGACCACCAAAAACCGTTGAAGATTTGTATAAGGTGCCAAATATAAAGTCTTCAAGCGTCAAACAATTCGGCGAAAAGTGGATTGCATTAATTGATGAAGTATTTGCAAACCCCGAAAACTGGCCAAGTAAGCAAGTGGTTAAATTTAACCCTTCCGAACAAGAGCAGGTTTTTATGTTAATTGGGCAGGCAATAAACCAACAACTAGCAATAGATTATGGTTTAAATGTTAATAATATAGTTAATAAACAGCAACTGTTAAACATTATTAAGAATAATCAAGAAAAACAACAAATAGGCTGGCGACATTTATTAATGGAACAGCCATTACAGGCAGTATTAGCAACCCAAAAATTTATAAAATTGACCGACAAGCTAGAAATGACCAGTGTCTAATAATGTTATTTATGCTCAGGCAGGTGGAGTAACTTCGGTCATTAATGTTAGTGCTTATGCGCTCTTCCAGATGATTAAAAAATATCCTACCATTTTTGGCAAAACCTATGCCGCCCTAAATGGTATTGCAGGTGTGTTAGAGGAGAACCTAGTTGATATAGATTTAATCGCAGATAATCAACTCGCTAAATTAAAATACCTGCCTGGGGCCGCCTTTGATGCTTGCCGCTTTGACTTAGATTCCTTAGAACATAACCCTGCTCAGTATATAAGAGTATTGGAGGTCTTTAAGGCTTATGATATTGGCTATTTTTTCTATAATGGTGGTAATGGTTCAATGGTTACTGCCAAAAAAGTAGCCGATTATTGTTGCCAACAAGGTCATAAAGTTATCTGCGTTGGTGTTGCTAAAACCATCGATAATGATTTGGCTATCTCACATTGTAGCCCTGGTTTTGGTAGTGCTGCTAAATATATTGCCACTAGCCTAGCTCAAGCATCGTTGGATATCAAATCAATGCATAAAACCTCTACTAAGTTTTTAGTAATGGAAACCATGGGTAGAGATACTGGCTGGTTGGCTTTATCTGGAGGTTTAGTTAAGCATTTTTTACCTGATATACCACTTATGGTGCTACCTGCTGAAAGTCCATTTAAACAAGCTAGTTTTTTAACTAAGGTAAAACAACTTATTGCAGAAGCAGGTTATTGTGTCTGTGTTGCATCTGAAGGTATTAAAGATGAGCAAGGTGAGTACTTGTCCTTTAAAAGCATTGAATACACCACAGAAAAAAACTACTATCAATTAGGTGGTGCAGGCAATGCTCTTGCCAATCTAATTTCCGATAAGTTAAAAGTTAAAACTCATGCCATTATTCCTGATTATTTACAAAGATCGGCAACTCATCTGGTATCTAAAACTGATTGGGATATAGCTTATCAAGCAGGTGAAGCCAGCGTTCTTGCCTCAATGAATAATGGCCACGGCACACTACCAATAATTGAAAAAATAAAGGACTCTCCTTTTCAGTGGCAATTTAAAAATGTAGATTTAATTACCGTAGCAAGCATGGATAAAACTGTTCCTGATGAGTTTATAAATATCCAAGATTATGCTATTACCCAGCAGGCAGTTGATTATTTACTGCCTTTAATTCAGGGACAAGTTAAACCGCCTTATAAAAATGGAATACTTGATTTAACACCCCTAAACATAAAAACCGTAGAAAAAACTTTAACTGCTTAGTTCCAAATTCTTAT
>DBOE01000004.1 GCA_002299585.1 Hydrogenovibrio sp. UBA654 | reverse complement strand
CACTCATCAAGAACAAGAGTGTATCTCATGGCTAAATATATTCCCTACAACTACAATCAAGACCTGATGATTGTGGTTAATCTTCAAGATCAATTACAAGCGGGTACTTTTGAACACGCTCTCCATTATTTGGTGACTAAAAAACTATTTTCTTGCTGTTTTTGTGTGTTTTTATTATACTTGATATTAGCTATTAAAGGAAAATAAAGGTTTGGTTGTGATGTTGAGTGGTAAGCCGATTATGCAGGAAATGCATGAGAAAATGCATCGTTTGAATTATGCTTATAAGACGGAGCTTAGTTATTGTGATTGGGCTAAACGTTTTATTGGGTTTGTTGGTGCTAGGTGTCGTGATGATTTGTTGGTTGATTCTGCGGGTTTGGTGGAGCGTTTTTTGACTGATTTGGTGGTGAGTAAGAATGTGGCGGCTAGTACGCAAAATCAGGCGTTGAATGCGTTGGCTTTTTTGTATCGTGAGGTGTTTGGTCATCCATTTGATGGGGTTAAACCTGCTCGTTCTCGTAAAACTCCTCGGTTGCCTGTGGTGCTTAGTGTCGATGAGGTTCGTTCTATTTTGGCTTGTTTGCGGGGTACTAGTTTTTTGATGGTGAATATGCTTTATGGTGGTGGTTTACGGGTTTCGGAGTTGGTGCGTTTGCGGGTTCAGGATATTGATTTTGAGTATGCTCAAATTGTTGTGCGTAATGGTAAGGGTGATAAGGGTAGGGTTACGCCGCTTGCGGATAAGGTTGTTGTTTTGTTGAGAGCTCATTTGTTACAGCGTAAAGAGGTGCATTCGCAGGATTTAGTGAATGATTGCGCTGGCGTTTTTTTGCCTAATGCGTTGGCTTTAAAGGATCCTAATGCTCCGTTTGAATTTGGCTGGCAGTATGTGTTTGCTAGCCATAATTTGGCGGTAGATCCTCGTTCTGTAATTAAACGCCGTCATCATGTTGATTCTTCGACTATGAATAAGGCGATTAAGGTTGCGGTTAGAAAGTGTGGGATAGATAAGAAGGTTTCTGCCCATACTTTCCGCCATTCTTTTGCGACGCATTTGTTGCAAACGGGTACGGATATTCGTACAATTCAGGCTTTATTGGGTCATGCGAATGTACAAACGACGATGATTTATTCGCATGTATTAAAGCAGAGAAGTCAGGGAGTTAAGAGTCCTTTGGATAGTTTGTAGGGTAATTTTAAATGGTTGAAAAGGTTTATCAGGAATAGTTATGGTAGATTTAAAAGAAAAAATTCATATATTGGGTATTGCTGGTACTTTTATGGGTGGTATTGCTCAACTAGCGAAGGCTATGGGGGTCGTTGTATCTGGTGCTGATAAGGCGATTTATCCGCCAATGAGCTCTCAGCTTGAGCAGGCAGGTATTGAGGTTACTACTTATGATGAAGATTTTATTGGTAGTAAACCTGATGTAGTGGTTATTGGTAATGCTTTAAGCCGTGGTCATCAGGCGGTGGAGGATACTTTAAATGCGCATCAGCTTTATTCTTCTGGACCTCAGTGGTTGGCTGAAAATATTTTAAAGGATCGTTGGGTGGTTGCGGTTGCAGGTACGCATGGTAAAACTACCACCGCTTCAATGGTGGCGTGGATTTTGGAGTATGCGGGGCTTAAGCCTGGTTTTTTAATTGGTGGGGTGTCTGATAACTTTGGGGTTTCGGCTAGGTTGGGTGAGTCGCCGTTTTTTGTGGTGGAGGCGGATGAGTATGATACGGCGTTTTTTGATAAACGCTCTAAGTTTGTGCATTATCGACCACGAACTTGTGTTTTAAATAACTTGGAGTTTGATCATGCGGATATTTTTGATGATCTGGCAGCTATCCAAAAACAATTCCATCATTTGGTTAGGATTGTGCCTAGTAATGGGATGATTGTTTTGCCAGCAGAAGATGAGAACTTACAGCAGGTGATTGAGCAGGGTTGTTGGTCTCCTGTTGAGAGCCATGGTAAAAATCAGAACGATGATTGGTCTTATGATTTACAAAATTTAGATGGTTCGGCATTTAGGGTGTTTTATCGAGGTAAGGATAGGGGTGTTGTAAACTGGCAAATGACTGGTGAACATTCGGTGCGTAATGCTTTGAGTGCTGTTGCGGCAGCTCAACATTGTGGGGTGAGTGTGGAGGTTGCTCTTGCAGGTTTGTCGGAGTTTAAGGGCGTGCAACGGCGGATGTCGTTATTGGCAACAGTTAATGGGATTAAAATTTATGATGATTTTGCTCATCATCCTACGGCTATTAAAACTACTTTGGCGGGTATTAAAAAGCAAATGCAGGGCAAGGGTAGGTTAGTCGCAGTGTTTGAACCTCGTTCTAATACCATGCGGATGGGTATTCATAGCCAAACTTTGCCATTATCTTTTGTGGATGCTGATGAGGTTTTTGCTTTTATTGATCCTGCTTGGAATTGGCAGTTGAATGTTGAGGATTTTAGCCAGCAGGTGCGTGTAGCTGCTAGTTATGATGAGTTGTTAGTGCAGTTACAAGCTGAGTTACAGCCACAGGATGTGGTGGTGATTATGTCAAATGGTAGTTTTGGTGGCTTGCATCAGCGGTTGATTGCAGGGTTAAAATAATGTGGTGGGCATTTCTTGAAGTAGGCATTTTTTTGTTAATAGTTGCTGGTATTGCTTGGTTGGTTATTCCGCGTAAGCCTAAAAAATAGTTGTTATGAAAAGTATATTAAATTTAATAGAAAAGAATTGGTTTTTTATAACCTTAACTCTGTTAGTAGTTATTTCAACCTTATCGCTATTACCATTAGCACACTTACCAACAATGCCAGGTACAGACAAAACACATCATTTTATTGCTTATTTATTGTTAGCTTTGCCTATTGCATTAAAAAAACAAAAATATTGGATTTTATTAATTTTGCTGTTAGTAGCTTGGAGTGGAGTAATAGAACTAATACAACCATCGGTTAATCGTTATGGGGAGTGGTTAGATCTGTTGGCTAACACTAGTGGTTTGGTGATAGGGGTGATGGTTGGTTTTTTTGGTAGAAAATTTTTGCTAAAAAACTAGCCTTCATCGCTATAATCAGTTATTGAGTGTCTCCCTTTTAACTTCGGCAAAGGGGCTGGTTATTTGTTTGGTTACTCGGTATTGAATACAGCCGTCTTCGCGTAAGGTATTTGGTTCTAAGTTTTTTAGAACTTTAAACAGCGCTTTTTTTGCCTGTTTTTGGTTGAAACTGGGCTATGCAGTAAACTTTTGATGACATGGTTAGTCCAGTTAAATTGGTTGAATAAAGCTTAGTAAGTTAGGTTGTTATAATGTTTGTTTAGTAAATTTCCTGCAATTTTTGGTGGCTTTGCTACGGTAATCCCTGGGATTAAATCAGCTTTTGTTTTATTTGCGTTAGGTAAGTAAAGTGGGCATACTTTAACATTTGCTCCTAGTTTCATGATTTTGTTAAGTAGCATAGTGGGTGATACATTTTGTGGTTTTAGTTTATCCGTTACTGTATCCTTAAGACCTAGTTTTCCAGCAGGACCACATAAAACCATATTAATAGATTTTTTGTGTTTTTTAATAGTTTGTAATGATAAGACCATTGCCATAAGCTGGGTTTGAGTATCTGCAGAAGTTACGATTACATTTAGACCTTTAGCTGAATCTGAATGGGCTAAGGCAGGGGTAGTTGTTAGACAAGCTAGAACAATCCCAGTAGTAAGTAGTGTTTTTTTGAATGAAAGTTTCATTTTTTTACCCTTGTTTTAATATATTAAACATTGTTTATATGATTTTACAGGGATAAGTATATGTAGTAATTTATAAAAATAGTAACTATTTGTAGTTAATTTTTTTATAACTGGTTATTAGTTAAAATATGATTGTTATAGGGTTTTCATAACTTTTTTAGCCGCCTGTAAAGTTTTTTCAATGTCAGCATTAGTATGGGATAAGGACATAAACCCAGCCTCATATACTGATGGGGCTAGGTAGATCCCTTCGGCTAGCATGCCATGATAGAATTTTTTGAATTGGTCTAAATTACCCGCACTAACCTGTTCAAACCGACTGATATTTTTGTGTTTATTAAAGAAAAAACCAAACATTGCCCCAACTTGGTTAGTGGTAAAATCAATGCCTGCTTCATCAGCAGCTTGTTGTAGCCCTGTTAGTAGTTTGCTAGTTTTATTTTCTAGTTCATTAAAAAAACCATCTTTACTGATTAGTTCAAGGGTTTTTAACCCTGCAATCATCGCAATAGGGTTACCCGATAATGTTCCTGCTTGGTAAACATCGCCTAGTGGTGCTATGTGGTTCATGATGGCTTTTTTGCCGCCAAAAGCTCCAACAGGCATGCCACCACCAATTACTTTGCCAAAGGTGGTTAGGTCGGGGGTGATGTTGTATAGCCCTTGAGCCCCCGTTAAGCCTGCTCTAAAACCACACATGACTTCATCAAAAATAAGTACC
The DNA here is from genome assembly GCA_002299585.1 of Hydrogenovibrio sp. UBA654. Taxonomy (GTDB): domain Bacteria; phylum Pseudomonadota; class Gammaproteobacteria; order Thiomicrospirales; family Thiomicrospiraceae; genus Hydrogenovibrio. The sequence goes on along the minus strand of DBOE01000004.1, from coordinate 31,427 downwards.
GTGCCGTTTTGATCACATACTTGGCGTAGAGTTTCTAAAAAGCCATTTTCTGGTGGAATGCAGTTCATATTGCCAGCTATAGGTTCAACAATTATGCAGGCTATTTCGGAGCCTATTTTGGCAAAGATTTGTTTGACTTGCTCGGCATCATTATGGGTTAGAGTAATGGTTAATTCAGCCAGTGCTTTGGGGATACCAGCAGATGATGGTACTCCAAAAGTTAAGGCTCCAGAGCCAGCTTTTACTAGTAATGAGTCGGAATGCCCGTGATAGCAGCCTTCAAATTTAACTATTTTGTCACGACCAGTGTAACCACGAGCTAGGCGAATGGCACTCATGGTGGCTTCGGTGCCTGAACTAACCATGCGTACCATATCTATTGAGGGAATTAGCTCACAGATTTTATCTGCCATTTTGGTTTCAATTTCAGTAGGAGCACCAAAACTTAAGCCTAGCTCTGCTTGGTTTTGTACGGCTTTAATTATTTCTGGGTGTGCATGACCAAGGATAGCGGAGCCCCAAGAAGCAACATAGTCAATATATTGTTTGCCATCGGCATCAATTAAGTATGCACCAGTTGCTTGTTTAAAAAATATAGGATTACCACCTACGCCTTTAAAGGCTCTAACGGGGGAGTTTACTCCTCCAGGGATATGTTTTTGGGCATCTAAAAACAGGCTGTTATTGTTAGTCATTAGTTAGTCTCGATAAATTTAGAATCAAAAGTCTACAGCCATATTGGCAATTTTTTGTTCGACTATGTGAAAATCAACTTCGCCAACTTTTTGGTAAACTATATTACCATTAGGGGCGATTAAAAAACTGGTAGGGGTAAGTAAAATACCGCCAAAAGCTTTAGCTATTTTGCCACTGCCATCTTTGACAAAGATAAAAGGGTAGTTGTTTTTGGCAATAAACTTTGCCACTTGTTCTGGTGGATCATAGTCCATAGCTACAGCGATTACTTCAAATTTATCGGCAAATTTATTTTTCATTTTGGTAAATTCGGGCATTTCTGTAATGCAACTAGGGCAAGAGGTCGCCCAAAAATTTACTAGGATTGGTTTTAGTGGTTTATTTAGCGGTATTTCACCAATTTTTAAATTAGGTGCTTTTCCTAACCCATCAGAAAACACGGTTAGATAAATTAGAAAGCCTAGTAAAGCTATTACTAAAAAGCCAAATAGTTTACTGCTGATTGAGGATTTTTGTTTCATGTGGAACTATCCCCAGTGTTACGCAGCAGTGTTATTAGGAGAAATGTCATGCGGTAATAACTTCTACGCCATTTTGGTTGCCACATAAAAATATGTCAGCTTTACGCACTGCAAATAAACCGTTAGTAACTGTACCGACAATACTATTAAGCTCATTTTCTAAAGCAATAGGGTTAGTTATTTCTAACTGGTGAATATCTAAAATAATATTGCCATTATCAGTAACAAAACCATCACGATATACTGGTTCACCACCAAAGCGTTTTACAATTTCTCTTGCAACATAACTTCTTGCCATAGGGATAACTTCAATTGGCAGTGGGAATTTACCTAGTGTTGAAACTTTTTTACTGTCATCCGCAATACAAATAAATTTTTTGGCAACCGCTAGGACGATTTTTTCACGCGTTAACGCCCCCCCCCCCCCTTTGATTAAATTTAGACCAGTATCTGCTTCATCAGCACCATCAATATAAGCGGAAATTTCTGCGACTTCATTTAGTTCAAATACGGGAATGCCATGGCTTCTTAGGCGCTCTGCTGTTGTTTCAGAGCTAGCAACTGCACCTTCAATCTTGCCTTTGATACTGGCTAACTCATCAATAAAAAAATTAGCGGTAGAGCCAGTACCTACCCCAATAATGGTATCTTCTTTTACATATTTAATAGCTTCTTTGGCAACTTGTTGTTTTAGTTCATCTTGGGTCATTTGGTTTTTCCTATGTGTTTATATGGGGTGTGATTCTACCATAGTAGCATGGCTAGTGCATAGGTCTGCCACCTGGAGCTATAAATTTAACAGGAGCTTCCATTACTAGTGGCTTTTCTACTGATAAAGGGGGGGGGGTAGAGCCTTCTTTGCGTTCATGCTTGGCAACAACAATACCCATTTGAGTTACATAGTAGTTATCAGGATAAACATGGATTGATTTAAAAACCATCGGGCGAAGTTGCTTACTTTTTTCTTGTAATGGTTTACCTAAAATCATGTACATGCCACACATGGTGTTGCTAGTTTCAACTATAGATTTCTTTATATTTTGGATGTCTTTTTCACTAAGTTGATTACGGTAGTTAAGCTCTTTTATAATCTTTTCTTGTTCATCTTCTTTTGCATTTGAGTAGTTAACACATAGGTCTAAAGTCTTAGCTTTTTTAATAGCTGGTTGTTGATTTTTTTTAGCTGACATTTGCATAGGCTTTTTAACTGACTTTACTGGGGCATTAATTTCTGTTGAGGAGCCATCTTTAAACATAAGCTTTATTGATACAATTTTTGTTTTGGTTAAATCTTGTGTAGGTTCAATAAGCATAATATGCAAGCCACCAGGTTTTAGTTGTATTGAACCTTTAGCTGGTATTTTTATATCTTTAACTTGTCTCATTTTCAGCATACCATGTTCCTTATTATGGGTATGTAGCTCTAGTGTTTTAGCCGTTGCCGATGTGGCTTTAACAAGATAAATATCTTTAGCACTAGAATTAGATAAAGTCATAAATGCTGCCGTTGCCATTGCCACAGAAGGTACCTCCCTAACAAAAGAATCTTTGATTGAAATAGCTGTAGAGTCCTTTGAGTCATTATTAGATGAGCAGCTAGTTAAAAGTAGGTTAATTAGTGCTAATGTTACTAGTTTGGTAAGGATATTCATGATTTATTACCTGTATTTATTGTTTGTCGTATTTTTGTTAAAAACTGTTTAGCATCTACTCCATGTGGAATTTGTTCTATTAGTTTTGCTTGTGGAGAAATTATATAGGTATAGGCAGAATGGTCAACTGAGTAATTTTTGCCTTCATTTTTGTTAATTTTGTAGGCGGCTCCTAATGCTTGTGTTAGAGAATCTAATTTAGCTTTTTTACCAGTTAATCCTAGCATATTCATTTCAAAATATTTTGAGTATTCGGCAAGTCTTGCAGGAGTATCGCGTTCAGGATCAACTGAAACTAATATTATTTGAATCTTAGCTTTTTCTTCTTCGGTTAATAGTTGATAAGCTTGTGATAAGCTGCCCAAATTGGTCGGACAAATATCAGGGCAAAAAGTATAACCCACATATAAAAATACCCATTTGCCAGTAAAGTCAGTTAATGAAACTTTGCCTTTATCTGAGTCTAAAGTAAAGCCTAGACTTTGATAGGCAGTAGGCATGTTGGTAGTAATAGTATCATGGCTTGGTTTGTTAATGCTTAGCATAATTAAAAGCACAACGGCTACTATACTAATAAGTAACAGATTTTTTTTGGTTGATTTTTTCATTCAGAGGCTCCTTAATCAAGTTTCCTATAGTTATGTAGGTAAAAAACCAGCAAAGATATCTTTGCTGGTTTTTTGTTTTAAAAGTTAGCAGCTATTTTTAGCCATATATTTCTACCAGGTTCATTTAGCTTAAATGCTGTTCCAAATGAACCACGGTTTATCGCTTGATAATAGGCGTGGTCAAAGATATTATCAACCCCTACTTTTAACAACCAGTTTTTGGTTACTTCAGTTTCACTATACATGTCTATTGTACTCCATGCAGGCGTTTTACCAAATTTACTTACAGGTGTATATTTGTTATCTATAGTGTCTTGTCCAAGGGCAAAATTAAGCCTTGCTCCTAGTACAACAAAGGCTGTGTAATATTCAGAAGTAAAGTTACCATTTACTGGTGGTAAACTAGATATATTTCTCTTATCAGAAACATTTTTACCAGCGGTATAGCTAATTTGGCTTGTTAGTTTAATAGTGGGCATTGCCAGCCAATTAAATGAAATATCAGAGCCATAAAGTTGTGCATCAATATTTACATAGACTTCAGAGAGCTCCTTTGCAAAAGTGTTAATACCATTATGGTATTGGTTTTTTGCCAAGTCGCGTAAGATATAATCATCTACCTTGTCATACCAAATAGTAGCTTCCCAGGTAAAGGAGTTAAGTTTTTGGCTAATACCTAAATCTAGTTGATTGTGTTGCTCAGGTTTTATATTTGGATTACCAAGCCAATAGGATTGTAAGCCACCTTGAGAACCTCCTTTAGCAAGAAAACGCTCGGTAGCACTGGCGGTTCTTTTAGTATGACTTATCCCCGTAAACCATCCTAAAGAACTGAATTCGCCTGTAGCTCTGATTAAACCACTAACATTTTGTTCATCGGCACTATTATCACCATTATAGGCATTGTAAACACTATTGTATAACGCTGAAGACTGGTTGCCAGAGTCAGTAGTTTCATCTGCCTTAGCAGCTTTTGCATTGATAGCATCATAACGTAAACCAGTGGTTAATTTGATAACCTCTAAATCAGTATCAGCCTCTACAAATATGCTATTAGTTTGGGTGGTTACATCTGGCCACATTAAGAAAATAGATTGATCATTGTTGCGATTATAAAAGGTAGCATCTTGATTAGCATCTTCTTGTTGTACTCCGTATTTAAGCTTAGAGTTAGCAAAGTTACTAGTTAGTTTTAACTTACCACCAGTGGTGGTGGTGTTTGTTAGGGTTTCCCTTTTCATCATCGCAGAGGGGGGGGTGCGTAGCGCAAAGTTATTCATTACATGGTCAACTTTTGACTGAAAAACATTAAACTCCACACCATCAACAACTTGACTTAGGTTTTTGCCATCATAGGCAAGCCTGTTAATCGTACCATCAGATTTAGGCGAGTCCATTTTGGCACCAGGGAAAACAGCATCTGCAGTATTGCTTATTTCATGAGCAACTTTTAGATGGTTATTTTTCGATGGAGTCCAGCCTAATTCAACATTACCTTGGGTAGTATCAAAGCTAGCTCCAACAGTATCATTATTACCATCTTGGTAATTATTACCTTGTTTTTTGCTTGCCTGTAAGCTCAAATAGCCTTGTTCTGCAACCGCTTTTAAATCGGCATTGGCATCCACGTTAGTAGTATTTGATTTTAAAATAGATAATTTTCCATGAATAAGTTTGTCCTTTTCATAGTTGGGTTTATTGCGTTTGAAAATAAGACTACCGCCAGACCCTCCAGCAGCATTTTCTACACTAGCAACACCTTTGATAACGATTATTTCATCATAGCTGTTTACTTCAGAATAAGAAGTGGGAGGGTCCATCCTATTTGGGCAACCAGCACGAATAGTTGCCCCATCTAAAATAACATTAAGTTGTCGTTGACTTTGCCCTCTTATAACTGGTTCAAGCCCATGCCCCCCCATTCTGGAAGCATTAACACCATTTATTTGGCGTAATAAATTACCTGTTTCAGTAGTGCCTTTATTATTAAGAGCTTTAATAGAAATTTTTTGTTGCTGTAATGTTTCTGCTTTAGCTTCAATATTTACTAAAGGTAGTTGTTGTTCTTGTGCGGTTGCTAAAGAGCCATAAAGGCAGGTTAATAAACACGCCAGTGTTTTTTTATATACATGCGGATTCATAATAAAGAATTCCTTTCTTAAATTTAATATATGTGTGCTTAAACCTTATGATTTAGCACAATTTTAATGATTTTGTTAGATATTAAGTTTTAAGGAGGCTCTGATTAAGTATCATAATTTCTGGCAACGCCAAGTTTATAGCGTCAAGGCATCATTTTGCAATAATAGCTAGCTATTGTAAAAAAGGATAACGCAGAGGCTCCTTAAGAAAAAGGGGGGGCTCGAATAAGCTGAAAGCTTTTAGTATCAGTAGTTATATTAACTGTATTAACAATAGCTAAAATTAAACTAGGGATAAATATTGAAGGTATTTGAAAGACTTTAACTACCGTAGTAGCAGAGGACATTAATTCTGAAAAATTAATAGCCGCTGAAAATATATTATGTTGTTGAACCTGTTGTTCGCTAAACAATCCATCTTCATTAACGCTAACTTCTTGCAGACCATCTAGGGTACACATTAACACTGTACGACCAGTATCAGTGGTTACCATTTGGGTGTGTGATTGTACTGGCAATAGATTTTGCAATATGATCAACGACACTAGCAACCATGCTAGTTTTTTGTTAACTTGTGTAGATAAAATATTATCCATTATTTTTATGTTTTTAGCCCAAGCCCTTCTAGTATGAACTTTATTATAACTTAGTATGACAACCAAAAATTAATAATTACCTTGTAAAGCTACCCAAAATGGAAACTTGCCAACGGGGATGGTTTTAACTACTTTCATGGTTTTGGCATTGACCACCACCAGGGTGTTATCTTTAGTGATGGTTACATAAATCCATTTACTATCCGCACTACTACGAATTCCGTGTGGACCATTACCTACTTCAATATTGGTTTGCTGTAGTGTTTTTGTATCGATAACACTAATAAAAGTATCCTGAATTGCTCCAGTAGAAACATACTTGCCGTTAGGGGCAACATCAATCCCGCCGTGGCTTTTACCTACCTTGAATATTTTGGTTATTTTATTAGTTGTTAAATCTAATATCCCCATATTTTGAATAAAATCACGCACATAGATAGTTTTTTCATCTTTAGAAAGATCTAAATTATGTGGGGCAATAATCCCTGGAGTGGGGATAACACTAACTTGTTTTTGTGTTACGGTATCAATTATGCCAATGCCTTCTCCTGATTGTAAAGTAACATAAGCAATTTTGCCGTCATTGGTAAAACGGGCATTGTGTGGAGCTCCTGTTACCTTGATTGTGTCGATAACTTTAAGCGTTTTTATATCAATCACGCTAAGACTTTTTGCCCCCTCGTTACTTGAATAAGCCAGCTTGCCATCTGGTGAAAATTTAATACCTTTGGGAGCTTTTTCTACTTTAATTACCGCTATTTGCTTGCCTGTTTTAGTGTCAAATGCAGTTACGGTGCTATCTGATGGGCTGGTTGCGAGCAATATTTTTCCATTTGGGCTAAGTGCGTTATATAGCATATTTGGGTTACCAGCCCAAGTTTTTTGTGCAGGGAAAGCTTGTATTGAATTGCTTTTTTTCTCTGTCACATAGGTTAGTTCAGTAAGAAAATTTTTATTAGCATTTTCAGCATAGTTTTGTTGAGTAGAGCAAGATGCCGTTATAAAGTTAGTTGCTAAAATAAAAAAGATAGCGGTTGTTTTTAGTTTAAAATTCATGGTCTTTCCTTTTGTTATTAATCAGTTATTAATTTGGTTATTTTGATTTCAAAGCATAGAGGTTTAAAATTGTTTGTTGTTCTTGCTAGTATATATAGAGAGTAGATAGGTAAGTTTTATTCCAAAGAATTTTTTTTAATAAAATATTTATTAGCTTTTGTAATCTTGTGTTAGGGGGGGGTAAAAAATAAAGAGGGGAGGTTTCCCCTCTTTGAAAGTTCTTATTCAGTGTCTCTTTAACTGTGCCAAATGTCGCTAGTGATACTTTTATACCAACCACGAGCGTATAAGGCTTCTTGAGACCTAAATGCAGGGCTTGCTTCTTTAGGGCTTACACCACCAGCACCCTCCACCGGTTTTATCTGCCCATTGCGCATTTCATAAACGGCAGCAACAGAAATTCCGTAAGAATCTCCAACAAGGCTATAACAAGTATTTACATTTTTAGTGCTTGGCATACTCCAGCCTTTTTCTAACGATACTATTGCCGCCGCACACATTTTAGCTTGGCTAGAAGATGAATGGCCAGATTTAGGCATTGTACCTGATATAGAGGCATCTCCAATCACATGAATGCTACTATGAATGCTTGATTCAAAGGTGTGTTGGTTTATTGGGCACCAACCTGATTCATCGGTTAGCCCCGCTTTAAAAGCTAGATTGGCTGCTTTTTGAGCAGGAATAATATTAAGAACATCAGCTTTCTCATCATAAAAATCGGTGTGAACAGATTTAGCAGCAACATTAACTCTAGTAACCAGTCCACCAGAGGACTTTGGAATCCATTCAATCATGTTTCCATAGAGTTCATCCCAGCCTTCTGTGAATAGCCCTTGTTTTGAAAATTTATCTTTGGCATCAAAAATCATGATTCTTGAATTAGGTTTATGTTTTTTAAAGTATTCTGCAATCATACTCACCCGTTCATAAGGCCCAGGAGGGCAGCGGAAAGGGTTCGGTGGGGCAACCATAATGAAAGTTCCACCATCTTTCATTTCTCTTAACTGTTTATAAAGTAGTTCGGTTTGCGGGCCTGCTTGATATGCGTGAGGAATGGTATTAATATCTTTTTCGCTATAACCCTCTATTAAATCATAGTTAAAGTCAATACCTGGGGACATTACAAGGCGATCATAACTTAAATTTTTGCCTGACTTAAGGACTATGCTTTTTTTTGGAGCATTAACTTCTGTTACCGTGTCATGGATAACCTTAACTCCATGTATTTTCTTTAATGAGTCATAATTATGAGTGATAGTTTTAATATCTACTAGACCTGCTAAGTACCAATTGCTTCCAGGGCAGGTTATGTATTCTTTTTTGGGTTCAATTAGGGTAACATCATATTCTCCTTTGCTAAAACGCTTAAGGTACTTAGCACAAGTAGTTCCTCCAAAGCCACCACCAACTACTACTATATTCGTCTTTGGTTTTTTTTGTTAGCAAGTGCGGTGCTTGGTATGGTTAAAGAAGCTATAGAGGAGACCCCCATGGCAGATGAAAGTGTTGTTTTAATCATTTTTCTACGGTTAAATTTATTCATGTTATTTTCCTCTATTTTTTCTTATTCAAGCTAGCAATATAGTTTGCAATCGCATCAAGTTCGTCAATTGTGTAGCCTTTAATATGGCGATCCATAATGCTCACTTTGCGTTTGCCATTTTTAATGTCTTTAAGAGCCATTGAAACATATGAAGCTGGGAAAACAGAAAGAGGTACGATGCTTGACCCTGTTGGTTGTCCATCAGGCCCATGGCATGAAAAGCAGGTGGTGGCGTTTAATTCAGCTACAGAAAACCCTACGGCGGTTGAGGTGAGAGGGATAGCACTAATTGTAGCAATTAATGCTATTTTTTTTATTTTATTCATTTTGCAATTTCCTTATTATTTAAAAGTTATGTTTTAATAGGCGTTTTTGCTAAAAATATATTTAAAAAACCCATTGGGATTAAGGTTTACCTAAATATGATAAAAATAGCCAATTAAAATAATGTAGTGGGCAATAGATATATTTTTTAGAAGAAAAATATAATATTAGAATGCGTTAATGTTGTTATATAAGTATTTGTAATAAAACTAGAGAAATAAGAATTGTTACGAATGACAGTAGTTTATTTTTTTACAAAGGAGTAATTGAACGGATATTTTTGTTGGAGTTTTTAATGGATAAATGGATCCATATAATTTGGTTCGTCAGTATAACCCTTATCTACACCTTTTATTACTATTGCCACTGCATCATGTGGATGTAAGCTTTCTAGGTGGTTAATTCTTACCCAATAATCTAAGTATTCATTGCAACTATTAAGCTTAGTTTGTAATCTTCTACCAGCGTCTTCACAGAACATTAGGTTAGATGCGTTTAGGCGAGCAAACTCTTGCTCGTCTTCGCGTTTAACTGTGGCTTGTACCGGGGTTTGAATAGCACCTTCAATTTGGCTAATTATTTTTGATATATCTAGTTTTTGCCGTCTACCAAGTTTAACTTTTACTTGTGCATAAGAGCGTTGGCTATGTGGTGTGGCATTTATGCCTGCGGGTGTGCCTAACCAATTTACTATGTCATCAACACTCAAGTTTTTGCTTGCAAATTGTTTTTTAAAGGCTTCTTGAATAAGTTGGCGAGATAAGGCTGCAGAACAAGGGCAGGTTGATGAATATGGAACGCTAATACTAACTTCACACTCAAACTTACCAGCTTTTAATTCACCACGGACAGTTGTTTGATAATATTTCCAGCCCGCATTATCTGATTTTAATGATTTTCTGCTTTCATAATAGTTAAAGCTAAACTCAACCATGGCACTATCACTAAGCCCTTGGTGAGAGGATAAAAAATCATCCAGAATATTATTAATATGTATTGGTGAAATTACTTCTTTAATACTCATTTCATTTAGCAGAAGATATAAGCGAGACATGTGAATGCCTTTACTTAAAGGATCATCTAAGCTAACGAAAACTTGAGCTTTTGCAGAAAGAGTAATTTTTTCTTGTTTATTGTTTTGCACAAGGATAGGCAGTTCTATGCCGGACATTCCTACCCAGTTTAGCTTTTCTTGCGGTGTTTTATAAGGGTGACACGCGATGTCGGGCATGTTTTTATAAGGCATGCAAATTCCTTCGGTTATTAATGTTTAAGAGCGGATTATAGCATATCTTTAATTGCCTAAGTTTTTGCCATTTAATAAATTAGCAATAAACTCTTCTTGTTTAAATTTAATATTAAGTTTTTCACAAATTATTTTTGCATCTCTATAAGCATTACCCAGGCAAGTAGTTGCCCCTGGTGATGGAGTTATGTTAAAAATAATATTATCATTTTCAGGCACTATGCTGGCTTCACCTAGTTTAAGTTCTAGGCTGGTTTTGTCAATTATTTGTGGGCGAATTCCACCATAACCTTCAGCGTAGGTTAGATCTTTAGCGGTTAAATCGGGTATTATTTTTTGAGCATCTTTTACAAATAGTTTTTTATTTAACCAAGGGATTTCAAATAAAAAATTGCGAAAAATATAATTACGAATAGTGCTGTCTTTTATCAAAGTCCAAAATACTTTTAATACCTTGCCATCAAGTTTTAAGCTCAGCCAAAAATCGAGATAAGTACCGCCAGTATATCTTTCTAGCTTTGGCATCATTAGAGCAGTTGGACCAAGTCTAGTTTTGCTTGGTTCAGTTAAATCTGGATCACCATGTAAAGCGGCAAAAGGTAGTTTATCGTTTTGCATGGTATAAACTTTGCCATTTAATGAGTTGGGGATAAAATAAAAGCTACCTGCCATAGGTAAGATAGATAAATCCATGCCATAATCCAACTGATTGGCAAACAATAAACTATGAGTTCCTGCAGAAACTACTATAAATTTAGAGCGAAAACGGCCTTGAGTAGTTTGGCATTCATAGCCATCTTCTAGTTGTATGATTTTTTCTACTTTAGTATCAAGTTTAAGATCTATGGAGGTATTAGTATTACGGGCGGTTTCAATAAATGAACGAGCAAGTTGCCCATAATTTACTGCACAATACTCATCTTCACAGCCGCTTGCCATAATTTTTTCTGGGCGAGACTTGCCATTTTTAAGTGCTACTGTAGGTTCTATTTCCGCTATTTTATCGGCATCCCAAAGCTGCATATAAGGGAAGTCATTAGCAAATTCTGCATGGCGTTTTTCCAATCTTTCGCATTCATCCTCACCGACGGCTAAAATCATTTTAGGGAACTTGTATAGAAAGTTATTGTTAGACACTTGTTTGGCATAGTTTACTAACATGTTTGCAGTATGTTTTACTTGCACGGCTTTTTTAAGGGTGTAGTTAGTTTCAATATCACCACAGTGCAATGTTTGGCTGTTGCTAGTGGCGTTAGAATTAAGCGGAGCAATTGAGCCATATTTTTCCAAAATACAAACTCGTTTTACACTAGTATATTTTGCTAGCACATAACTTAAAGCTGTGCCAGTTATGCCAGCCCCAATAATAATGACATCATAGTCCCTGTTTTGCATTTTAAATCCGTTTTCTTGAATGAGTCGGGTATTATATAGGTTTGAAGATTATACGATTTAGTTTTTATAGGAAAACATTTTGATAGAAAATTCGATATTAATAACTGGGGCAGGGCAGAGAGTTGGGTTGTTTTTAGCCAAACATTTTTTAAAGCAGGGCGAGCAAGTTTTCTTTACTTATAAAACACCAAGGGCTGAAGTTAGAGAATTAATTAAGCAGGGTGCGGTAGGATTTAAAGTTGATTTTACTAATGAACAGCAGGTAGGTAAGTTTTTAATAGAGATCAAAAAACAAGTAACCTCAATAAAATTACTGATACATAATGCATCTGTTTGGTTAAAAGACAGTGATATTGATAATAATTTATTTAAAGAAATGGTCGCACTACACCAACTGGTACCTTATCAAATAACCATGCAATTGGTCGAAGAACTAAAGGCATGCCAAGGCAGAGCAAATGTAATTGCCATAGCAGATAGTAAAATTAAAGCAGGGCATAAAGATTTTGCTGCCTACTTAAGTACCAAAGCCGCTTTAAAAACCATGATGGATAGTTTTGCTAAAAAACTTGCCCCTAATATAAAGGTAAACACCATCTCTCCAGGGCTAGTTGTGTTTAATAAACATGATTCTATTGAATATAAAAAACAAAGATTACAAAAACTGGCAATTCCTATTGAGCCTACGGAACAAACTATCTTAAATGCAGTTGAGTTTTTATTGAAAAGCCCAAATTCTACTGGCTCTAATATAGAACTAGGGCATATTTAAAGTTTTAATTTTAATTAGATGTTTAATGTGTAAAATAGCGAAATGAATAATTATATTGATTTACTTAATGGCTTTGTTTTAAAACAGGATAAACTTCAACAATACTTTGGCAAAATAATTGCCTGGGGTTTGCTTTCTTTAGTGGTTATTTCTGCCTTAATTGTAGTTTCAAGGTATGGCTTTGATGCCGGATCTATCGCCTTGCAAGAAGTTGCTTTATACAACCATGCAGCAGTTTTTATGCTAGGCTTTGCCTATACATTACAGCAAAATGAACATGTACGGATTGATGTGTTTTATGGGCAGATGACTATATCTAGACAGGCTTGGATTGACCTTTTTGGGAGTTTGTTTTTTGCCTTACCTGTGATAATTTTTATTGCTTGGTCTAGCTGGGATTATGTAGCATTAAGTTGGAAAATACATGAATCTTCTGCCGAAGCAGGAGGCTTAGCTTATGTTTATTTACTAAAAACAGTTATTTTAATAATGACATTTCTACTCGGTTTACAGTCAGTATCCCTGCTAATTACTTCAGCATTAAAAATAAAAGAATATAAATAATGGAATATTTAGCTTTATTACTTTTTGTAATGGTGTTTTTATTCTTAATGCTTGGCTTTCCTGTAGCCTTAACCTTAGCAGGGGCATCTCTATCTTTTGCCTTAATTGCCGCTATGCTTGGTGTATTTGATATGTCATTCTTGCAAAATGTACCTAGCCGTATATTTGGTTTAATGAATAATACTACCTTGATGGCAGTGCCTTTATTTGTGTTTATGGGCATAATGCTAGAACAGTCAAAAATTGCCGAGCAATTATTAGAAACCATGGATCAATTAATGCGCGGTTTTCGTGGTGGTTTAGGTATCTCAGTAATTTTGGTGGGTGCATTGTTAGCAGCTAGCACAGGGATAGTGGGCGCAACAGTGGTAACTATGGGGCTAATTGCTTTACCTACCATGCTCAAGCAAGGTTATTGCCCAAAGCTGGCAACAGGCACTATCTGCGCATCAGGAACTTTGGGGCAAATAATTCCACCCTCAATTGTGTTGATATTATTGGGAGATGTTTTATCGTCCGCTTATCAACAAGCCCAACTTAACCAAGGAATATTTTCGCCAGAAACTCTAGCCGTTGGCGATTTATTTATTGGAGCATTATTTCCAGCAATGCTATTAGTAGTCCTGTATATGTTGTATGTGTATGCCATGGCAATATTTAAACCAGAATCAGCTCCAAAATCCTTTAACTTTGCACAAAAAATATCATGGGTCAGGCTGTTGTCTAGTTTAATCCCTCCCTTAGCTTTAATAGGTTTAGTTTTAGGTTCAATATTAGCAGGTTTTGCTACCCCTACAGAAGCAGCTTCTTTGGGGGCAATAGGAGCTTTAATTTTAGCCTTTATTAAAAATAGATTAAGCTTAAAAGTTTTGCAAAGTGTAATGCAAAATAGTCTAAAAGTAACTAGTATGATTTTTTTAATTTTTATTGGGGCTATATTTTTCTCGCTTACTTTTCGTGGTTTAGGCGGAGATGAATTAATACATGAATTATTATCTGACCTACCAGGGGGGGTGTTTAGTGCAGTATTAATAGTAATGGTGCTGATGTTTGTGCTAGGGTTTTTCTTAGACTTTATTGAGATAACCTATGTAATAGTTCCAGTAGTTGCTCCAGTATTATTAATGATGGGCGTTGATCCGATTTGGTTAGGAATTATGATTGCGATTAATTTACAAACTGCATTTTTAACCCCCCCCTTTGGATTTGCATTGTTTTATTTGAAGGGTGTAGCACCAGAGATTAAAACTACAGATTTGTATAAGGGCGTTGTTCCCTATATAGCTATCCAAATATTTGTATTAATAGTTTTGGCAATTTACCCTAATTTAGCAACTTGGTTGCCAAGCATTATTTACAGTAATTAATTATTTTAAAAATCAGCCGATATTATATTTATAGAAACAAAAGTAGTTAAAATTTTTTTTGAAAGGACAATCTTATGTTTGTGGTGTATTCACCTGAAGGGAACAGTCGTATTCGTTCATTAGATACTTTACCTGAGTTGAAAATGAGTAAGAGCCATCATGCTTCGGAAGAAGATGAATTAGATAGAGAAACATTTAAATTAAATGAGCGTTCATCTAGCCCAGAATATATTCCTTCTGCCGTGCATAAATATAATAAGATTCAAAATAGTGATGAGCGAAAATTAGTTGTAAAGGCTTATGAGATTATGAGTCAACCAGTTATAAATATACGTAGTTCTGAACTTTTGAGCTATGCATGGCAGTTAATGAAAAAGTCTAATATTAGCCATTTACCAGTTAGAAATGAGGTGGGTAATTTGGTTGGAATTGTATCAAGTTATGAAATATTAACTAGAGTTATTTTAGATAAAGAAGACAAATTTGAAGAGGTTCGTAGTCAAAGCGTAAAGGATGTTATGATTAATAATGTGGTTACGACTAAGTCAGAAACAGATATTAGAAAAGTTGCTTATGTAATGTCTTTTTATAAAATTAGTTGCGTGCCTATTATGTCTGAAGCTGGCGATGTGATCGGTATTGTTACTGTTGCAGATATTTTAAAACGCGTGTCAGAAGATCCGCCATTAAAGTTGTATATCTAGGGGTTTCTTGCAGGGTTTATTGGCACGATATATCCATTTTATAAATAGTAATTTGGGTTAAGTTTTCTTTGTATGTTTTATAGTTAAAAGAGATATGCCTGCTAAAATAAAACCTAAACCGATGACATGAATCCAGCCAAAAGGTTCATTTAAAATCCATGCCGCAAGAGCAATAGTAATAATTGGACCTAGCATCCCAACAACACCTGTTTGTGCTCCACCAATTCTATGTATTGCTTCTGCCATCATAAAACTGGGGATAATGGTGCTAAAAATAGCCAGTAAAAACATCCATAACCATGCTAGGTTACTCACTTCAATCTGGCTAATATCAAAAAACACAAAGTAATATGCTAGTACAAAAATACTAGAAATGCTCATAGCAAGGCTGGTAAACCAAAGGCTACTTATTTCAGCAATAATTTTTTTACTTACTAGCACATAAATTGAGAAAGTAAATGCAGATAGCAATACAAAAAAAGTTCCCCACAAGGTTTGTTCGCCAGTGTATTTTAACTCTTCATTAAAAACAAGCCATAAACCAAAGTAAGAAACAATAATAGCGAGGATAATTTTAGATGTTAAAGGGGTTTTGAAAAAGATTGCTCCCAATATTGCTACCCAAATAGGGTAGGTAAATAATGTTAGTCTTTCTAATTGAGCACTAATATACTCAAGCCCTTTTAAATCTAACCACGATGATAAAAAATAGCCAATAAACCCTAATAATATAATAATGGCTAGGCGAGAATAGATTGCTGATGGCTCTATTGGTTTGTGTTTTATTAGCCAAAAAATAATACTTAGATAAATAGGTAAAGCAATTGCCATGCGTAACATTATTACGCTATCGGCATTTAACCCTTCAGCGTAAGCAAGCTTGATAAAAATAGATTTTATTGAGAATAATCCTGTACCGATAACGGCTAGCAAGATACCTGTAAAGAAGTATTTTGGTTTTAAATTGCTCATTTTTAGAGTTGTCTATTAATTATCAAACACCACGGTTTTATTGCCGTGGATTAATACTCTATCTTCAAGGTGAAACCTTAAACCACGCGAGAGGGTGATTTTTTCAATATCTCTACCTAGGCGCTTTAAGTCTTCAATACTTTTGGCGTGATTTACTCTAATCACCTCTTGTTCAATGATTGGTCCTGCATCAAGCTCTTCAGTAACATAATGACAAGTTGCTCCAATCAATTTAACTCCCCTTGTATGAGCTTGATGGTAGGGTTTTGCCCCAACAAAAGACGGTAGAAAACTGTGATGAATATTAATTACTCTACCTGCATATTCACGACATATATTCGGCGGTAGAATTTGCATATAACGGGCTAATACCACCATATCAACATTATATGAAGCGGCAATTTCTTCTGATTTAGTAAAAGCGTTGGTTTTATCTTCGCTTGGGACAGGCACATGGTAAAAAGGTACTTTATACCACTCTACCATTGAGCGTAAATCGTCATGGTTAGCAATTACGCAAGAAATTTCTGCGGGCAGGTCTTTTTCATGCCAGCGATACAGTAAGTCAGCTAAACAGTGCGATTCTTTACTAGCAAATAGAGCTATTTTTTTAGGTTTGCCCGAATCATTTAATTGCCAGTCCATGTTGAATGTTTCGGCAAGAGGGGCAAATTTAGTTTTAAAGCTCGCTAAATCATTGTTTAGCGATTCTGCTAAAATTTCATGGCGCATAAAAAACCATTCATCATCTATTTCGCTATGATGATTAGCTTCGACAATCGTGCCACCTAATTCTGCAATAAAACCTGCTACTTTTGCTATAATACCAATCCTGTCTGGGCAAGAAATAGTTAAACGAAATACTCTGCTCATTAAATTCAACAAACTTTATTATTTTATTAATTGCTAATAATAACAATTTTATCTGGATAAAAAAATTTATATGAAAATCGTCTCTTTTAATGTAAATAGCGTACGCATGCGTTTACATCAACTCAAAAAACTCACCGAAGATGAAAATCCAGATATCATTGGCTTACAAGAAACCAAAGTACAAGACCACGAATTCCCATTATTAGACTTGGAAGAGCTAGGTTATAAGGCAATTTATATAGGTCAAAAAACCCACTACGGAGTAGCCTTACTCTATAAAAAATCTATAAAACTCAATGCAGAGCAAAAAGGTTGGAGCTCTGATGATGAAAATGCCCAAAAACGGATGATTATTGGCGATTTTGAAGACCAAGCAGGCAATCAAGTTAGGGTATTAAACGGTTATTTTCCGCAGGGTGAAAATCGTGAACATCCGATTAAGTTCCCTGCAAAAGAGCAGTTTTATCAAGATTTAATGGATTATTTGCATAATGAATGTGAGCAAGAACAGAACCTTGTGGTTATTGGAGATTTTAATATATCTTTTGAAGATCAAGATATCGGAATTGGCGAACAAAACCGCAAACGCTGGTTAAAACAGGGTAAAACTAGTTTTTTGCCAGAAGAAAGGACGTGGATGAAAACTTTATTAGACTGGGGTTTGGAGGATTCTTTCCGTACGCTTAATCCAACCAATAATAATCTAGAAAGAGTCTTGAGCTGGTTTGATTATCGCTCTAAAGGTTTTGCTGATGAGCCAAAAAGAGGCTTGAGAATAGATACAGTCTTAGCTACTAAATCGTTAATTAGCAAAGTAGAAGCAAGTGATATTGGTTATGATATTCGTGCTATGGAAAAACCTTCCGACCATGCACCTGTGTGGACAAAATTTAACTTTAAGAAATAAAAACTATGACCTCAAAAAATACTTTCAAGGTAACTAAAACCCAACTTTTAACTCATGACATTATGTTGTTAGAAATTAAATCAAGCCTACCCTTTCAATATCAAGCGGGGGATTATCTGATGTTAGGCTTTAATGAAGGTGAAAAAAAACCTTATTCGATTGCCTCCTCGCCAAGAGGTGATGGCTTAATTGAATTACATATTCGTAATCAAGCGGATACGCCTTTTATGGCAGAGTTATTTAAAGTTGAAGTAGGGCAGCAATTACAAATAGATGGACCAAATAAGCAGTATCAACTAGATAAAAACTTAACTACTTACCCTAATGACATAATTTTAATTGGTGGTGGGACGGGCTTTGCCCCGATGAAGTCGTTATTAGATGAGCTATTAGCACAAAAATTTAGCAATAAAATCTATTTTTATTGGGGAGCAACTAAGCCAGAGTTTTTTTATATGCATGAACAGATGCTCGCGTTAGAGAAAAAGCATCAAAATTTAGTTTATAACGAAGTTTTGAACGGTGATGTTCATCAACAAGTTATTGCAGATTTTGAGAGTTTAGCCACTAGTAGAATTTATTTATGTGGCCCTTGGGATATGGTCTCTAGTGCAAAAAAAGATTTTTTAAAAGTCGGATTATTAGAAAAAAACTATAACTGATCTAATTCTTTTAAATAGTCATTTAAAATATGCTGTTGGCTTAATACAGCCTTGTAGGCATTTTCTCCTAGTTGATGGAGAGCTTTTTGATCTGCTAATAATATAGGTAGTTGTTGTGCTAATTCGGCATAATCTTGATATTGTTCAAGACCTTTATACTCTTTTAGTAATTCAGTTTCTTGTTCAAAATCCAACATATTTGCACCAGTGATTATTGCTGATTTAACTGCTGCTGGTTCAAGAATATTGTGACCACCTTTTTTAACAAATGAGCCTCCCATAATTACTAATTTTGCATCAGCAAATAGAGGCATTATCTTGCCAATAGCATCGATTAGATATATTTTTGTGGTAGCTTTAATTGGTTCATTTAAACTATAAACAGATAGATTATTGCGGTATTTTGCTAGCTCATTAATAATGTTCTGTCGGCGTTTTGGGTGCCTGGGCACGATTACTAATAGTTCATCTCGTTTTAGTTTATGCCAGAGTTGTACTATTGCTAATTCTTCTCCGCAATGACTAGAGGCAAGTAAAACAAAGTCTTGATTAATCGTTGATTTTTGTACTTGTATATTAGCAAGTCCTGCATATTTTAAATTGCCAATAATGCTAATATTTTGCTTGGCAACTCCTAATATATGAAAATTATCTGCCTCTTTTTGATTGCGAGTGATGACTTGTGATGTGAGAAAAAGGGCTGTTTTATAGCTATTTTTTAACCATTTGGGAGCATTTAGCGTCTTTTTAGACAATCTGCCGTTAAGTATCTTGATTGGAATATTTTTTTTATGACAGGTTTGAAATAGATTTGCCCAAATTTCTGTCTCCACAACCCAAAGTTGAGATGGCCGATTTTGTTTAATAAATCTCTCAATAAATAGGGGTAGGTCATAGGGCAAGTATTGATGTTTTATTCTCTCATCATCAAACAAACTATTTACCAACTCTTGCCCGGTAATAGTATTGGTAGTAATTAAAATATTATTATGTTGTGAGATGTGTTTAGCTAGTTGTTCAACAGATTTTACTTCACCAACAGAGGCACAATGTATCCAGATAGGTTCTTTTAAATTAAAGTTTTGATAACCAAAGCCAAACCGTTGGCTAATATAACCCCATTGTTTTTTGCTGCTAAGGAGTAGATAGATAGCTACTACAGGCAATAATAATCGAATTAATAATTGGTATATAAACATAGTTTAGTTATTACTTTTTAATCTGTACCTCCCCCCGCAAATAAGGAGATGTTAGGATATATTAATGCCCAGTTTTAAGTAGTGCTTCCATTATTTCTATATCACCTGGCAAATCCACTTCTGGCGAGTCATATTTAGTTTCTATCACTTTAATTGGCATAGCATTTTCCAAAGCTCGCAATTGTTCTAGCTTTTCTATGTCTTCTAACTCACTAATCGGCAGGGCATTAAATTCATCAACAAACTTTTTAGTATAGGCATAAATTCCTAGGTGTTTAAAAGAATCATGATCCCAGTAATCTCTACCATGAGGAATAGTCGCTCGAGAAAAATAAAGAGCCATGCCATTTTTGTCAGTTACTAATTTGACATCTTTCGGGCTAGTTATTTCAGCTTGGTTTATTATTTTAAATGACAGGGTGGACATCGCAAACTTGCCTAGGTATTCACCAGATTTAAAAGGAGCAATTACATCTTCAATAGATTGGGCATGTACTAGAGGTTGGTCACCTTGTACATTCACGATTAGGTCATCATCATCGAGCTTTAATATTTTGGCTGCTTCAGCAATTCTATCCGTGCCTGATTGTGCTTCTGGCGGTGTCATTATTACCTTGCCAGCAAAGCCTTCTACCGAAGTTTTAATTCGTTCATCATCGGTTGCAACAAATATGCCATCAAGACCTTTAGCTTTAGATACCCTTTCTACCACATGTTGAATCATCGGTTTACCATCAATAATTTTTAGTGGCTTACCAGGTAGGCGAGAAGACCCATAGCGTGCTGGAATTATAACTATAACTTTCATTTACATTCTCTTGAATAGGCTTTTTAATAGTTCAGGGGTTACTTTTTGTTGCCAATCAGGGCCATAAACATTATCCCAAAGAGGAGCCATACCAGAGGAGACTTGAATCATCTTGTCCATCTGTTCATCAGTTAGATTAGCACAGACATTTTGAGGGATTTTGATGTTGTGTTTTTTTACCATCTTACGGAAAATCTCTACACCTTCAGGGTAAAAGTCTTCAAGCACATCAAAGACAATACAATTACCTATGCCGTGGTGAAAGCCTAACACATAGGATAAGCCGTAAGAAAGAGCATGACAAGCTCCTACTTGGCTATAAGCAATAGATTGCCCTCCCATATACGATGCCATCATTAGTTTTTCATCAGCATCTGGATGATCTTCTAGGAATACCTGATTGCAAAGCTCTAAAGATTTTTCGCCAAAAGCACGGGCGAATTCATTGATATAAGTGCCATTAAGAGCTTCAACATTGTGAATATAACAATCCATACCAGTATAGAACCACTGGTCTTTATTAACCCCAGTAACTAAGCCTGGGTCCATAATTATTTGGTCAAATACTGTATAGTCGGAGTTCATGCCGAGTTTTCTTTCAGGACCAGTTAATACTGTAGTTCGAGAGGCTTCTGCACCCGTCCCTGAAATAGTTGGTATTCCAATATGATGAACCGCTGGTTTTTTAATTAAATCCCAACCTTGATAAGAGGCAGAACCACCTTCATTAGTTAGTAATAAAGCAACTGCCTTACCTATATCTAGCGATGATCCACCACCAATTCCTACAACACTAACGGGGTCTTTACCGTTATTATTTTGTTTTGCAAAGGCTTGTACTTGTTCGGTTAGTGCATCTACATAGGTGGTTTTTGGTTCATCATCAATATTTAGCCAAATTACTTGGTCTTGTGGTTGGTTACCAAGGCACTTTGCTAGGGGTTTATCCTTATGAATTTCATCTACTAAAAATACTACAAAGTCGCTATCGTTTGTTCTCTCAGCATCAAGAACATCATCAAGTTGGTCAAAACTACCACGGCCAAAAATCATTTTAGGTACGGTTTTAAAGTTACGGTGTTTCATCTTTATGCTACCTACTTAAATATTTTTTTGAATGCGTTAATTCTAAACTGAATATCTTGTTCAGTCCACGATAAATTAATTAGCATAGAAAAAGTTCTGCTCATAATTTCATCAGAAATAGGAGTTTTAATCTGCGTGTAATCTGGCTTGTCAGTTACTAAATCAATTGGTAATTTAGCCGGGCCTTTCATTTGTTGGATATGCAGCCAGTTTTTTAAGTAATGCCAGTTATTTGCATACCAATAAAATACCGCAGGTACTCCAGCATCACCAAGTGCTTTAACAACTTCAACTGCTCTCGACTCTGTTGGCATAATAATGCTTAAAAACCCTGCATTATCACCAGCTTCATCAGGGATTGTACGGAAAGATACTTCCTTAAATTCTTTTAAAGCATCTTTTAAGATTTTTTTATTTTTGCGTTGAGTATCAAGAATTCTGTCTAATTTACTCCACTGTGCCACACCAACTGCCGCATTCATTTCAGAAATTCGGTAGTTAGAACCCATAATAGGGTGAGATTCTGCTCCACGATCTAAACCAATATGGTCATGGCCATGGTCAGAATATTGGTGAGCATTGTTATAAATAGTTTCATCATTCGTTAAGATAGCTCCACCTTCACCACAAGAAATTGTTTTTACCGAATCAAAAGATAATGCACCTACCTGACCGATAGTACCAAGATATTTGCCTTTATAACTACCGCCTGTGGCTTGGCAGGCATCTTCGAGCAAAATAATATTATGCTTATCACAAATTGCTTTAATTTCATCCATGTGTCCCATACCACCACACATGTGAATAAAATTGACTGCTTTAATGTCTGGATATTGTTTAATCGCCGCTTCAATACCACTAGGGGAAAGGGTTAAAGTTTCATCTATTTCGGCAAAAATAGGCACAGCCCCCGCTAAAACTATCGCTTCAACTGAGGCTACAAAAGTAAAAGGTGGAACAATAACCTTATCACCAGCACCAATGCCAGCGGAGGCTAAAGCGGTTGATAATGCAGTAGTTCCACTAGAAACAAGATGAGCGTGTTTAACCTTAAGGCTATCGCAAATCATCGCCTCTAATTCACGAGCCTTCCAAACATCATTACGCATACCATCAAAGTTGTAACGAAAGGTAAAACCTTTATCCATTACCTCTTGTATTTGCTGTTTTTCGGCATCATCAAAAATTTCAAACCCTGGCATTTTTTATCCTTTTTTTGTATTAAATTATTGTGTTAGCTCTTTAACTAAGTTGGCATGACTAGCAGCTTGGTTAGTTATATTCAAACGATTAGCCAAGAAAATAGTATGCATTTCTTTAAGTGCTACTTCAAAGTTGTTGTTAATTATAAGGTAGTCAAATTCAGCATAATGTTGCATTTCTGCTACTGCTTCAGACATTCTTTTATCAATTATTATTTGGCTATCTGTACCTCGTTTAGTTAAACGACGGTTTAGTTCTGTCAAGCTAGGTGGTAGTATAAAAATACTGATATTATTAGGCATGTTTTTTCTAACCTGTTCAGCACCTTGCCAGTCGATTTCTAAAATAACATCCTTGCCCTCTTTTAGAGCTTGCTCCACCGCTAATTTTGAAGTTCCATAAAAATTATCAAAAACTTGGGCATGTTCAAGAAACTCACCTTTAGCAACTTTATTTTTAAAGTCTTCAATAGTAACAAAATGGTAATCTACACCATTTTCTTCCCCTGTTCTTTTTGCTCTGGTGGTAGTAGACAAAGAAACCTGAATAGCATTATCTATTTCAAGTAGTTTAGTAACTAGTGAGGTTTTACCAACACCTGAAGCGGCAGAGATAATGTATAGTGAACCTTTCATGATAACGATGCTCCTTTTGAATAGGTATTTTAGCAGAGTTAAAAGCATTTTGAGATACAATGCTTAGGGCTAACAATAAATACTTTAGTTTGCTCTATTTAGCTGGAATTGCAAATAGAATGACATACATTAAAATTAAAGCTATTACCATATATAAACCCCTGTTCACAAAAGTCATACGAGAATTTACAGGGCAATCCTTATAGCAGTAGAAAAGAGCTAATAAAGTTTGCAGTAGATAATAAAATGCAAAAGCACGAGAAGCAAGAGTAATAATTTCAATTAAATCAACTGTCCAAACTAGTAAAATAGCACTTATTGATACCCCAACATAACAAACTCTACAAGATAAACGATAATTGCTATTTTCATTTAGTAAGCCTCCAGCACCTCCTGTATCAGCAACAGATGCACTAAACTGGCTCATTAAGGCGGCAATTATTAGCATAAGAGGTAATATGATTGCTACCGAACCTGTAGCTTCGACTATTTTTGCTAAGTCAACCTGCATTAAATCCATGTTTTGCACGATGGGCATAAATAAAATAACAGATACTACATATATAATGCCTGATAAAATTTGTGCATTTCGCATACTGGACACGCGGACTTGTGGAGAATATTTTTCTCCTATAAACCGCGAAGTTTCAAAACCTTGCACAACCAGTAATGCACCAGCTAACATCTGAACTTGGGTAAATGTGGGGCGTTGCTGATAAGAAAATTCAAGTACCTCCTCAGACATTAAAAAGTTCATTCCAAACACACCTAAACCAACAAGTAGTGCAACAACTATTGATAATTGTACAGTCATTGATATAGATTCTAGTTTCTCAAGACCACCTAAACCTTTTAGGTAGCCAACCACTGCGATAAAAATAATTATCAATGTTGTTAACCAGCGCTCATAAACAATGTTAGTAATTCCAAGATAGCTAAATAGAAATGAAGAAAGTAACGACAAGTAAAATGCCACAGCAACCATGTAAGCTAGTACTAAAACTATATTACCAAGATATTCTATTTCTTTCGTTTTCTTAGAAAGAGTTCCGTTAATGATTCTTGGTTCAACATGTAAAATATTAAATCGTATGACATGACCCATTCCATAAGCTAAGATGACAATCCCCAAAACAACCCAGGGAGATAGGTTACCAATAATACTAGCTAGTAAGGGAGCCATTACTAAAAAGCCACTGCCGATTATAGAGGAAAGAGGTGTTAGCATCGCTTGCCACTGTTCATTTTTACGCAGTTGAGGAAGCATTAGAATAAAAAACATTATGCCAAAGATGACAACTAAGAGTGAATTAAAAAATATACTTGATTCCATTATTTGAACATCCTTCTAATTATAAATATGTAAGTGATGGATAAGCAATAGTACAAGAGCAAAACGAGGTAAGAGAACAATTTTGTGCGAGTCAACTTGCTTTTAGCAACAACTCTAGTAAAGCCATAAAAATCACCAGAGAAGTGCTTTTTTTTCGTTTATTGCGGTTTTTATTGTACACTTTAATCGATTGTTAAGTGCCTCCTTAAGATTCTGGCAACGCTAACTTTGCAGAAAATTGGACATTTTTACTTTGGGTTGGCATACAATACTTAGCATGCATAAAAAAAGTATATTTTTAGTTGGCCCAATGGGTTCAGGAAAATCAACTGTTGGTAGATTACTGGCTGAAAAACTATCTTATGAATTTGTAGATAGTGATCATGTCATTGAAAATAAGACAGGGGTTGATATCCCGATGATTTTTGACATTGAAGGAGAAGAGGGCTTTCGTCGCCGAGAAAAAGCAGTTATAGACGAATTCAGCCAGCTACCAGAAACTGTACTTGCCACAGGGGGGGGGGCAATTTTAGATGAAGATAACCGTAAAAACTTACGCTCTAGAGGTTTAACGGTCTATTTAAAGTCTTCGGTTGATACACTGGTACAACGCACTAAACATGATAAAAACCGCCCTCTATTACAAAATAATAACCGTAAAGAAGTCTTAACGGAAATATTAAAGCAAAGGGAAAGCCTTTATTTAGATGTTGCAAACTTAGTGATAGAAACCGCTCATTCATCTATTTATAAAGTCGTAAAAAAAATAATTGATAAATTAGACCACCCAGACCAGTTAAGAGAGAACAATGAAAAAATTAACAGTTGAACTAGGCGAGAGGAGCTATCCAATTTTTATTGGACAAGATTTGTTGCAAAATATTGAACTTTTAAAGCCTTATATTACAGGCACACAAATATTAATTGTATCCAACACCACTGTAGCACCGTTGTATCTTGCACAGATAGAAAAACTATTTGTAGATTATACCGTTAAATATGTCATTTTACCTGATGGAGAAGAATACAAAAACCTAGAAGTTTTAAATAAAATATTTGATGTTGCTATTGCCAATAAATTTGATCGCAGTTGTACCTTTGTCGCCTTAGGGGGGGGGGTGATTGGTGACATGACAGGTTTTGCAGCCGCCTCTTACCAGCGAGGGGTTAGTTTCATTCAGATACCAACAACTTTATTGGCACAAGTTGATTCCTCAGTTGGCGGTAAAACAGGAGTTAATCATGCGTTTGGTAAGAATATGATTGGAGCATTTCATCAGCCAATTTGTGTAATTATTGACACTAATGTACTCTCAACTCTTGAAGATAGGCAACTATCTGCTGGCTTAGCAGAGGTCATTAAATATGGCTTGATTGGTGATTTAGAATTCTTTGAATGGTTAGAAGACAATATCCCCTATTTGTTACAAAAAACCCCCAGCGTGTTGATTGAAGCTATTGAACGCTCTTGTCAAAATAAAGCTGATATAGTTGCCAAAGATGAAAAAGAAAATGATATGCGAGCCTTGTTCAATTTAGGGCATACTTTTGGGCATGCTATTGAATCTGGTATGGGCTATGGTAAATGGTTGCATGGTGAAGGAGTAAGTGCTGGTACTATGCAAGCAGTTTACCTGTCGAAATTACTAGGCAATATTTCTGAGCAAGATTTTGAGCGGATAGTGGCAATTTTTCAACAAGCTAACTTGCCTGTTTTACCTCCCAATGCAGTAGAAATGCCTAGTGAAAAATATCTAGATTTAATGGCAGGAGATAAAAAAGTACAAGCAGGAGTAATAAGGTTGGTGTTGTTAAAAAAAATTGGTGAGGCATTTGTAACTGGTGACTATTCGCCAGAACTACTAACAACAACCTTAACAGAATATCGTTAGTTGCCGAGCCCAATTGCAATAGGTCACCCGGAATAATTGGGGTCAGAGTAAAATAATTGAATAATTCGCTCTTATGTAGCAAACTAACCCAACTCAATTTTAAAGAAAAACTATTTCCTAATTTCTCCCAAAACCTTAACGATATTATCTCTTTTTCCTTGCTTTCTAGTAAGTTCAATCGTTCCACCATTTACAGGGCAGTTCATATCGTTAAATAGCTTCTCTATCACGAGTTCTACCACTTCATCAGTGATATCTATACTTTGGTTAAAGAAGCCCTCATCGTAAGTTTCTAAGCATATTTTACTATCTGTTTGATTGTAAGTTAGTTTAAGTTGGTTTTTATCGGTCATTATATATCTGATTTTCTTCTGTTGTGGTCTCGACATAGCATCTGACAATTAGCAGCATTAGTTTTACCGTTTTTACTCCAAGGCTTAATATGGTCTGCTTCCATCTCTTTTAATTCATATTCATTATTTGGTGCTTTACATTTAGGACAAAAACCTTTTTGTCGCTCATAAGCTTCTCTGATTTGATTGTCAGTAAATTTTCTAATACTTAAGTATTTTTCATTTCTAGTTAAAACATATTGATAGATGCCTTTCTTATTTGTAGCATCTTCATCTCTCATTAGCTGTACTATTTCTTCCTCTAGCTTTTGTGGGTCTAAGCTCTTACTTGAAAAATCATTATATAAAAACCCCCATTCTACCCCTTTCATCTCTTTTCTATAATTAGGAAAGATAGCTTGAACCCAATTAATTACAGCAGTAAAATAATTCCAAAGTTTTATTGCAACAGGCTCATGTTGATTATTGGACATATATTTTCTGATTTCATCTCGACTTATCCATTTGATAACCGTTTCTAAATATTCTTGTCTTATTGATTTGCCTTTAAGATACTTGTTTCCAATGTTGTGAGCGGGACAGCCAGACTTGCTAAAATACTTTTTTGCATCACTTTAGCCAAGTACCTGTATAAACAGCATTTTTTAGTTCTTGTTTTGTGAGTTCTACTCCTGCAATATTTATAGTTTCAAACCAAGATAATTTTTCACTATCTGTTCCCTCACAAAAATATACCATGACTTTATAATTTAAAATTAATTCTTGCTCATCGTTTTCTAAATTATGAAACATTCTCTCATTGATGGAAAATTTATTATCTACATACTCACATATACTAATCGTTCTTTGTTGCCCATCTAGGACTTCATAAGTTCCATCGCCACTTACGACCCAATACATCACATTTAACGGAAAACCTTTCTGAATAGTTTTTATAACTTCGTCTCGTTGCTTATCTTGATATACAAATTCTCTTTGGTATTTTGGTCTTATATTTAGCTTACCATTATAACCAACTACACCGTTTTCATCATCATTTGTATAGTTCTTTACTAAATCTCTGATAGGTATTTCTTTTAAGTCTATATTCATTTTTGCAACCTTTTATTTTTAATAATTATTCTAGCATAAGGTGCTATTAGGAATTTACTATTGTCGCTTATATCATGGATTCTATCAGTAGGTTTTTTGTCTGTTTCGATAGCTAAAACACAATTTATAGCATTTCCATTCTTTTTTTCACCATTTTTCATAATTTTATATGTATTTTTATAATCTTTGTTTGGAGTGAAGTTATCACGACTATTTCCAAGTGCTATTATTTCAAATTGTTCAGGGTTATACTTATCAAGGAATGTTATAGGAACACCCATATATCCATCATAATCCATTGGTATTTCTTTAGCTTTATCTACATTAATTGCATCATAATTATCATATTTTTAGATATTCTTCTTCATTAAATTTTTTGTATAATATTATATCTTCGTGTCTTTTTTTAATGTCTAAATTTGTATACCAAAATGTTCTTGCTGTTTCATAAGATGAACCGTCAGGTCTTGTGAAGTGCCTTACGCTGTTGTATCCTAGCCATAATTTATTTTCTTTTATTAATTTAAAGCTTTCATTATATGAAATAGTATTGATATTTCCAATTATTACAAACTTCTTTTTGTATTCATCAAGTTGAGAAATATATTCTCTAAATAAACTAAATGGGGGATTTGTAACCACTATATCCACTTCTTCTAATATTTCCATACATTCATCACTTCTAAAATCTCCATCACCTTTAAGTGGTGTTTTGACAGCATCATTTAAATCAATTTTCCCATCATTGTTTATATCTTTAGTTATTTCCAGCTTGTAGGATTTCCCCCCCCCCCATTGTAGTGAGTAGTGATAAGTTTTTTTATCCCAAGATGTTTAAAATTTAGAGCAAAATATTTAAAAAAATTACTTTCTCTAGGGTCGTCACAATTACAAAAAATAATCTTATCTCTTAAGTGTTCCTTGTAGTGACCTAGTTCTTTTTCAATATCCGTAAGTTGTGTATAAAATTCATCATTTTTATTTTTTTTAGCTTTTCTTAAATTTTTACTAAGTGACATTTACAAATCCTCTAAACTAAGTTTTTTAAGCCCTAAAGCTTTAAATATTTGAAGTGCATAAGCAAAGCTAAAAGTTCCACGATGAAGCTTGTTTGCAATATTTGCTTTGGTATCATCTACACCCATATCTCTCATCTTTTGTGCAAGTTGTTCATAATCTAAATCTTGCTTTGTAAGCTCAATTTTTATAATTTTACTTGCTTCTTTTTTAAAATCAATTTCAATCATGTTGTACCTCAAAATAAACCTGTACCAAGTATAGCTTTTATAATACTAAATGTCAATTTTAAATACTATTATTATGATATTTATACTAATACTCATTGACTTAAAATACTAGATATAGTATAATATTACTATATTTAAGATAAAGGTTTTCAGTATGTCACAACATTTCCTACTAAGTGCAGAATCAAGAACAATTTCAGAATTAGGAGTTGCAAGAATGGGTGAGAGCGAAGATAGAGTAGATTTACGACTAGCTTCAAATGCAAATCCAAATAAGAGGAGTATTATTGTAGCTAGACAAAGAGCAGAAGATGATACTAATTTTAGTGGTGCTGTTGCTACAAAAACTTTCATCACAAAAAGTGAGAATACTTTTGCAATTAATAAAATAGCTACAAGCCATATAGTAAAAAACACAACTATCCATGTCGATGGGGCAAGTGCTTATGATGATTTAGATGCTTGGTTTGATGTAAAAGTTGGCGACCACTCTAAAGCTTATGTAGGAGAAGATGGAGAGTGTTCAAATCAAGCAGAGAGTTACTTTTCAAGATTTAGAAGATTAGAATACGGTCAATGTCATCACATCTCTCCTCTTTATCTTTCAAACTATGCAAATGAGATAAGCTATCGTGAAGATAATAGAAGACTATCAAACAAAACTTTAATGCTTGATATTGCAGAAAAATGTATGAATACACCAACTCATAGTGAGTGGACGGGATATTGGCAGGGTAACAAAAGAGTTGCAGAGAGATTAGTGGCTTAGTCTCTTATCTTCCAGAGAATAGCTAAACCATCTTTCCCAACTGCTTTAACTAAGTTTTTCTTTTCAAGTTCTCGTAAAGTTAAAACGACTATCTTCTGGATAGTTTTATTTGTGGCAACATCATCAGAAACTATATTTTTTACACTTTGACACGACAAGGACACTTCACTCGTTTTTAAAGGCTCATTAGAGGTTCTAAGAGTTGTTAAAATAAGTTTTCTTACTTCACCTTTCTCAAAGTAGCTATTTCGCTTTTTAATACCTCTACTAGATGTTCTTTTACTTATTTTTATAATAGTTTCTTCACAATCTTCATCAAAAAGACAGATAGTAGATTTAAGTAAAATTAAATCAGATTTTATTTTTGAGATTTTTTTACTATATTCTTTTTGAAGTTGTTTTAACAATCAAATTAAAGGTGGTAATTTTATTACTAACACCGCTTTTGGCTTGGGCTACGATAGCCTAAGTGGGTTTAATCAAGGCTGGAAAAATATTTTCGGTACCAGTAGTAAAAATACCAATAAAATAGTTATTAATATTATTCGTTTTAGCACCAAAATTGGTCCTATGTATGCCTGTGCGACGGATAAAGGTTTATGTTTGCTAGATTTTACTGATAGGCGAATGCTAGAGACAGAATTTAGAGATTTATGTAAACGCCTGAATGGAGTTATTCTTCCTGGTCAAAACAAATACCTAGATATGGCCCAAAAACAAGTAGCAGAGTATTTATCAGGCAAGCGTAATTATTTTGATATTGATTTAGATATGGTTGGCACAGACTTTCAAAAACAAGTCTGGCAAACCCTATTAACTATCCCCTATGGTAAAACCTGGAGCTATAAACAAGAGGCAGAAACAATGGGCAGAGCTAGTGCTGTTCGTGCGGTGGCTAATGCTAATGGTTGTAATAAAATTGGCTTAATCATCCCCTGCCATAGAGTTATAGCATCTGATGGTTCTCTTGCTGGATATGGCGGCGGCTTAGAAAAAAAACAATTTCTAATAGATTTAGAAAAGGAGTAAAAAAACTTGCAACTTTTTATAAAATAGATAAGAATGTTTTAAACACTAACGCCGATTTGATTTTTTCAGCTTGCGGGCGCTTTAAAAGTACGGCTAAAGCGAGGAATTTTCTTTTTTAAAAAATTTCCCGTAATTACCCCCGTACCTCATAATATTTACGCCATTTAGAGGAACACATAATG
>DBOE01000041.1:9368-30378 GCA_002299585.1 Hydrogenovibrio sp. UBA654 | reverse complement strand
CGACTCCCCTACGGGACGCCATATTTTAGAATCCACAGCATAAATTGCTGATGGGTTTTTTTTGATGTTTATAAGATTAATCCAAATTAATAGAAACTAATTCAATATTATCTATTGCTTCTATAGAATCTAATAATTCACCGATATTAATTACAGAACTAATTTCAACAGAAAAACTCATAGTAACCGAACCATCTTTTTTATCTGATTTAGTCTTTGAGGAGGTCAAATTAATATTAAATTTAGAAAATAGGTTAAATATATCTTTAAGCAGCCCTTTTCTATCAAAACAAAGAATATCAAGCTCTGCTATAAAGATGGCATCTTTAGTAAAATCTTGATTATTCCAACTAACCGAGATTAGCCTTTGTTGCTCTTCATGGGTTAAATTTAGGATGTTGTTACATAATTTTGAGTGTACGGTTATACCACGACCACGAGTAACATAACCTATTATTTCGTCAATTTTAGTTGGTTTACAGCAAGGTGCCAGATTGGTATTAAGTTGTGGAGTTCCTACTACATAAGCCTTTAGAGTTTTTGTATCTTCACCAGTATTGTCGTTAAATGGCCTAGCTTGCTTTGTTTTTTTATCTAGGTCTTCTCTGTTGGTTATAAGGCGTTGGATAGTATCGTTTAATTGTCGTTCATTAATTTGACCTCGGCCAATATTTTCAAAGAATAATGTCTTATTTTTTATTTTAAATTTAACCAAAACTTTATTTAAGTCGATGTTTTGAGCATGTAGCCTTTTTGCTTCTTTATTGTATAAGGCTTCGCCTATTTCTATATTGGTACTTCTATCTTGCTGGTTAAACCATGATCTAACTTTTGTTCTTGCTCGGCTAGTCGCTAAGTATTTAAGATTTGGGTTTAGCCAGTTCCTATTTGGGTTACCTTCTTTTACGGTTAAAATTTCAACCTTATCACCAGTGTTTAATTGGTAAGTTATGGGAACAATTTTATTGTTAACTTTTGCCCCACGACATCTATGACCTAATTCTGTATGAATATAATAGGCAAAATCTAAAGAAGTAGCACCTTTGCGTAGAGTTATTATTTCATCTTTAGGGGTCATTATGTATATGTGTTCAGATTGAAGCTCGGTACTAATCTCATTTAGTAGATCATGGTTGTCATTGTATTCAAGTATTTGTCGAACAAGATTAATACTTTGCTCAAGTCTTGAGTTAATATATTTTTTAGTGCCTTCCTTATAACGCCAATGTGCAGCAACGCCATACTCCGAGTTGTAGTGCATTTTTTGAGTCCTAATTTGAATTTCTACGGTTTTATTTTCGCTAGCAATAATAACTGTATGAATGGACTGGTAACCGTTTTCTTTTGGTCTAGCTATGTAATCATCAAACTCTTTTTTTATATAATTCCAGCGAGTATGTATCATGCTAAGAACTTCGTAGCACTGTTCAATAGTATCTACATGTATTCTTACGGCCCTCAAATCATATAGTTGTTCAATAGATAGGTTTTTATTAGACATTTTTTTCCAAATGCTATAAATGTGTTTTGGGCGACCAGTTACTTTAAAAAAATCACTAGATTCATTAAAATTATCCTGAAACATTATTTTAAGAGTATCAATTATATTATTTATATACTCTTCTCTTTGAGCCCTTTTAGAATCTAATTGGTAAGCTATATTTTTATAAATATTAGGTTTTAAAAACCTAAAAGATAAGTCCTCTAGTTCCCATTTTAATTGAGCGATTCCAAGACGATTAGCAAGCGGGGCAAAAATAAGTTGTGTTTCATTAGCGATTAAGTAGTGCATTTCTTCTGGTTCATTTTTTAAATTTCGTAATCTAGCAACTCGATAGGCTAATTTAACAAGCATGATTCTAATATCAGAAGTCATGGTTAATAACATCTGACGCATGTGTTCGATTTGTTGATCGTTTGAAATAGTAGAACTAGCAAATTCTTTTAATAGATTTAGTTTACGAATCCCTTTGGTTAGTTTAGATATTTCTGCACCAAATAAACTTTCAATATCTTTGTCGCAATAAATGCGTTCAAGTCTTTTATCACTAACTAAAGCAGCAATTAGAGTTTCTTCATCTAAGTTTAAATCGGCAAGAATAATCGACACTTCTGTACTATAGACATGGCTTTTTTGTGGCAAATTATAAGCCTCTAAAGCCATTAAACACGCTTTAAAGGACTGTGTTGATATTGTTTCTTTCTTAAATACTTTTTTATGTAGCTCTTGTGGGGTCATTTGTTTAAATAATTTTTAAAGAGTATAGATTTAACCATAAAAGGTTTTAAATAGCTAAAGTTTTACGCTAATTTACAAGCATATGTAAGTTGCTGAAATCTCTATTTAGCTACCGTAGACCTCTAAAATTGGCATATATCATCACCGCTTGCCCACTAGGTATTTTAGAAGTTTGTTTTAATATTTAATATTTAATATTTAACATTTGTAG
The DNA here is from genome assembly GCA_002299585.1 of Hydrogenovibrio sp. UBA654. Classification (GTDB taxonomy): domain Bacteria; phylum Pseudomonadota; class Gammaproteobacteria; order Thiomicrospirales; family Thiomicrospiraceae; genus Hydrogenovibrio. Next base: position 27,928 of record DBOE01000041.1, on the reverse strand, counting down.
CTTGGTTATTGATAATGTAAACTTATCTTTTTATTCTTCTTTGGTGATTTTTAATGATTTTATCGGTGAAAAACTTAACAATAACAGTTAAAGATACTGAATTAGTTAAAAGGGTCTCTTTTAGTATTAACAAAGGTGAAATATTTGTTTTGGTTGGCGAATCAGGAAGTGGTAAATCACTAACATCTCTTGCTATTATGCGTTTATTATCGGAAAGTCTTGTTATTACTGAAGGAGAAGTTAATTTATTTTCTAACGATAAATCACAAAACCTTTTTAAATTACCAGAACAACAAATGCAAAAAGTGAGAGGACGACAAATAGCAATGATTTTTCAAGAACCTATGACTTCACTTAATCCAGTTATGAAAGTAGGGGAGCAGGTTGCAGAAGTTTTAAGAGTTCACCTTGGTTTAAATAAAAAACAAGCAAGAAAAAAAGTTGTTTCTTTATTCTATGAGGTTGGTATTACAGATGGAGATCAACGCTATGATTGGTATCCACATCAATTATCAGGTGGGCAAAAACAAAGAGTAATGATTGCGATGGCTTTAGCTTGTGAACCAGAACTATTAATTGCCGACGAACCAACCACGGCACTAGATGTAACTATTCAAGCACAAGTTTTGAACCTACTCAAAAAAATTAGAGAAGAAAGAAATCTAGCCATTTTATTTATAACCCACGACATGGGAGTAGTAAATGAAATTGCTGATACAGTTGCAGTAATGAAACAGGGTGAAATTGTCGAACAAGCTCTAAAAGAACAATTTTTTACTAATCCATCTCACCAATATACCAAAAAATTACTACAAGATGCTGTGCCAGCTAAAGAATTCAAAACAAATATAGTAACAAAAAAAATATTAAACATTAACGGCTTAAAAGTTTATTTTCCAATTAAAAAGGGTCTGTTTCAGCGCACAGTGGGTTATGTAAAAGCTGTAAATGGTGTTAATTTGACCTTGTATAGAGGGCAAACTCTTGCTCTGGTTGGAGAATCAGGCAGTGGCAAAAGTACCATAGGAAAAGCCATTTTAAAACTAATAACCACCACTAAGGGTGAAATAGATTTACAAAATGGCAATGATTATATTGATTTATCCAAGTTAAGTGATAAACAGATGAAGCCTTTTCGTAAAAGGGTACAGGTTATTTTTCAAGATCCTTTTTCTGCCCTTAACCCACGCATGACGATTAGTGAAATAATAAGAGAAGGCATAACTAGTTTAAAAATAGGCTCAGCAAAAAAAATAGACCAAGATCAAAGAATAGATGAACTATTACAGCAAGTAGGTTTAGAAATAGAGCATAAATACCGCTATCCACATGAGTTTTCGGGAGGACAAAAGCAAAGAATTGGCATTGCTAGAGCCTTAGCCGTAGAGCCTGAGATAATTATCTGCGATGAACTAACTAGTGCTTTAGATGTAAGTGTTAGAGCACAAGTATTAGCCTTATTAGAAAGCTTACAGCAAAAATATCAAATGACATACTTATTTATTACCCACGACCTCTCAATTATTTCAAGAGTTGCACACCAAGTAGCAGTAATGAAAGATGGTAAAATAGTAGAGCAAGGAAATGTACAGGATGTAATGAAAAATCCACAACATGAATATACTAAAAAGCTATTAAACTCTGCCCCAGAACTAGTAAAAGAAGTTTACGCATGATAAGAATATTAATTATTTATGCCTCTGTAGATGGGCAAACCAAAAAAATTAGTGAATATATAGCGACTAAACGCAAAAAAACAGAAAACGAAATTATAACAATATCCATTGAAAATGTAGAGAGTATCAATATAGATGAATATGATGAAATAGTTATTGGAGCAGCAATTAGATACGGCAAGTTTAATAAAAAAATATATAAGTTTATTGAGAAAAACAAACAACTACTATCTAGTAAAGTTAATGCATTTTTTATTGTAAATGCAACAGCTAGAAAGCGAGGAAAAGACAACCCATCTACTAATAGTTATGCCGCAAAATTTATAAAAAGATCACAATGGCAACCACAAAATATTGCTATATTTGCGGGTAGAATAAACTATTCAAAATATAATTTTTTTGACAGAGCTATGATCAAATTTATCATGAAAATAACCAAAGGACCAACAGAGCAAAGTACTAATATAGAGTTTACTAACTGGCAAAAAGTTGATGAGTTTTGTAGTATTTTAGAAACTTAAAATTGAACTAGTTATTCTAAGCAAGAGCTATAATGTTTTAACTATTTTTATAGTTATTTATTAGTTTTTTATCAAATGTTATTTGGTTTAAGTCTAAATTTAGTTGTTGCATATTTTCTATTAACTCTTGTTTTTCTGCTATTAACTCAATGCTTGCGTGATTATTATTTTCTAGGTTATACATTTGTTCTAAAGCTAGGTGGTAAAATCTAAGTAATTTCATAGCTTGGATATCTTTATTGTGTGCTTTTTCTTTTAGTGTTTCAACTATATTGTAAAGCCTAGCTAAGCTGCGTTTTAATTGCCAAGAATACATAGCTTCTTTCATCCATTCTTTATCAGCAAAGAAGACTTTAACTATCCAAAAAGTTATAAATAAACCGAGTAAAGCTCCTGAAAAATTTAGTAGATAAGGGTTTATAGAAAAATTGCTAAAAAATATTTGAGTAAAATATGATAGTGGCAAGGCGAATGTTACAAAGATTGCTATAATAATAAAGCTAGCCTTACGAGTTTTTTGGCGAAATATTTTTGGGTCAATTTTTTCTATTCTAAACACGGCTTTATCTCATTGTTAAATTTAGGGGATATTTTAATGTTTTAAAAAGTATAATTCTGTTTCTTTTTACTGATTTGGATATTCGTGAATTATACTCGCCAAGATTTTAGTTTTGAATTGCCTGAAAATCTAATTGCCCAACAACCAACTACTGAGCGAACACAAAGCCGTTTGTTAGTCATGGCAGAAGATGGCAAGGTTGTAGATAAAAAATTTACTGATTTATTATCTTATTTACAGCCAGAAGATTGTTTAATTTTTAATAATACTAAGGTAATTCCTGCCCGTTTATTTGGTAATAAATTAAGCGGAGCTAAAATAGAATTGTTAATAGAAAGAGTGCTTGATGAACTAACAATATTAACTCATATTCGCTCTAGCCGCTCGCCAAAAGTAGGAGCAGTATTATTAATAGAAAATGCATTTAAAATAGAAATTATTGGCAGAAAAGAGTCATTATTTGTTGTTAAAATTCAACAAGATAAGTTAATGTGTAAAAGTGCTTTAGATCTAATAGAAACTTATGGGCATATGCCTTTGCCTCCATATATTTCACGAACAGATGAATTGGCAGATAAACAAAGATACCAAACAGTTTATGCAGAAAGTTCGGGAGCAGTTGCTGCCCCAACCGCAGGTTTACACTTTGATTTAGGTTTTATTGAACAGATAAAACAACAAGGTACAAAAATAGGTTTTGTAACCTTGCATATTGGGGCAGGAACTTTTCGTCCAGTGCAGGTAGATAACATTGTAGAACACAAAATGCATGCAGAGATAATAGAGGTGTTAGATGAAACTGTACAATTAATCAAGCAAACTAAGCTAAATGGAGGGCGAGTAATAGCGGTAGGAACAACATCGGTAAGAAGTTTAGAGAGTGCCTTTCGATTTGGCAGTAACCAGGAGTTACAAGCCTATCAAGGTGAGACCGATATATTTATCACTCCAGGAGTTGAATTTAAAGTAGTAGATATTTTATTGACTAATTTTCATCTTCCTGAATCAACATTGATTATGCTAGTTTCATCCTTAGCAGGTTATGACAGAACTATGCAGGCCTATAAATACGCAGTATCCCAACAATATAGATTTTTTAGTTATGGGGATGCTATGTTAGTATTTCCTCCTCAAAAGAAGAATATTTAATGAAACTTGAATTAGCTAAACAAGATGGTAGAGCAAGAAGGGGGAGGTTAATATTTAGCAGAGGAGTGGTAGAAACACCAGCATTTATGCCTGTTGGTACCTATGGTTCAGTTAAGGCGATGATGCCAGAAGAAGTTAAAGCCACTGGGGCACAAATAATTTTAGGTAATACTTTTCATCTAGCAATTCGCCCAGGCACAGATGTTATAGAACAACATGGAGGTTTACATAATTTTATGAATTGGCAGGGGCCTATTCTGACTGATTCTGGCGGCTTTCAGGTATTTAGCCTTGGTAAAATGCGCAAAATAAGTGAACGAGGAGTAGATTTTAGAAATCCTATAAATGGCTCTAAAATATTTATGGGGCCTGAAGAGTCGATGCAAATTCAAAAAAAACTAGGTGCTGATATAGTGATGATTTTTGATGAATGCACGCCTTATCCTGCTTCACATGAGGTTGCTGGTGAGTCTATGCGTTTATCTTTGCGTTGGGCAGATAGGTCAAAAAAAGCTCATCAACAATGCCAAGGAGAAACACCTGCGGCTTTGTTTGGTATAGTCCAAGGTGGAATGTATGAAGATTTAAGACAAGAATCTATTAAAGGTTTAATTGAAATTGGTTTTGATGGTTATGCCATAGGTGGTTTATCGGTGGGAGAGCCAAAAGAAGAAATGATGGCTACTTTAAATTTTACTGAACCAAATCTGCCAAAAAATAAGCCAAGATACATGATGGGAGTGGGCAAACCAGAGGATTTGGTAGAAGCGGTAAGGCGTGGCATTGACATGTTTGATTGCGTAATACCAACTAGAAATGCTAGAAATGGTTTTTTATTCACCCATAGTGGGGTTGTTAAAATTCGCAATGCAGTCCATAAAACTAGTAATCAAACCCTAGATACTAAGTGCAGTTGTTATACTTGTAAAAACTACACTAGAGCCTATTTGCATCATTTAGATAAATGTGGAGAAATACAAGGTGCCAAGCTTAATACGATCCATAACTTACATTATTATCAAAGCTTAATGCAAGGCATGAGAGACGCAATTTCAGCAGGTACTTTCACTCAATTTGTGGATGAATTTTATTTTCTTAGAGGAGAAAAGGTTTTTTCTTTATAAATTATGACATTGAAATTAAAAAATAAGTAATTATATACTAGTTTGTAAATGGTATTTTTAGCTTAGTTATGTAACAATACTCACGATTTTTTGAACTATTTTTATTTAAGGAGAAAAGATGAGTTTTTTTATTTCAGATGCCCTAGCAGAAGGCGCATCAGCATCTAGTAGTAGTGGCTTTGAAGCATTTTTGCCGTTGATATTATTGTTCGTGGTGTTTTATTTTTTATTAATTAGACCACAACAGAAAAAATCTAAAGAGCATAAAAACCTTGTAGCATCTATCTCTAAAGGCACGGAAATAGTAACTTATGGTGGTTTAGCAGGGAAAATTGTTAATTTAGACGATAACTTTGTGGACTTAGAAATTGCTGATAATATTGTGGTAAAAGTTGAGAGGCAAAATATTTCACGCGAGTTACCAAAAGGGACCTTAAAAGGAAGCTCTGAATAGATTTTAGTAAGTCTTACTAAAAAGGGGCACTTATGCCCCTTTTGTGATTTTGTAAATTGGATTTAAAATGTTTGATTCGAAGAAAAAAATAATTAATAATCAATATCCAGCATGGAAATATTTGTTATTAATGTTAGTTATTGTTTTGGGGTTTATATATTCAGCACCAAATATTTTTGGTGAAGATCCTGCAATACAGATTTCACCAGTCAAGTCTATACAATTTAATAAAACTACTGAGCAGAGTATTTTAGAGGCTTTAAAATCTGCACAGATTACCACTAAAAAAGTTGAGTTTAGTGCTGGTAAGTTTTTAATTAGATTACACTCTTTAGATGACCAATTAAAAGCTAAAAGTGTCCTTAAACAAACATTAGCTAAGCAAGCAGTAGTTGCTTTAAATCTTGCCCCTGCTACACCTAGTTTTTTAAGAATGCTTGGTGGACAGCCTTTGTATCTTGGTCTCGATTTGCGTGGAGGTGTTCACTTCTTGATGGATGTGGATATGGAATCTGCAATTGAAAAATCTTATTATCGCTATATTGATGAGATAAAAGCTGAGTTAAGAAAGGAAAAAATTCGTTATCTTGGTTTAGTTTATGAAGATGAAGCCTTGTTAGCTAAGTTTAGAAATGATGAAAGTTTAGAAAAAGCCAAAAACTTAATTTCTATACAGTTTGCTGATTATTTTACGCAAGAAACTTCCAGTATTAGTAAATCTCCAAGCATTATCTTAACCTTAAAGCCACAAGCAATATCTGAAGCTAAAAAATATGCCCTAAAACAAAATATAACAACCTTGCGCAATCGTATTGACGAGTTAGGTGTGGCAGAACCGGTTATTCAGCAGCAAGGAGATAGAAGGATTGTAGTGCAGTTGCCAGGGGTACAAGATACTGCTAAAGCTAAAGAAATTTTAGGAGCAACAGCAACTTTAGAGTTTAGACTAGTTGAAGAAAAAGCTGATGCTGTGCGTGCTGAAAAAACTGGTTATACTCCTAATGGCTCTCGTTTATATCATTTTCGTGATGGGCGGCCAATTTTATTAAAACGCAGTATTATTGTTAGTGGTGATAATGTAACTAATGCCCAGTCTGGAATAGATTCTGAATCTGGTTCTCCACAGGTTAATGTAACTCTAGATGGCTCTGGTGGTCGTAAAATGCTAGCTATTACTAAAAAGAATGTTGGTAATCGTATGGCTGTGGTATATATTGAAAATAGTGTTGAAACAATTAAAGTAAATGGTGAAATAGTTAAAAAACGCACTACCTCTAAAGATGTAATTAATGCGGCGGTAATTCGTGGGCAGTTTGCCAATCGTTTTCAAATTACTGGTTTAGATAATCCAAACGAAGCCCAAGATTTAGCTTTATTATTAAGAGCAGGAGCCTTAGCTGCCCCCATGGAAATTGTCGAAGAAAGAACCATAGGGCCAAGTTTAGGTGCAGATAACATTAATCAAGGAATGTTGTCGATTATTGCTGGATTCTTATTGGTATTAGTAGTTATGGCGTGGCGTTACAAAACCTTTGGTATGATCGCTAATGTAGCATTAACTCTAAATTTGGTATTAATTGTTGCTGTATTATCTTTGATGCAGGCTACTTTGACCTTGCCTGGTATTGCCGGAATTGTATTAACAGTAGGTATGGCTGTTGATGCTAATGTACTTATTTTTGAACGAATAAGAGAAGAGTTACGAAGTTCTTCGGTGCAATCAGCAATTAATGCAGGTTATGAAAAGGCCTTTGTAACTATTGCTGATGCCAACATAACTACTTTATTAGCGGCAATAGTATTGTTTAGTTTTGGAACTGGTCCAATTAAAGGTTTTGCTATTACTTTATCGATAGGTATTTTAACTTCAATGCTTACTGCCATTGTTGGCACTAGGGCGGTTGTAAATTATTTATATGGTAATAAACCAGTTGAAAAACTATCAATTTAGGAGTGGTTAAAATGAGTAAAAAAAAGATACAAAATAACCAAAAAACTATTGCTGATTTAACTACTAATAAGCTAATTAATTTTATGTCTTATCGTAAATTAGCGATGATAATTTCTTTAGTTTTGGTGCTAGTTTCATTAACAGGTTTATTTGTTAAGGGCTTAAATTTTGGAGTAGATTTTACTGGCGGGACGATTATAGAGCTAGGCTACGATAAAGCTGCAGATGTTAATGAGATTCGTGATGCCTTGCAAGATTCTGGTTATAAGGGAGCAGTAGTGCAAAACTTCGGTTCTGCTGAAGATGTATTAATTAGGATTGCACCAATTGAAGGAATGCAATCGGCAAAAATATCGAATAAAGTTATGGACTCTTTAAAGGAATTTAGTAGTACTCCATTTGAACTAAGAAGAGTAGAATTTGTTGGCCCACAAGTAGGTGAAGAGCTGACTGAAGATGGTGCTTTAGCGGTTGTTTATGCCCTAATAGGAGTTTTAATATATGTTGCCTTAAGATTTGAGTTTAGGTTTTCAATTGGCTCGGTGGCAGCTTTAATACATGATGTAATAGTTACTATCGGTGTTTTTGCTTGGACACAAGCCCAATTTGATTTGACTGTATTAGCAGCATTACTAGCAGTTATAGGTTATTCTCTTAATGATACAATCGTGGTATTTGACAGAATCAGAGAAAATTTTAGAACTATCCGCGACGGTACCCCAGTTGAGGTAACCAATTTAGCAGTAAACCAAATGTTAGCTCGTACTATAATGACTTCTTTAACTACCTTAGTTGTCTTAATTTCATTATTTATCTTTGGTGGAGAGATTATTCATAATTTTGCTTTAGCTTTGATTATAGGTGTAGTAGTTGGAACCTATTCATCAACCTACATTGCCAGTGCTATAGCTTTATCTTTGGGTGTATCTAAAGAAGATCTAATGAAACCAATTAAAGAAGGAGCATCTGCTGAAGAACAAGAAGCGGAGCTAACTCGTATGTTCTTAGAAGAACAAGCCCAAATAGAAGCAAAAGAGGCTTTAAAGGCTAAGCCTTAATCGCCCCCAGAAGACTAGTCTCCCTGAATAAAGTAATAAATAATGACATTACAATTAGAAACAACTAAAAGGCGTACTTTTGCCATAATTTCGCATCCAGATGCGGGTAAAACTACCGTTACGGAAAAACTGCTATTATATGGTGGAGCCATCCAAATGGCTGGAGCAGTCAAAAGTAGAAAAACCGACAGAGCAGCAACTTCTGATTGGATGAAAATGGAACAAGAAAGAGGTATTTCTGTTGCCTCATCAGTAATGCAATTTCCCTACCAAGATGCAATTATAAACCTACTAGATACTCCTGGCCATGAAGATTTTTCTGAAGATACTTATCGTACCTTAACTGCTGTAGATTCAGCTCTAATGGTAATAGATGTAGCCAAAGGGGTAGAAGATAGAACCATTAAGCTAATGGAAGTTTGCCGTTTAAGAGATACACCAATACTAACCTTTATTAATAAAATGGATAGAGAAGGAAAAGATCCTATTGATTTGCTTGATGAAGTAGAAGGCATTTTAAAGATAAATTGCGCATCAATAACTTGGCCAATAGGAATGGGCAAACAGTTTAAAGGAATTTATCATCTTTATAACGACACTGTTAGGTTATTTAGTGAGGCAGATGGTTTAAATGCCTCAACAGGAGAATTAATAAAAGGAATAGCCAACCCTGAACTTGACGAAAAACTAGGCATAGACATAGTCAAAGATTTAAGAGAAGAAATAGAACTAGTAAGAGGAGCAAGCCATGAGTTTGATTTGCAAGACTTCTTGCAAGGAAAAATCTCACCGGTTTTTTTTGGTTCAGCGGTAAATAACTTTGGGCTACAAGAGTTATTAGATGGTTTTGTACTCTACGCACCAACACCTATGGGCAGGGCAAGCGAAGAGCGTATGGTGGATTCAACTGAAGATAAATTAACTGGTTTTATTTTTAAAATACAAGCTAATATGGACCCAAAACATCGTGACAGAATAGCTTTTATGCGGATAGTCTCTGGCAAATATACTGCTGGCATGAAACTAAATCATGCACGAATTAATAAAGATGTGAAAATTGCCAAAGCTATTACTTTTTTGGCCAATAAGAGAGGTTTAGCGGAATTTGCCTACCCTGGTGATATTATTGGATTACATAATCACGGTACCATAAAAATAGGAGATACTTTCACTCAAGGCGAAAAATTAAAATTTACTGGCATACCTAACTTTGCCCCAGAACTATTTAGGCGAGCAGTTTTAAAAGACCCAATGAAAATGAAAGCCCTGCAAAAAGGACTAACGCAATTATCAGAAGAAGGAGCAACCCAATTATTTAGACCAGTATTAAATAATGATTTAATTCTAGGTGCAGTAGGTATCTTACAGTTTGAAGTAGTCGCCCAACGGCTACAGGATGAATATAATGTAAGCTGTAATTTTGAGCCAGTAAATGTAAATACTGCCCGATGGGTAATTGGTAGTAAAACAGAAATAGATAAATTTCTAGTTAAAGTAAGAGAAAATGTATCTTATGATGCCGCTGAACAATTGGTTTATATAGCACCAACTAGAGTTAATTTATCATTAATTCAAGAAAGATGGCCAAGCTTAGAATTTGTTGCCACTAGAGAGCATTAATCAGGAGGCCCCTTAAAAATATTAGCTAATTACCTTAAAACTTCTACTGGAAACATGACATCCATGTAAATGCCCATTAAGGTTGTTAGAACAAGAATTAAAGTAAATACTATAAGGATAGATCTGGCTTGTTTATTTTCAAAAAATTTTTCTTTCCAATTTTCATTTTTAACCGCATAAAATATAAGAGTAATAAATGTGATAAAAGCAAGGATTTGAAAAATAATAATTAAAGTTTCACTCATAGTAAATTAACTAGAATTTTATAGTATATTTGAGTTAAATTTTCTAAGTCAGAGGTACAAACCCTTTCATCTATCTGATGAATGGTTGCATTTAAGGGACCTAGCTCTATAACTTGAGCCCCTGTTTTGGCAATAAATCTACCATCAGAGGTACCCCCCCCCGTTGAGAGCTTAGTTTCATAACCCATTTGCTCTTTAATAGCTAAACTAACAGCTTTAATTAATTCACCTGTAGCAGGGGTAATAAAAGGATCGCCAGAATGTTGCCATTCAATTTGGTATTTTAAATTATGCTTATTTAATATTTCTAATACACCTCTAATTAAGCTTTTTTTGGTATTTTCAGTAGAAAATCTAAAGTTAAATAAAATTGTATTATCAGCAGCAATAACATTGGTTGCTCCTGTGCCAGCATTAATGTTAGATATTTGAAAGGAAGTAGGGGGGAAATATTTATTACCCTCATCCCAAGTTTTAGTAACTAATTCATTTAAAGCGGGCATAGCCGTATGGATTGGGTTTTCAGCTAGTTCAGGATAAGCTATATGACCTTGTTTACCCAGTATTTTTAGGGTAGCAGATAATGAACCACGGCGACCGTTTTTAATAGAGTCACCGAGTTTCTTATCGCTAGAAGGTTCTCCAACTAGGCAGTATTCAAATTTTTCTCCACGATTTTCTAAGGATTCAATTACCTTAACCGTGCCATTATGAGCAGGGCCCTCTTCATCACTAGTGATTAAAAAACCTATAGAACCTTTATGCTTAGGGAAATCACTTATAAATTGTTTTACTGCAACCATAAAACAAGCAATTGAACTTTTCATATCAGCTGAACCTCGTCCATACAGCATATTATTTTCATCAATATGAGCAGCAAAGGGGGGGTGGCTCCAAAGCTCGTTAGGGCCAGTTGGCACTACATCTGTATGACCTGCAAACACTATGCAAGGTGAAGAATTACCTTTTTTTGCCCAAAGATTAGTAACTTCTGTAAAAGGCATATTTTCAACATTAAACCCTAAGGGCTTAAGATAGTCGGCAATTATTTTTTGACAGCCTTTATCTTCAGGTGTTATAGAATCTAGTTGAATTATTTTTTGAGCAAGTTTTATGGTTTCAGACATTGTTGATTGCTTCTTCATATATTTTTTGCTTAAAGCCAAAAAATATATGGTCTTTAGTTACTAAAACAGGGCGTTTGATTAGGGTGGGGTTGTCAACTATAAATTGTAAATTGGGAGAGCTTAGAAGTTCTTGTTGTTGCTGTTGATCAAGTTTTTTCCAAGCTTGCGAACGAAGACTAATGACATCATCAATAGTTACTTTTTTTAGCCAATCAGCAAGGTGGCTAGTTAAAAAGAACCCTTTACGAAAATCTATATACTCAAATTCAACCTTTGCTGAACTGAGTATTTTTTTCGCTTTTACAACCCTGTCGCAGCTGTTAATTCCAAAAAGGCAAAGCAACTATATATCTCTTAAAAGAGCGTTAATACCAACTTTACTTAATGTTTTAGCATCCACTTTTTTAACAATAACTGCACAGTACAAGCTATAACTTCCATCTTTAGAAGGTAGATTACCAGAAACTACAACAGAGCCAGCAGGTACACGACCGTAATGAACCTCACCAGTTTCACGGTCATAAATCCTGGTAGATTGCCCAATATATACCCCCATGGAAATTACAGAACCTTCTTCCACAATTACCCCCTCTACAACTTCTGATCTAGCACCAATAAAGCAATTGTCCTCAATGATAGTAGGTGATGCTTGTAATGGCTCAAGCACTCCACCAATCCCTACCCCCCCAGATAGGTGAACATTTTTACCAATTTGAGCACAAGAACCAACAGTTGCCCAAGTATCAACCATAACACCTGTATCAACATAGGCACCTATGTTGACATAAGACGGCATAAGAACTGTACTAGAGGCAATATAGGAACCACGACGAGCCATAGCGGGGGGGGCAACCCGAATGCCAGCTTTTTCAAAATCAGCTTGCGACCAGTTTGTGAATTTTGAGGGAACCTTATCAAAATAACGAGTTTCACAAGATTCCATTAGCTTGTTGTTCTCAGCTCTAAAAGATAATAATACAGCTTTTTTTAACCATTCATTTACTTGCCAGTCACCAATGCCTCGTTGTTCAGCAACTCGCAATTTTCCCGAATCTAGTAGCAATATTGACTCATTAATGGCTTCTTTTATTTCTGGAGTTACATTATTAGGAGTGATTTGAGCTCTATTTTCAAAAGCTAGTTCAATAACTTGTTGTAGATCTGCTGACATTTGGTTTTCCTATATTAAAATTTCGAGTAAATTATAACAGGCTAGGCATGTTTTTATGGCAAAAGTTTTGGTCTTTAATCATCTCCCTAAATCTATGCTTAGAAAGATGGAATATAGCACTATTATATCCAATTTAGAGATCTACAGCAGCCAAACAAGGATTTGGGATGTTAGTTTTTTTAAAAAAGAGGATTAAAGGTTGCATTTATCGTTAATAAATCTATAATACGCACCTGTTCTGGTGGACTGGCTGAGTGGTTTAAGGCGGCAGTCTTGAAAACTGTTGTAGGTTTGTAGCCTACCTGGGGTTCGAATCCCTAGTCCATCGCCACTTTGCGCCCGTAGCTCAACTGGATAGAGTACTCGGCTACGAACCGAGCGGTTAGGGGTTCGACTCCCTTCGGGCGCACCAAATGTTAAACCTTGTTTGGGCGAATATTAAACAGGGTTTTTTATCCTTTTATCCAAATATTAAGCTTAGTTTTAGGTTTTAATATTTGGTGTTTTTTTATCCCATTCCAATGAACTAAATCAGCAATACTAACGGAATGCTTGTGTGCAATTTTCCATAGACTATCGCCTTTTGTTATAGTGTAGGTTATTTTTTTACCGTATTTTTTGTTTCTTATTTCAAGCTTTTGTCCTTTTCGAAGAGGTTTTCTTATGCTGATATTATTCCACTGGCAAAGAGTCCTAGTTGATACATTATAATATCTAGCAATTACCCATAAACTTTCACCTTTTTTAACCTTATGATAATGTTTTTTACCGTTATATTTTTTTATAGGCTGGTTAAGTAATTGCTGAGCAGCTGTATTAGTTATGGGTATTAATAGGTATTTACCTACCCTAATAAAGTCACTTCTTAAATTATTTAGCCTTTTTATTTGTGCCGTAGAAGTTCTGTACTTTTGAGCTATTACACTTAAACTTTCGCCACTTTTTATAGTGTGTTTAGCCCAGTTTACTTTAAAATAACTTGGTTGTTCTAGTAGTTTATCTTCAAATAATTTTAAGTTTTCTATTGGTAAAAGTAGTTTGTATTTACCAGTAGGTGGCGTTGCTGATCTAAGAAAGCCTGGGTTTAATCTTTTAATGATTTTAAAATCAGTATTAGTTATTTTGGCAATTTTATTTATATCTAGTTGTTGTTTTAATATGGTTGAGTCAAAGAAAGGTTTATTTTCTATGGGGTATAGCTCTATATTGTATTCTTTGGGTTTTTCAATTATATGGCTGATAGCTAATAGTGTAGGAACATAGTTTTGGGTTTCTTTGGGTAGATATTTTTTAATAGCCCAAAAATCTACAATTTCATTTGGGTGTTTTTTTAAAAATTTTCGTTTAGCTTTGGAAACATTACCATAACCAGCATTGTAAGAAGCTAAGGCTAATAGCCAGTCATTATTATTTTTTTTATACAGTTTTTGCAAATACTCTAAAGCAGCATGAGTACTTTTATAAATATCTTGCCTACCTTCATACCACCAGTTTCTATACAATCCTAGCATTTCCCCTGTGTTTGGCATAAATTGCCATAAACCCGTGGCACTAATATAAGATTTAGCAAAAGGATAAAATGCACTTTCAATAATTGGCAATAGGGCAATTTCATAAGGCATTTGGCGTTTTTTTACTTCGCTTAAAATAAAATATAAGTAGGGTTCTGCCCGTTTAGAAACCCTCTTTAGATAATCTGGGTATTTTTTATAGTAGGGGATATAGCTATTATAATTATGGGTAGAATGGGGTTCTAAGGAAGTATTATCAGCGATTTCGAACCATATATTGGTGTATATTTTTGGTTGGTTTTCTGCATAGATAGTTTTTTGTTTGCTTACAACTAAATTAGCGGTTATTTGTTTTTTTGTTAGTTTTGGTTCGGTTAAGTTTGCTTTGACATCAATTATTGCACAGCTAGATATAAATACTAGGGTACTAGCAAATATAATTTTATATAGAAGGTTCAAAGTCATTTTACATTGTCTTCAAGCACGCCCGTCTTATCTATAGAATCTTTCCATGCTCTTAAGGTAGCGTATAAATTAGCATTATCGCCTAAAGAAAAATTTTCAAACAGCTTATGCTTGTTAAGTAAAGTTTGTTTTAATTCTCCGGAGTCAAATCTTAAAAAAGGGTTGGTTTTTTTTTCTATACCTAGTTTTTCTGGTACGCAAGGTATTCCTTTTTTAGTGTTAAACTTCACGATTTTTTGGCGTTGTTTAATATCTTCATCATCAGGTTCTGCAATAGCTGCAAAGTTGATGTTTGTATAGGTATATTCATGGCCACAAAAAACAGAACAGTCGTCATTTAGGTCTCTAAGCTTTAATAAAGATTGTGCCATAACTTTTGCTGATTGGCACCATGATTTACCACAACCTGCGGTAAATAGTACATCCCCACAAAACAAAGCCTTTGGATTATAAAAAGCGATATGTTCATGGCTATGCCCAGGTATAGCAATTATTTTAAATTCTTCTTGTGCAACAATAATAATATCCCCCTCATTAACATGCTGTGTTACTAGTTTATATGGCCCATGAGCATTACTTATAACAGGAGCTTTGCCTAACTGCTTAACAATTTCTGCTATACCATCAGTATGGTCATAATGATGATGTGTGAGCAAGATTCCTGCCAAGACAAGCTTATGTTTTTGGAAATAGGCTATAACTCTATGGCTTTCGCCAGGGTCAACAATCCAAGCGTTATTATTTTTTTTTGAGCGGATAATCCATATATAATTATCACTATTAGCAGGTAAAGCTATAATTTCCATGTTATTTTTTATCATTTTCGGCTATAATCATATTCTAATGTATTTTAGTAAAAAGAACATTAAACATTATGTCTAATCAAAACTTTCAAACTTTTTTAGCGAAGTTTTATTTAACCGCTAAAGGTCAACGTCTGCTAGATGAGGAGGTGGGGTTACTTAATCGTTCGTTAAGCTGTTTATTTGGTTATTATTTGGTGCAGATAGGCAAAACAACACAAGTTGATTTACTTATCGAAAGTAGAATAAGTTATAAAGTTTTAGTGGATAAAAATTTTGATACTCAATATCAATATAGTTTTGTACAGGCGGATATTGATTATCTGCCCTTTAAAAAAGAGTCTGTTGATATGGTGTTTATTCCACATACCTTAGAAGCAGTTGCTGACCCTTACCACTTATTAAGACAAATTGATAAAATAATTTTACCAGAGGGAGCTTTAGTTATAAGTGGTTTTAATCCTCTAGGTAAAAAAGTTATATCTATGATGCGTTTTGGTGAATTTAAACAACAGTTTAAACAAGCACATTTTATTAAGGAAGCTAGATTAATTGATTGGCTTAATTTACTAGGCTATGATATTGAATGTATTAATTATGAGCATACAAACAAAGTGTTTAATAAATTTGATTTGAGGTTTTTTAGAGAAAAATTATTTGCAGGATTAAGGAAAATAGGTTTTGAGTTTGGCAATGTGTATGTAATTGTTGCCAGAAAAAGAAAAGAATCATCTACACCGATAGGATTAAATTGGAAGCTATCAAATTGGTTGCCAGTTAAAAAAAGACAAGTAGCCGTTAATAATTCTAGCCATAGAAAAGAGAAATAAATGCAAACAGTAAAAATATATACAGATGGTGGTTGTAGAGGAAACCCTGGTATTGGAGGGTGGGGTGCCTTACTTAAAATGGGGGGGCATAAAAAAACCATCAAAGGTAATGAAAAAGACACTACCAATAATCGTATGGAGTTAACCGCAGCAATTAAAGCTTTACAAGGTTTAAAAAAACCTTGTCATGTTATTTTAACCACCGACTCTAAATATGTACAAGATGGCATAACCAAGTGGTTAGAAAATTGGAAAAAAAATAACTGGAAAACTGCGGCAAAAAAACCAGTAAAAAACCAAGATTTATGGCAACAACTAGATAAAGCTGTACAGAGGCATTCTATTGAATGGGCATGGGTAAAAGGTCATGCAGGGCATACTGAAAATGAAATAGTTGACAGCTTAGCCAACCAAGCGATGGATGAAATTAATGAAATTTAAAATAGTTTTTTTTACATGGATTATAATATTTTCTAATCCAACTATTGCTAGCCAAGATTATAAGTTATTATCAGGTGTTGCGAAACAAGGCGGTTTTATTGTATTACAAGTTGCAAAAGGCTCATTAGTCGAGTATAAAAAAAAGACAATAAAGGCGGATAAAAAAAATAGAGTATTAATTGCTTTTTCTAGAGATGACAGTCCTAAGCAACAATTTAAATTAATAACCAAAGCAGGAGATATAAGTTTCCCTACAATCAACATAATAACTAGAAGCTATGAAGAACAAAGAATTAATGGCTTACCAAAAAATAAAGTTAGCCCAGATAAAAAGACAAGTGATAAAATCTGGGCAGATATCTTAAAAGCTAAACAGGCACGCAAAATAAATTTACCACTAGCATATTTTGAAAGTGGTTTTATTTGGCCAGCTAGTGGTATCGTTAGCGGCGTTTACGGTAGCAGACGAATATTAAATGGCCAGCCTAAACGGCCTCATTATGGCATTGACATAGCTGCTGCTAAAGGCACAGCCTTGTATTCACCTGCGGATGGTAAAATAACTTTGCAAGAAAATATGGTACTTAGCGGTAAAACTATCATGATTGACCATGGGTACGGTTTGCGATCAACCTTGATGCATTTAAGTGAAGTATCTGTAAACAAAGCAGATATAGTTAAAAAAGGTCAACTAGTGGGTAAAATAGGCATGACTGGCAGGGCAACTGGGCCACATGTTCACTGGGGGATGAGTTGGCATAATATTCGTCTTGACCCAGCCTTAACCATAACTAAGACTATAAAAAAAGGAGATAAAGTTTTTAGGTAAAGTCTTTTTATAAGGGCTAAGTTAGAATACGCAGATACTATTTAATATTAAAGGAACTTGTTTTGGAAGCAGGCAATAGATTAAAAGAAAGTTTAAAAATAAAGGGTTTCAAGCCAGAGCTACTTTCGCCTGCGGGAACCTTTAAAAACATGGAGTTTGCTTTTGCTTATGGTGCTGACGCTGTTTATGCAGGGCAACCTCGTTATAGTCTACGAGTTCGTAATAATGAATTTGATGAAGAGCATCTTGCAAGGGGTATTAAAAGAGCCCATCAACTAGGTAAGAAATTTTATGTAGTTAGTAATATTGCAGCTCATAATGGCAAAATAAAAACCTATATGCGAGATATAGCACCGATAATCGCTATGAAACCAGATGCTTTAATTATGTCAGACCCAGGGTTGATTGCTATGGTAAGGTCTGAATATCCAGATCAAGAAATACATTTGTCGGTACAAGCTAATGCGGTAAACTGGGCAACAGTCAAGTTTTGGTATGATCAAGGTATTACTAGAGTTGTATTATCTCGCGAGTTATCGGTTAAAGAAATAAAAGAAATTGGTGAAGCCGTTCCTGAAATGGAATTAGAAGTATTTGTACATGGTGCCTTATGTATGGCTTACTCTGGTAGATGTTTATTATCTGGTTATATAAACAAAAGGGATTCTAATCAAGGTACTTGCACTAATGCCTGTCGCTGGAACTATAAAACCTATGATGCAAAAGAAGATGAAACGGGTGGTATAGTTGGAGTTCCTATACAACAAATAACAAATATTACCGAGCTACCCCCCCCCCCTGATGCCGCTGAACCAACTCTTGGGATTGGTAAAACCACCGATATGGTTATGTTATTAGAAGAAGAAGGTCGCCCTGGAGAGTATATGCCTGCTTTTGAAGATGAGCACGGCACTTATATAATGAACTCAAAAGATTTACGAGCGGTTGAATTAATTCCTGAACTAGTGAATATGGGAGTAGATTCGCTCAAAATAGAAGGTCGTACTAAATCACATTATTATGTAG
>DBOE01000041.1:0-9050 GCA_002299585.1 Hydrogenovibrio sp. UBA654 | reverse complement strand
CTAAATCACATTATTATGTAGCAAGAACTGCACAAGTTTATCGTCAAGCCATTGATGATGCAGCCACAGGCAAACCTTTTAATAATGATTTATTGTTGGACTTAGAAAGCCTTGCTAGCCGTGGTTATACAGAAGGTTTTTTGCGTCGTCATGTACATTCTGAATATCAAAACTATGAATATGGGGTTTCAAAATCAGATCGCCAAAGATTTGTCGGGGAAGTTATTGCGGTTTTAACGATAGATGGTAAAAGTTTTTTAGAAGTTGAAGTAAAAAATAAATTTTGTATCGGAGATCTTCTTGAAATAATGACCCCGAAAGGTAATCTAAGCCTAGTGTTATCTGCAATGAAAGATAAGCACAATAAAGATATTAAAGCTGCCTTGGGTTCAGGCTGGGTGGCAAGGATACCTAACCCATTTATAGAAACTGATTTTGAAGTTTTGCGTTTTGCCTTAATTATGCGTAATGAAGCTTGGGGTGGTGATGTTTTAAGAGATAAAGCAATAAAAAAAATAGAGAGTGTTTAAGTGGCCTTGAAGATTTTAGATAATTGTATTAATTGTGATATGTGCGAGCCTGAGTGCCCAAACTTAGCAATTAGCTATGGTGCTAAAACTTATGAAATAAACTCAGACTTATGTACCGAATGTGTGGGTTTTTATGACTCTCCTACCTGCTTGAGTGTTTGTCCTATTGATTGTATTATCACCGATCCTGATATAGTTGAAGATAAAAAGATGTTATTAGAAAAATTTGAATATTTAGTTATTAATGAAAAAATATAAAGGAAAAAAATGTCTAAAAAATTAGAATTAATTAGTTTCAAACTTTGTCCATATGTACAAAGAGCGGTCATAGTTCTTAATGAAAAGGGGGTTGATTTTGATCTTACTTATATTGATTTAATGAACCCCCCCCAGTGGTTTAAGGAAATATCACCACTTGGGCAGGTACCTATTTTAAGAATTGGTGATGAAGTGTTATTTGAGTCATCGGTTATTCAAGAATATGTCGATGAGGTAACTCCACCATCACTGCACCCAAAGGATATTTTAGTAAAAGCTAAAAATAGGGCTTGGATTTCTTTTGGTTCTGAGTTTGGACATTTAGTTTATAAAATGAGCCAATCAAAAGATGAAAAAAGTTTTAGAGCACCCTATAAAGACTTGTTAGCGAAACTTGTTATTTTAGAAGATGCACACTCAGGTGGCAATTTTTTTAATGGAGGGGACTTCTCATTAGTTGATGCCGCTTATGCCCCTATGTTTATGCGTTTTAATCTATTAAAAGAGACCTGTGGGATTGAGTTTTTAGCAAATACACCTAAGATGCAAGCTTGGTCAGATAGATTGTTAGCAATGGACTGTGTTCAGAAATCGATAGCAGATGATTTTGTTAAGATATTTAGAGGTATGCTTGGTAATGTAAATGGCTATCTCAAAGGTAAAATTAAAAACAGTTGAAAAATAATCCTTGGTTGTAGATAAAAGATTTGCTAAAAAAATAGGGATCTAGTTATTAAACTTAGTATCTGTTAATTTTTGGGCATTAGTTAAAAAATCTTTAGCATGTTTTATGGTTTGTTTGGTTATAGATATTCCGCCAACCATGCGTGCTATTTCTGCTATTCTTTGTTCTTTATTTAATTCGTTAACTTGAGTTATTGTACTGTTATTGGTTGATGATTTTGTTATATTAAATTGTTGCTTTCCATAGGCGGCTACTTGACCAAGATGAGTGATTGATAAAACTTGGCAGTAATTTCCTAACAGTTGCATTTTTTGCCCCACTATTTCAGCAATGCCCCCTCCTATTCCCACATCAATCTCATCAAATATTAATGTTGGCAGGCTAGTAGTTTCTGCACAAACAACCTGAATAGCTAGGCTAATTCGAGAAAGTTCACCTCCTGATGCAATCTTGTTAATTGCTTGCATGGGTTGTCCTTTATTGGCAGAAATTAAAAATTGTATATTGTCCATACCGTTGGAGTTGGATTTTTCATTTGTGGTTATAGTTATCGAAAATTCACCATTTGCCATGCCTAGCGTTTTTATATTTTTAGTTATAGTAGCTGCTAAAGATACTGCATGTTTTTGGCGTGAAGAACTTAATTGTTTTGATGTTTTTAAATAATCTTGCCAAGCAATTTCTAAATTATTTTGTAGCTGTTCTAAAGAATTTGTTGAACTGTTTAACTCTGCTAGTTCAGCTTGTATTTGTTGGTGTTTTTGTACTAGTTGTTCTGGTTCTAATTGGTATTTTTTGCTTAAACTAAATAACTCGCTAAGGCGTGTTTCAAATTGCTGTAATTTTATCGGATCAGCTTCAATTTGTTGTTCTTGTAGGTGTATATCAGCGGCTATTTCTTGCACATCAATTAAAGCAGAATGTAATTGTTGTGTTGACTGAGCAAGGCTAGGGCTATAGCCGGCAATTTTTTCTAATTCGGTTATGGTTTTATTTATTTTCTCTGTAATACCTTGTTCAGACTCTATAGTTTGATAGGCAAAGTAGGCGGCTCGTTTTATTTCACTAGCATGAAAAAGGGCATTGTGTTCTAAAGAAATTTCTTCAAATTCATGTTCTATTGGCGTTATTTTATTAAATTCTTGTAATTGAAATTCAAGAAGCTCTAATTTATTTTGTTGCTTATTTTGTTTTTCTGCTAAACTTTGCAAAGTTTTTTTTATACTAGTCCATGTTTGGTATTTTTGAGCTACATTAATAGTTAAATCATGGTGTTGAGCATAGGAATCTAGTAGTTCTAATTGCTTGCTAGTAAGTAGTAATGATTGATGTTCATGTTGTCCATGAATATCAATTAGTAAACTACTTAGTTGTTTAAGTAAATTTATGTTAACAGGAAATCCGTTTATATAAGCTTTTGAACGCCCATCAGAGCTTAAAGACCTTCTTAATAAACATTGTTTATCATCATCTAATTCATGCTCTATTAACCATTGTTGTACATTATTTAAATTAGCTATAGAAAAATTGGCACTTACATCGGCTCTTGTTGTGTCATGTCTTACTAGAGTTGCGTTTGCTCTTTCTCCTAAAGCTAGACCAAGTCCATCTAATAAAATAGATTTTCCTGCACCGGTTTCTCCAGTTAAGGTAGTAAAACCTGTTTTAAAATTTAAATTTAATTGTTCAATTAGAGCAAGGTTTTTAATAGTAAGTTCTTGTAACATTAAAGTTTGTGTCCCCAGTGTAATTTAGCTCTAAGCAATTGGTAATGGTCGTGTTTTTTTGGATGAATCATGGTTATAAACTTTGGGTGATGGCTAATTATTACTTCATAGCCAGCCTCAAAAGGGAAGTTTACTTGACCATCGCACATAATAGTTGCTCTACCATTACAGTTATCATGTGGTTTTATAACAGTAGTGCTATTACCATCAATTACTACTGGGCGATTGTTCATGGTGTGCGGATTAATTGAGATCAATAAAATCGCATTTAAATTAGGATCTAAGATAGGTCCACCTGCGGATAATGAATAGGCAGTTGAACCTGTGGGGGTAGCTATGATTAAGCCATCAGAGCGTTGGCTGTTAAAAAAACGATTATCAATAAAAACTTCAAACTCAATCATTTTTAAGGAATTGTTTTTATGCAAAACAACATCATTAAAAGCCACTTGCTTAAATACCATTTTTTTATTGTTTTTAATTTCAACCTGTAATAAATTTCTTTGTTCAGCTTTATAGTGATCAGTAAAAACTTCATCAAGTGTTGCACACATTAATTCTGGAGAAATATCGGTTAAAAACCCTAACCTGCCAAGGTTAACGCCTAAAATTGGTATTTGTTGGTCAACAACCTCACGAGCAACACTTAAAAAAGTACCATCACCACCAACTACAATTGCCAAATCAATAGTGGTTAGTAATTTTGTTCTATCTAAAATTTCAACAGCAAATTGTTTTTTAGGAAAATCTTTACAGGTAATCCCGTCTAAAAATACAGATTGTGGCTTGTTTTTAAAATAAATTAATAGCTGCTCAATTAATTGCCAAGACTCAATGCCATTATTTTTGCCAAAAACACCAATTTTATTAAACATTACAACCTGCTCTTTAAAGTTATTTTTAAACAATATTTTAAGCAATAATTAAGCAAACAGGTAGCTTTTTTAAATTTATACTTGAATGTTTGTAAGCTATCCCCATTAAAGTCAAGAAATATAATTTAATTGGAGAAAAATCATGTCTAAAGCTAAAGAAAATGATTTGCAAGAAGAATTAACTGCAGAACAAATCCCAACGGTAGAAAACCCAGAGGAAACCACCGAAGGGCTGGAGGATGATATTTCTGCTGAGCTAGCAAAAGTTGTTGAAGAAGCTGATAAGCAGAAAGAATTAGCTTTAAGAACTATGGCAGATATGGAAAACCTAAAAAGACGCACTAGGATTGATGTAGAAAATGCTCATAAATATGGTTTAGAAAAGTTTGTTAATGCACTTATCCCCGTTATGGACTCTATGGAAATGGGTTTAGATGCCTCTAAAAAAGATGATGCAACTATTGAGAGCATTCAAGAGGGTCTAGAGATGACCTTTAAACAAGTGCTGGATATGCTCAATGACTTTAATGTTGAACGCATTGACCCTATGGGAGAAAAGTTTGATCCAAAAACTCAAGAAGCAATGACAATGATACCTTCGTCAGAGCATCAAGCAAATACAGTGATGGAAGTTATCCAAAAGGGTTATGTGTTGAATGAACGCTTGGTTCGTCCAGCTCGTGTAATAGTTGCAAAATAATTAGTGACTGTCTTGAAAAAAACAGAAGACACCTTATAAATTAAACAACAAAATTAAAAAATAATGGAGAAAATTAGAATGGCTAAAATAATCGGCATAGATTTAGGAACAACAAACTCTTGTGTAGCAGTAATGGACGGCAAAGAAGTAAAAGTAATACCAAATGCAGAAGGGGCAAGAACCACTCCTTCAATAGTTGCTTATACAGATGATGAGGTTTTAGTAGGAGATTCTGCAAAACGCCAAGCAGTTACTAACCCAGAAAATACTCTATTTGCTATTAAACGCCTAATTGGTCGTAGAGCAGACGATAAAGTAGTTGCTAAAGACAAAGACATGGTTCCTTATAAAATTGTTGCAGCTGATAATGGAGATGCATGGGTTGAAGCAAATGGTAAAAAGCTATCACCACAAGAGGTATCAGCTCGCACCCTAATGAAAATGAAAAAAACAGCAGAAGACTATCTTGGGCATGATGTAACAGAAGCCGTGGTAACTGTACCTGCCTATTTTAACGATGCACAACGCCAAGCAACTAAAGACGCAGGTAAGATTGCTGGCTTAGAAGTTAAAAGAATTATTAATGAGCCAACTGCGGCAGCACTTGCTTATGGCATGGACAAAGTTAAGAGTGATAGCACAATTGCAGTTTATGATTTAGGGGGGGGTACCTTTGATGTCTCTATTATTGAAGTTGCCGATCTAGATGGTGAAAAACAAGTAGAAGTATTATCAACCAATGGTGACACTTTTTTAGGTGGTGAAGATTTTGATAATGCCCTGGTTGAATATATTGCCACAGAATTCAAAAAAGATCAAAATGTTGATATTAAGCTAGATAAATTAGCCTTACAACGGGTAAGAGAAGCGGCTGAAAAAGCCAAAATAGAATTATCCTCTCGTGAGCAAACAGACATTAATTTACCCTATGTAACGGCTGATGCAACAGGCCCAAAGCACTTAAACATGAAAGTCACTCGTGCTAAGTTTGAATCTTTAATTGAAGACTTAGTTAAACGCTCAATTGAGCCTTGTAAAATTGCCATGAAAGATGCAGGTCTATCGGTAGCAGAAATTGATGATGTTATTTTAGTTGGAGGTTCAACTCGTGTGCCTATGGTGCAAAAAGCAGTTAAAGATTTCTTTGGTAAAGAGCCTCGTAAAGATGTAAACCCTGATGAAGCAGTTGCTATGGGTGCGGCAATTCAAGGTGGTGTACTTTCTGGTGATGTAAATGACGTGTTGTTGCTTGATGTAACCCCTCTTTCTTTGGGAATTGAGACTATGGGCGGTGTAATGACCAAACTTATTGAAAAAAATACAACTATCCCAACTAAAAAATCGCAAACCTTCTCCACAGCCGAAGATAATCAAGCTGCGGTAACCATTCATGTAGCACAGGGTGAAAGAGAGATGGCAACGGGCAATAAATCTTTAGGTCAGTTTAACTTGGACGAAATACCACCAGCACCTCGTGGAACACCACAAATCGAAGTATCTTTTGATATAGATGCTAATGGTATTTTAACGGTAACCGCTAAAGATCAAGCTACCAATAAGCAACAACACATTACTATTAAATCATCTTCAGGATTGTCAGATGAAGAAGTAGATGCAATGGTTAAAGATGCAGAAGCCCACGCAGAAGAAGATGCAAAAATGAAAGAGCTTATTGAAGTTCGTAACCAAGCCGACGGCATGGTTCACAGCACTAAAAAACTACTTGCTGAGCAGGGTGATGTAGTTGATGCAACTGAGAAAGAAGCAATAGAAAAAGCCATTAGCGAACTTGAAGAAGCAATAAAAAGTGATAGTAAAGAAGTTATTGATGAAAAATCACAAGCCTTAGCAGCGGCTAGTCAAAAACTAGCAGAAAAAGCCTATGCCCAACCAGAAGCAGGCGATGCTGGCGCAGATGCCCAAAGTTCGACACAAGCCGATGATGATATTGTTGATGCTGAGTTTGAAGAAGTTAAAGATAATGACGCAAAGCAAGAAGATAAAAAAGCTTAATTTTTAAGGAGTCTCTGAATAGGGTCTATCGTCAGAGTATAATTTCTATCTGTAATTATGCAGGTAGATTTTTTTGTTTTAAACTTTATACTAAAACCATTGTTTTTATCCCCCCTTTTTTTTATAAAGTTGGTGGGGTAAAACTTAAAAAAATAGAAACTTATGTCAAAAAAATGTTATTACCAAATTTTGCAAATCACTAAAACTGCTTCAAGCGGAGAAATTAAAAAATCTTACCGTAAATTAGCGATGAAGTTTCACCCAGATAGAAACCCTGATAATCCTAATGCAGAAAATAAATTTAAAGAAGCCTCTGAAGCCTACGAAGTATTATCTGATCCTCAAAAACGCCAAGCCTATGATCAGTTTGGTCATGCTGGGGTAGATGCTAATTCAGGACAAGGCGGTTTTGGGGGGGAATCTTTTGATTTTGGCGATATATTTGGCGACATATTTGGCGGCGGTGGTCGTAGAGGGCCACAAACTGGTCAAGATTTACAATATGAAGTAATTCTTACTCTTGAAGAGGCTGTCGCTGGTAAAAGCTTGGATATTCGTATTCCAACTAAAGAGTCTTGTTCCTCTTGCAGTGGTTCAGGAGCAGAAGCAGGTTCTAGTGTTATTACCTGTCAAACTTGCCAAGGATCAGGGCAAGTAAGGGTTCAGCAAGGTTTTTTTGCAGTTGCTCGTACCTGTCCAAATTGTGCAGGTAAAGGGCAAATAATCAAATCTCCTTGTAAATCTTGTCGTGGGGAAGGTTATAAACATAGCAATAAAACTCTAAGTGTTAAAATTCCAGCAGGGGTTGATAATGGAGACAGAATTCGTGTAGAAGGCGAAGGAGAAGCTGGTGAAGTTGGAGCCCCCCATGGAGACTTGTATGTTAGTATCAGAGTAAAAGAACATGCGATTTTTCAACGTGATGACAATACACTATATTGTGAGTTACCGCTATCTTTTCCAACGGCAGCTTTAGGAGGCTCAATCGATGTACCAACCCTAGGTGGCAAATCAGCATTAAAAATTCCAGCAGGAACTCAGTCAGGGCAAAGGTTCAAAATGTCAGGTAAGGGTGTTAAATCAGTACGATCTTCACGGGCTGGCGATATGATTGTGCAGGTACAAATTGAAACACCAGTAAAACTAACTAAAGAGCAAAAAGAGCTACTAGAGCAATTAAAGGATAGCTTAACGGGTAAACACCACAAGCAACATAGCCCAAAAGAGTCTAGTTTTTTTGATAATGTAAAGTCCTTTTTTACTGGTGATGATAAAAATAGCCCTTGGAAATAAATAGATGAAAATAGCAATAATTGGTGCATCAGGCAGAATGGGCAAAACTCTAGTTGAAGCAGTGCATAAAACAGAAGGTTTGCAGGTAAGAGCAGCAATAGAAAGAGTAGATAGTTCATTATTAGGAGCAGATGCAGGAGAACTTGCTGGCATTGGCAAAATAGGGGTTAAGGTGGTTGGATCAATTGGCGAGGTTATTAATGACTTTGACACACTAATTGATTTTACTACACCTGCAACTACTATTAATAATCTAGCGGTATGTATGCAATATAATAAAAAAATAATTATTGGCACCACCGGTTTTGATGAAAGTGGTTTAGCTAAAATTGAGCAAGCATCTAAACAAATAGCAATTATTTTTGCTGCTAATTATAGTGTTGGCGTAAATCTATGTTTAAAATTATTAAAACAAGCAAGCGAAGTATTAAACTCAGACTACGATATAGAAATAGTAGAAGCTCATCATCGCCATAAAGTAGATGCGCCATCAGGTACAGCCTTAAAAATGGGTGAAGTAGTAGCTAAAGCTCTAGGTAGAAATTTAAAAGACTGCGCCATTTATGGCAGAGAAGGAATTAGCCAGCCAAGAGATACAAATACTATAGGTTTTGCAACTATTCGGGCAGGTGATATAGTTGGCGATCATAGTGTAATTTTTGCCAGTGAAGGTGAAAGGGTCGAAATAACTCATAAAGCCTCTAGCAGAATGACCTTTGCCAAAGGTGCCGCTAGAGCCTGTGGATGGGTTGCAACTAAACAAACTGGTTTGTTTGATATGCAAGATGTTTTGAATCTGCGCTAATTACTGCAATCTAAGGCTGTTCTTAGGGGGGGAGCTTATCTTTAAACTGTTTATCAGTTAGTAGGCGAAAAAAGCATTCTAAACCATCTATTTCGGCATCAGTTAGTTTTTGCATACCTAGCTTACCATGATCTATTGTAGCGGGGTAACGCTTAAATAGCGAA
>DBOE01000028.1 GCA_002299585.1 Hydrogenovibrio sp. UBA654 | reverse complement strand
AGTGTATCCTTAAGGATACACTGAATAGAATTCTGGTTATGAAACTCTCTAGTATGGAGATGATTCAAGAGATTAAAATAGAGGGCGAAAAAGTTTATAGTGCCGACTATATTAATGCCGAAAATCATATATCAAACCTTGTGGTAGCCATTGTTAGTTAGTTTTGAGAGGTAGAAGAGACTCTTAAATTGGACAAACATGCAATAACCTACTAAAATGGTCGGATATAAACTTTAGATAGAAAATATTATGTCTGATCGTCTTGAATACAATACAGAATATGAAGAAATAAATGAGCTTTTAACCAGCAAAAGCGGTGGTTATAAGGAGGGTTTCTTTACTAAAACTAAGGTTAATACCTTTGCTAAAGGTTTAGATGAAGATGTGGTGCGTGCTATTTCTTCTAAGAAAAACGAACCGCAGTGGATGCTAGACTTTCGTCTAAAAGCTTACCGTCATTGGATTACTTTAGAAGAACCTCATTGGGCAAAACTAGAGTATGTACCTTTAGACTACCAAAATTTTAGCTATTATTCTGCCCCTGAATGCTCAGCTTGTAGCTCAGATGATGGTGATAGCCAGCTTGAAATATCGGAAGTAGATGAAGAGGTTGCCAAGGCTTTTGCTTCTTTAGGAGTGCCAGTAGCTGGTAATGCTGATGCAGAAAAACCTAATATTGCGGTTGATGCTATTTTTGATTCAGTTTCAGTTTCCACCACTAAACGCGAAGATCTTGCCGAACTAGGGATTATTTTCTGTTCATTTTCCGAAGCTGTGCATGAATATCCAGAATTAGTGCAAAAATATATCGGTAGTGTAGTACGTTATGATGATAATTTTTTTGCATCTTTAAATTCAGCCGTTGCCTCTGATGGTACCTTTGTGTACATTCCTGAAAATGTGCGTTGTCCAATAGATTTATCCACTTATTTTAGAATTAATGAGGCTAAAACTGGACAGTTTGAAAGAACTATTGTGATTGCCGATAAAGGCAGTTATGTGAGTTATTTAGAAGGTTGTTCTGCTCCTGCTAGAGATGCTTATCAGCTACATGCCGCAGTAGTTGAGGTGATAGTGTTAGATGATGCAGAGGTAAAATATTCAACTGTGCAAAACTGGTATCCAGGCGATAAAGATAACGAAGGTGGAATTTTAAACTTTGTAACCAAGCGTGGAATTTGTAAGGGTAAAAATTCTAAAATGTCATGGACCCAAGCAGAAACAGGTTCAGCAATTACTTGGAAGTATCCATCCTGTATTTTGTTCGGAGATAATTCAATTGGTGAATTTTATTCTGTGGCTCTAACTAATAATCGCCAGCAGGCGGATACCGGCACTAAAATGATCCATATTGGTAAAAATACCAGTAGTACCATTATTTCTAAAGGTTTATCAGCAGGTGTTTCGCAAAATACCTATCGTGGTATGGTTAAAATTTTACCAACTGCCGAAAATGCCCGCAATTTTACCCAATGTGATTCTATGTTAATTGGCGATAAATGTGGTGCTCATACTTTTCCCTATATTGAAGTAGAAAATTCTACGGCCACTATGGAACATGAAGCAACAACTTCTAGGATTGGTGATGACCAGTTATTTTATTGTAAGCAAAGAGGGATTGGTGAAGAGGATGCTATTTCGATGATTGTAAATGGGTTTTGTAAAGATGTATTTAAAGAACTTCCTTTGGAGTTCGCACAAGAAGCAGAAGAATTGCTAGCAATTAGTTTAGAAGGATCAGTAGGGTAATATGTTATTAGATATAAAAAACATTCACGCACATGTAGAAGGTGATGAAGATAAAGAAATTTTGAAAGGTTTGAGTTTACAAGTTAATGTCGGTGAAGTTCACGCAATTATGGGACCCAATGGTGCAGGTAAAAGTACCCTTTCTAGTGTCATATCTGGTAATGAAGATTATGAAGTTTCAGCAGGAGAAATGACTTTTAATGGTAAGGATATTTTAGAAGAAGATCCTGAAGATAGAGCTAGACAGGGGATGTTTTTAGCTTTTCAATATCCTGTAGAAATACCAGGGGTAAGTAATAAATTATTTATGCAAACTTCATTAAATGCTATTCGTGAAGAGCAAAGCTTGCCAGCACTAGATATGTTCGATTTTGATCAGTATGCACAAGAAAAAATGCAACTACTTAATATGAATAAAGATATGTTAGAGCGTTCGGTAAATGTTGGTTTTTCTGGTGGTGAGAAAAAACGCAATGATATTTTTCAAATGGCATTATTAGCACCAAAGCTTTGTATTTTGGATGAAACCGATTCTGGGCTAGATATTGATGCGATGAAAATTGTTGCTAATGGAGTGAATTCATTGCGTAGCAAAGATCGAGGTTTTATTCTGATTACCCATTACCAACGCTTGCTTGATTATATTAAGCCTGACTTTGTGCATGTTTTATATGATGGCAAAATCATCAAAAGTGCAGGATTTGAGCTGGCTCATGAATTAGAGAAAAACGGTTACGATCAAATTATTGCTGACTATCAAGCTGCTAAGAACTAAGTTTATAAATATGAGTAAATCCAAACATAACATAGCCGTATCGGTAGAAGATACCGTGATAATTAGTCATTATGCTTCTTTGTTGGCAAATAACGATATTGTTGAATCAATAGCAACAGAGCAATTAAGGCAACAGGCTAAACAATCTTTACTAACTAAGGGTTTGCCCACTAAAAAAGATGAACAGTGGCAATATACCGCATTAGATAGTTGGAAAAAAATCTTATTTGATTACTCCCAAGGGGGGGGGGGTAACCTTCAAGATTTAGCTTCCTTTTTACCGTCATTTGCAAGTTTTAAACTTATTTTTGTTGATGGGGTTCTTAATCAAAAATTATCTGATAATTTAACCAATCTACCAAAAGGTTGTAAAGTTGTTATTGATGATAAAAACCCAAGATTACCTAGCTCCCAAGAACCTTTTATTAATTTATTTACTCTAACTTGTAAACAAACTATTGTTATAGAAGTAGATGCTAAAGCAATGTTAGAATTACCATTACACCTAGTGCAAGTTACCACTCAACAATCAATAGAAGCAACTGGTCTAGCAATAAATGTCGGCGAGTCAGCACAGTGTAAAATTGTTCAACAGTTAGTTTCGCTAAATGGGCAGGCAAAATTTCATAATGGC
Source organism: Hydrogenovibrio sp. UBA654 (assembly GCA_002299585.1). GTDB lineage: Bacteria > Pseudomonadota > Gammaproteobacteria > Thiomicrospirales > Thiomicrospiraceae > Hydrogenovibrio. The sequence continues at coordinate 19,714 of DBOE01000028.1, read as the reverse complement.
TATGCGGCAATAAATATTGCCAAAAATGCTCTGTGCGAGCAGTTCGTGGTGCAAAATTTAAACAAAAATAGCTTTTATTTTAATAACCAAGTAATTAATCAAGCAGAAAAATCCACCTTTAAAAGTCATTATATTAATCTTGGCAGTGCAGTTGCAAGGCATGAAAATATAGTTATTTTTGCTGGTGAGTATTGTGAAGCCTATCAAAGTTCAGTGGTTCTAGGCAATGAAACTCAAGTAGCAGATTCTCGTACAGTAACTAATCATAACCTACCTAATTGTGAAAGTTATCAACTACATAAGTTTGTATTAGATGACTATGCTCGTGGAGTATTTAATGGCATGATTTATGTAGCACCAGATGCTCAAAAAACTAATGGTAATATGGATAATAGAAATCTACTTTTATCAAATAATGCCAAAATGGATACTAAACCACAGTTAGAAATTTATGCTGATGATGTGCTTTGTTCGCATGGTTGTACCTCTGGACAAATTGATAAAAACCAACTTTTTTATTGTCAATCTCGTGGTATTCGTAAAGCAGATGCACGGGCATTAATTACTAGAGCATTTGTTTTAGAACCTTTAGATTCAATTAATAATCTAGAAATAAAACAGTGGCTAGCAGAGTTGATTAAACAAAAATTAGATAAAGAAAATTAATGACAGATTTTACAAAAATTAGGCAACAATTTCCTATCCTAAAACAAACTGAAAATGGGCAGCCATTGGTTTATTTGGATAGTGGAGCATCTTCTCAAAAACCACAGCTAGTTATAGATGCAATCAGCCAATATTATGAAAAAGAAAATGCCAATGTACACCGTGGAGTATACGGTTTAAGTGAACGAGCAACCGTAGCTTTTGAAGGGGCCAGAGAAACCACTCGCCAGTTTATTAATGCCAAAAAAAGCTCAGAAATAATATTTACCCGTGGTACAACCGAATCAATTAACCTAGTAGCTAGTAGCTGGGGGCGAGCTAATTTGCAACAAGGTGATGAAATTATTATCACCGAAATGGAGCATCATTCAAATATAGTACCTTGGCAAATGCTGCGAGATGAACTAGGCATTGTGCTTTCTATTTTAAGAATAAATGAACGGGGTGAAATCTCGTTAGATAATCTACAACAAATGCTCTCAGCAAAAACAAAAATCCTCGCCATTACCCATATGTCCAACGCACTAGGCACTATTAATCCAGTAAAAAAAATGACCAGTTTAGCTAATAAAGTAGGGGCAATAGTTTTGGTTGATGGGGCACAAGCGGTGCCACATATGCAGGTAGATGTGCAAGACATTGCTTGTGATTTTTATGCTTTTTCAGCCCATAAAATGTATGGTTCAACAGGCATGGGAGTATTGTACGGTAAGGAGCAATTACTAGAAGCTATGCCTCCATATCAAGGGGGGGGGGATATGATTTATTCAGTTACCTTTGAAAAAACACAATACAATGTATTACCCTACAAATTTGAAGCAGGAACCCCGCATATTAGTGGGGCAATAGCCTTAGCAACTGCTATAGATTTTATACAAAAAATTGGGCTAGAAAATATAGCTAACTATGAAAATAAGCTATTAGAATACGCAACTCACGCATTATCAAAAATTGATAATCTTAGAATAATCGGCCAAGCCAAAAATAAAGGTGGGGTTATCTCTTTTGTAATTGATGGCGTTCATTCACATGATATGGCAACCCTTATGGACCAAGACGGTATAGCCCTAAGAGCTGGTCATCATTGTGCCATGCCAGTTATGCAAAAATTTCAAGTGTCCTCAACAATTCGTATATCTTTTGGAGTTTATAATAATTTTGAGGATATAGATAAGCTAGTGATTTCTATCAATGAAGCTTTAGGTATGCTCATTTAGTTATGCTTCCCAAATACCACCAAGAATAGAATCTTTATCTGCCCCTGTTATTGTAGATAGTTTAATCTCTGTATTACTTAGTCGTTGTTCAGCCAACCATGCACAGGTAAACGCCTCTAGAGAATGAGGGTTAATGTTATATTTATCAGTGCTAGCAATAGGTAATTGAGTTTGTTTAGCAATTCTTTTTAGTAGCGTAGCATTTTCTACCCCCCCCCCACAAACAATTATTTCTTTGACTTGGTGTTGATTAATTGCTTCAGCAATGGTTATTGCGGTTAATTGATTTAGAGTGGATATTTGTTCGTTGATACTTTCTGTGCCTGTTAGATGTTTATCTAGCCAATTAAGGTTAAAAATATCTAGCCCAGTACTTTTTGGTGCATTGTTTGTAAAGTAACTATGAGTTAATAATTTTTTTAACAAGGGTTTATTGATAGGGGTTTTCTCTGCAATAGCACCAAATTCATCATAGTCTTTAGCTAGGTTGATTTGGCATAGTTCGTCCATTAGAGCATTACCAGGGCCGGTATCAAAGCCGATTACTTGGTTGTCTTTTAGAATGGTTAGATTAGCAATACCACCGATATTAACTATGGCAATAGGTTGTTGGTCATTAAACATAAACTGATGGAATGCTGGGGCAATAGGGGCACCTTGTCCACCATTTGCCATGTCATCAATTCTAAAATCTGCAACTGTGGTAATACCTGTACCTTTGGCAATAAAAGCTGGGTGTCCTAGTTGCATGCTAAGGGTTACCGGGTCGTGGAATATTGTTTGCCCATGGCTACCTATGGCAGTGATTTGGCTTGCTTGTATGTTAGTTTTATTAAGTATTTTTTCCACCGCTTGGCAATAGATTTGAGCAAGTTCTTTTTCTAGTGAGGCTAGAGTTTGTAAATCTGTATTTTGTGAGCTATTAAAAGCTTTGAGTTTAGCTTTTATTTCTGGCGAGTAAGCAATGCATAGAAATTCTATTAGAGAGAATTGTTTGCCATCTTTTTTGATAATACAAATATCAACCCCATCAAGACTAGTGCCTGACATTATGCCTATATAGTATTTAGTGGACATTTATTCAAAATTACCTACTAGCTTAACTTGGTAAATATTTCTATCTAATTGAGTTTGCATTATTTTTGCAAATTGCATAAATTGTGGTTTGTATTTTTTGGGTACTGGCCCCGCATCTGGGAACTTAGTATTTAAAGGGTCAATATGTACACCATTTTTTCTAAATTCGTAATGTAAATGAGGACCTGTTGCTAGCCCTGTTGCCCCTATGTAGCCAATTACATCACCTTGTTTTACCCATTGCCATTTTTTATATTTACCATAGCGAGACATATGGGCATACACGGTTGTATATTTATTGGCATGCTTAACATAGATTACCCGCCCATAACTATTACTCCATCCTCGTTTTATTATTTGTCCATCGCCAGTTGATCTAATTGGTGTGCCAGTAGCTCCTGCGTAGTCAACCCCACGGTGTGAACGCCATTTGTGTAATACTGGATGGTATCGTCTTGGTGTAAAATGAGAAGTAATTCGCACATAGTCAACTGGGCTTTTTAAAAAAGCTTTACGTAGATTTCTGCCTTTTTCATCATAGTAACCGATATTTTTTAAGTTTTTATCTCTAAGCAAAAATGCATAGTTTTTGTTTTTGTGATTAGTGGTTATTTCAGCAGCTAGAATGTCTCCATCACCTACATATTCACCATCAATATATTTTTTTTCATAGATCACTTTAAAAGGATCATTTTTTCTTAATTGGCGAATAAAATCAATTTCCCAAGAAAAAATATCAGATAAAGACATGATTATTTTTGGGCTTAAACCCGCAGTTAATCCGCTTAAATAAAAGGACTCGTTTATTCTCCCACTAACAGTGGTTATGATAGTTCTAACATCTTTTTCAATAGTTTTAATGATAAATTTATCATTTTCTTTGGTTAGTATAATAAATTTAATTTTATTTTTAGGTAGAATTATTTTTTGCAGTTTATTTTTGTCATTAACCCAAATATTTAATTTATCGTTTACATTTAATCTAGTCAGTAGCTTGCTGTTTTTAGTTTTTTTAATTTCTAATGAGACGCTATCAGCCAAACCTATACGACTAAAAACTCGTGATAAAGAATCATTTTTTTTGATAATTATGGAATGCAATTGCCAATTATTAGTTTGTTTAGCTGATGGTTTTTCTTGGTTTAATTCTCCTGAAAGACCTGCAAAGCTAGGTAATGGCAAGGTTTTTTGTTGTGGGGGAAGTTGGGCAGAAGTATTGGCGGTAATGAGGCTTATTATCATAGCCACGGTAAGAAAATACAACAATATTTTTAGTAGAGGTTTTCTAGTTTTTGTTATATTTCCATTCATCGCCAAATTATAACCTTATCTGTACAGTATTTCATATTTTTATCCTAAGCATTAAATTTTATCGGCAAATAGCTTCATAGGGAGTAAGTAATTGTTTAAAACCTTCTAATGAAAGTTTATATTGTTGTTTATCGAGGTCAAATTCTTGGGAGCTAAGATTTATTATGATTGCCGATCCTTGTTTTAAATCGTTTAGTAGTTTGCTATAAAGATTTTGTATTTCACTCATGTTTTTTATTTTTGCTCTATCTAGTTCCAATCTAATTTCGTTAGAAAAGCTTTTATTTTTGTATGTAGATTTAAGAGAAGCCACTAGAGGTACTATATTTGTCGGAGTTTTAGTGGTTATTTTATAATTAACTTCAATATAGTTTTTTGACAGAGTTGAAATTATATTATCACCTAGTAGGACTATTTTTAGGGTCGGGAAGGGAGACATGTCAGTACAAGATAGCCCCAGATAGACTTCTTTGTCTGGTTGTTTAGTAAACATTTCAAATTCGCTAATATTACCAAGTGCATCTTCATAGGTAGTCATATGGAAATCTCCAATCACTTGGGTTTTAGTTGCACCAACCACACTTAGAGGCAGAAAGGTAAACAGAAGTAGTGTATAGAAGTTTTTCATAAGTTTTTTTTCGGTTATAATCTTTACCCATAAAATTTGAATGGGAAAAACAAAAATGTCAGCAAAATTGGCGACCAATATTAGCACTTTTCAAGGGTTGATTCAAACTTTACAAGCCTATTGGGCAGAGCAAGGTTGTGTGATAATGCAACCTTATGATAATGAAATGGGGGCAGGAACCTTTCACCCAGCAACTTTTTTAAAGTCTATTGGCCCAGAACCTTGGCGAGCTGCCTATGCCCAACCTTGTCGTCGTCCTACTGATGGGCGTTATGGCAAAAATCCCAATCGACTACAGCACTATTATCAGTTTCAAGTAATGCTAAAACCTTCACCAGATAATATTCAAGAATTTTATTTAGATTCACTAAAAGCAATGGGTGTTGATCCACTAGAGCATGATATTCGTTTTGTAGAAGATAACTGGGAATCGCCCACTTTAGGTGCTTGGGGTTTAGGTTGGGAAGTATGGATGAATGGTATGGAAGTTACCCAGCTTACCTATTTTCAACAAGTAGGCGGTTTAGAGTGTAAGCCAGTAACGGGTGAAATAACCTATGGTTTAGAACGCATTGCTATGTATTTACAAGGGGTTGACTCGGTGTATGACTTAGTGTGGGTAGATGGTCCAACGGGCAAAGTTACCTATGGCGATATTTTTCATCAAAATGAAGTGGAGATGTCCATTTATAATTTTGAACATGCAAACACTGAGGTATTATTTCAAACTTTTAATGATTGTGAAGCAGCTTTTAAAACTTTAGTTGCAGAAAAACTGCCCTTACCAGCTTATGAACAGGTACTAAAAGCCTCACATGCTTTTAATATGCTAGATGCTCGTCATGCTATATCAGTAACTGAAAGAGCAAGGTTTATTGGGCGGGTAAGAACCATGGCAAAACAAATAGCCGAGTCTTATTATGAAGGTCGTGAAGCTCTTGGTTTTCCGTTGGTAAATAAAAAAGGGGAGGTAAAATGAATAGCCATGAATTTTTAGTAGAAATAGGTACTGAAGAATTACCTCCTTTAGCGTTAAAAAAGTTATCAATAGCTTTTGCTGATGGCATTAAAACTGGCTTAAAAGAGGCTAAGTTAGCTTTTGCAGAAGTTAAAATATATGCTACACCGAGAAGATTAGCGGTGCATATTTCTAATTTACAAAGTACGCAAGCAGATAAAACCGTCGAGAAAAAGGGTCCTGCCAAAAAAGCGGCTTTTGATGCAGATGGTAAACCAACTAAAGCTGTGCAAGGTTTTGCCCGTGGTTGTGGGGTAGAGGTTGCAGATTTATCTGAAATAGAAACGCCAAAAGGTACTTGGCTGGTATATTTTTTAGAGCAAAAAGGTAAGACTGCTTTGCAATTATTACCAGACATAGTCAGTAAATCCTTAGCTAAATTACCAATCCCCAAAAAAATGCGTTGGGGAAGTTCTAATATAGAATTTGTCCGACCAGTGCATTGGTTGTTGATGTTATTAGATGGGGATATTGTGCCAGCAACAATTCTTGGTCATCAAGCATCTAATACCACTCGTGGGCATAGATTTCATGCTCCAGCAGAATTAGTTATCAACAAACCCGCGGTTTATCAAACTGTACTTGAGCAGCAGGGCAAAGTATTAGTAGATTTTGCACAACGCAGTGAATTAATCCGCCAGCAAGTGATAACAGCGGCAAAAGAAAATGGTGGTATTGCCGTTATTGATGAAAGTTTACTAGAAGAAGTCACCGCTCTTAATGAATGGCCTCAACCAATAGTGGGGGACTTTGATATAGAATTTTTATCGGTACCTTCTGAGGCATTGATTTCAGCAATGAAAGAGCATCAAAAGTATTTTCATATCTTAGATGCTGATAATAACTTAATCGCAAAGTTTATAACTATTGCTAATATTGCCAGTACTAATCCAGCAGCAGTTAAGTACGGTAATGAACGAGTTATTCGCCCAAGATTAGCAGATGCTAAGTTTTTTTGGGAACAAGATTTAAAACAGGGCTTAGAAAGTTTTTTAGCAAGGTTAGCCAAGGTAGTTTTTCAGCAAAAACTAGGTAGCGTTGCTGATAAGGTAACAAGATTAGAAAAATTAACAGTTATTATTGGTGAACCCTTGGGAGCTGACAAAGTTAAACTTACTAGAGCGGCTAGATTAGCAAAATGTGATTTAATGTCTGAAATGGTTGGAGAATTTCCAAATTTACAAGGGAGAATGGGGGCTTATTACGCTAAGGCACAAAAAGAAGATCAGCAAGTTATCTGGGCAATAAAAGAACAATATAAACCAACTTTTGCCGGAGATAATCTACCGCTAACAACCGTTTCGCAAAGTTTAGCAATTGCTGATAAGCTGGATACTATTACTGGAATATTTGGTGTAGGACAGATCCCAACTGGTGATAAAGACCCATTTGCTTTGCGTCGTTCTGCTTTAGGTGTGCTTAGAATTATAATTGAACAAGAGTTAGATATTGATTTAAAATCCTTGGTAACCGCTAGTTTAGAGCTACACCCAGCAATAGAAAAAACAGCAACTTTAGCTGATGAAATCTATGACTTTATTATCAGTAGATTAAAATCTTATTATGCCGATAAAGGGGTAAGTGTAGAACAATTTGAAGCAGTTAGAGTTTGTAATTCTGGCTATCCTTTAGACTTTGATAAACGCATTAGTGCATTACAACAATTTAGCACTATGGATTGTGCAGCCAGTTTAAGTGCTGCCAATAAACGCATTTCCAATATTTTGAAAAAAATAACAGGTAATTTGCCAAGCCAAATTGACGAAAATCTATTGACTGAAACGGCTGAAAAACAGTTATATAAATCTATTAACTTATTATCAACAAAAGTAACCACGCTCACGCAACAAAAAGACTATTCAAAAGCTATGCAGTTATTAGCGGAGATAGCACAGCCAGTAGATAGTTTTTTTGACCAAGTGATGGTAATGGTAGATGATAAAGCTATCCAGAAAAATCGTTTGGCGTTGTTAAATAAGATTTATAGAGCCTTTTTGCAAATAGCCGATATTTCTCGTCTGTAATCCATTTTTTAGACACATTTAATTTTTAAAAAATATTTTATAGGAAGATTTTTTTGTAAAAATTATTTATAATTTATCTTATAAAATATTATTTGGAAAACTCATGCCTGAAAAAATACTTAGTCAAGCTTTGTCTGTACCAGTCTATGATGTTGCTGATGAAACTCCTTTTGAAAAAGCCCCGCTAATTACTGCGCGTATGCGTAATAATATTTGGTTAAAACGAGAAGATTTACAGCCTGGCTTTTCATTTAAGTTGAGGGGTGCTTACAATCGCATGGTGCAATTATCTGCTGAAGAAAAAAGCAAAGTAATCGTTGCTGCATCGGCAGGAAACCATGCCCAAGGCGTTGCTTTGTCTGCCAATAAGTTAGGCATGAAGGCTACTATTTTTATGCCTATTACTACACCAAGTATTAAAATTGAAGCGGTAAAAAAAATTGGTAGTAAAGTGATATTAGAAGGCGATAGTTATGATGATGCCGCAGAGGCAGCAATTAAGTATTGCCAGCAAAATAGTGCCACTTTTATTGCTCCTTATGATGATGAAGCAGTAATTGCCGGGCAGGCAACTATTGCTCTTGAACTTTTTAAACAAAATAAAGATCTTGATATTGTTTTTGTACCTGTAGGGGGAGGGGGGTTAATTGCTGGAATTGCCTCGGTTTTTAAACAAATCTCTCCTCAGACTAAAATAGTTGGGGTTGAGCCTGAAGATGCAGCGAGCATGACTAAAGCATTAGCCACGGGTAAAAGAGTTGTCTTAGATTCAGTGGGATTATTTGCCGATGGTGTGGCAGTAAAGCAGGTGGGTAAGATTCCTTTTCGGATTGCTAAAACCTGTGTTGATGAAATGATAACTGTAAAAACTGATGAGATTTGTGCTGCCATAAAAGACATCTTTGAAGATACGCGAGCAATTGCTGAACCAGCAGGGGCGTTAGCTTTGGCTGGTATGAAAAAATATGTGGCAGAAGAAGGGGTTGCAGATTTAAATCTTGCGGTTATTGTTAGTGGGGCAAATATGAATTTTGATCGATTACGCCATATCTCTGAAAGAACAGAAATAGGTGAACAAAAAGAGGCTTTATTTGCGGTAACCATTAAAGAAACCCCTGGTAGTTTTAAACAGTTTTGTGAGTTACTTGGTGATAGACGCTCAATAACAGAATTTAACTATCGTTATGCTGATACTAAAGAAGCCATTATTTTTGTAGGAGTAAGAATAGAAGGTGGCTTGCCTGAAAAAGAGCAACTAATCCAGCAAATGGCAAGCAAAGATTATGAGTTTGCAGACTTAAGTGATAATGAAGTGGCTAAGTTGCATTTAAGATTTATGGTTGGTGGTAAGGCAAATGGGGTTAAAAATGAACTATTGTACCGTTTTCAGTTTCCAGAAAGGCCTGGAGCATTATTGCAGTTTTTAAGTAAAATGTCGGCTAATTGGAATATCAGTTTATTTCATTATCGCAATCATGGTGCCGCTTATGGCAGGGTGCTAGTTGGGGTACAAGTTACAGCTATAGAGCAACAAGTTTTTGAGAAATATTTAAAGGATCTAGGTTATCCTTTTATCTCAGAGCAGGATAATCTAGGTTATAAGTTGTTTTTGCGTTAAGTGCATCCTTAAGTTCTCCCTTATTTGCAAGTTGAAAAAACTATTTTATAATTAAAATTCATAGTAAGCAGGTAAAAACGGTAAAATAACTATTTTATATAACCGTTTTTTTATTATCTTATATGCAAAACTTTATCAAAAAAGTATCTTTTTTTCTCTTTTCTTCAAGTTCTAATACTGATAGAAACACATCTAAACGCACTATTATCTCTCGTAAAAAACACGGCATCTCTCGTAAACAAATAGATAAACATGCTTTGGATGTGTTATATGGCCTAAAACGAGCAGGTTATGATGCTTATCTTGTCGGGGGGGCTGTGCGAGATCTAATGTTAGGTATTGAACCAAAAGATTTTGATGTGGTAACCAATGCTGAACCAGAACAGGTTAAACAAATCTTTAAAAAGCGTTGTCGTTTAATTGGGCGTCGTTTTCGTCTAGCTCATGTGGGCTATGGGCGTAATATCGTTGAGGTAGCAACCTTTCGTGGAGACGGTGAGGGGGAGAAAAAAATTTCTCGTAAACAATTAAACAATACCAGAGCTACCGATGACACAGGTAAATTACTGCGAGATAATGTTTATGGCACAATTAATGAAGATATTTGGCGACGAGATTTTACAGTTAATAGCCTATATTACAATATTAAAGATTTTTCTATTATTGACTATGCAGGAGCTGAAGAGGATATTAAAAAAGGGCAACTTCGCCTAATCGGTGACCCAAAAACACGCTACCGTGAAGACCCAGTACGCATGATTAGGGCAATAAGATTTGCAGCAAAACTTGGTTTTGATATTGAGCAAAAAACCAAAGATCCTATCTATGAAATGGGGTCTTTATTAAAAAATGTTTCTCATGCAAGAATGTTTGAAGAAGTTTTAAAGCTATTTCATAGCGGTTTTGCGGTAGAAGTTTTTGAAAAACTGCGCCAATTTGGTCTATTCAAATATATTTTCCCGCAAACCCATCATTTACTATCGTTGGAGGAGCAGGGCTTTCCTAGAATGCTGGTAATAGAAGCTTTGAAAAGCACTGATCAACGAATTCAGGCTGGTAAAAGTGTGAACCCATCATTCCTATTTGCGGCTATGTTGTGGGAGCCAATGAAGCAAAGAATGGAACAGCATTTAGCGGAGGATTTTACTCATCAAGATGCTTTATATGCTGCCGCAAATGATGTGATTCGTGAGCAAATTATTGCAACCTCTATCCCCAAAAGATTTACCGCACAAATGCGCGAAATATGGAGTTTACAATTTAGGCTACCAAAAAATAATGGTGTAAAATCCCAAAAATTACAAGTTCATAGACGATTTCGTGCGGCTTATGATTTTTTAGGCGTTAGAGTTTTAGCTGGCGAAACCGAACTAAAGGAATTATTTGATTGGTGGACTGTCTATCAACAAAAAAACCCCCTTGAACAAGTAGCTTATGCCAATAATCTTCAACAAGATAAATACCCTAAAAAAACTAATCTAGGGCGTAATCCTTACCGTAAACGCAGAGATGATTCTGAAGAATGACACTCGCTTATATTGGCATAGGCTCTAATTTATCCGAACCTACTAAACAAGTCAGAGCAGCTATTTTAAATTTAGATAGCTTGCCAGATACTGATTTAATCGCCCAATCTTCTTTATATTGCTCAAAACCACAAGGGCCACAAGATCAACCAGATTTTGTTAATGCGGTTGCTAAAATAAACACAAAGTTGAAGCCCTTAGAGTTATTGAATGAGTTACAGCAACAAGAAAAAGAACAGGGTAAAGTAAAAAAAAGGCACTGGGGTGAAAGAGTAATTGATTTAGATATTTTATTGTTTGCTGATGAGATAATAAGTTCTGAAAAGCTAACTTTGCCACACCCACAAATACATTTAAGAGATTTTGTTTTATTGCCTTTGGCAGAGATAGAGACTAAAATAGTTATCCCAAACCAACCACCAATTACAGACTTAATAAAGCAGTTGGTAGAAACTTTTGTAGAGATTAAAATATGAAAATGAACTTAGCCAAGTTAAATAAAATGAAGCAACAAAATGAAAAAATTGTTTGTTTAACCGCTTATGACGCAGGAATGTCTAGCTTAGTTAATCAAGCAGGTGTTGATATTATTTTGGTTGGTGATTCATTGGCTATGGTAGTGCAAGGTCATAAAACTACTTTACCAGTTACTATTGAACACATGCTCTACCATACTCAAATGGTACAAAGAACTAATACTAATGCTTGGTGTATAGCAGATATGCCATTTATGGCGGATGCAGACTTAGCGACCGCTTTAAAATCAGCTGCGGTATTAATGAAAGATGGTTTAGCAGATATGGTTAAACTAGAGGGGGGGGGGGGAGTCTTCAAGACAATTACTGCCCTTACTGATTTAGGAGTACCAGTTTGTGCACATTTAGGCTTGTTACCGCAACAAGTAGCTAAACATGGTTATAAGATAACTGGTAGAGATGAGCTTTCAGCAAAGAAACTTTTGAATGAAGCTCAGCAAATAGAGCAGGCAGGAGCAAATATGCTAGTCTTAGAGTGTGTTCCGTCGGCATTAGCTAAACGAATCACTGCCACATTGACTATTCCAGTTATAGGTATAGGTTCTGGCGTGGATACTGACGGACAAGTATTAGTGGTAACTGATGTATTAGGTCTGACTGAAAAAGCTCCTAAGTTTGCTAAAAATTATCTTAATCCTACAGCTGGGTCTATTCAAAAAGCATTAACAAATTATGTTGCTGAAGTTAGAGAGAGTAAGTTCCCTGCTAAGCAGCATCTTATTGATTAGTAATGCAAAGTAGTGACTCTGTAAGCTCCTTACAAAAAACTATTTCTGCTTGGAAAAAACAAGGGCTAACTATTGGCTTTGTGCCAACAATGGGCAATTTACATAAAGGGCATTTAGAGTTAGTAAAACAAGCTAAAACCTTGACAGATAAAGTGGTGGTAAGCATTTTTGTTAATCCTTTACAGTTTGGAGAAAATGAAGATTTCGCTAGTTATCCTCGTACGCTAGAAACAGATAAACAAAAATTAATCAAAATTAATACTGACTTACTTTTTATTCCACAAAAAAATGAGGTGTATCCTAAAAACACAAAACTCCCCCCCGCCCCTTCTAAACTCTATGACAAGCTAGAGGGCAAAAATCGTCCTGGGCATTTTGCAGGTGTTGTGCAAGTAGTACATAGATTGTTCGCATTAGTCCAACCAGATCTAGCTATATTTGGACAAAAAGATTATCAGCAGTGGCTGATATTAAAACAAATGGTTGAGGATTTAAACTTATCTATAAAAATGGTTTGTGCCGATATAGTCAGAGATAAGGAGGGTCTTGCTCTTAGTTCTCGTAATCAATATTTAAGCACAGAACAAAACAAAATAGCTCCCTATCTATATAAGGTTTTAACCAATAGCAAAAAAAACATTGCTCAAGATAGTTTGCTTATTTTAGAACAAATAGCGATTAAAGAATTGTTAAAAAAAGGTTTTGATAAGGTCGATTATTACAAAATACTTGATGCAGAAACCTTAGCTACAGCAGACAAAAAAACAACTAAGTTAATTGTATTAGTTGTCGCTAGGTTAGGTAAAACAAGATTGTTAGATAACTTAATTTTATAAAGATATTTATGAATCCCAAATACCTACATAGCAAATAATCAGTATTTTCTCTAAAATACAATGCTTGCATTTGATATTATGGGATTTACTCTTAACTAAAATACTAAAAATGATCGATATTAGATGTCTTGACCATATTATTATTGGTGACCATGGTCGCTGGTGCTCATTTAGAGAAAAAGGATTAATTTAATGGCTAATAAATATCTCCCCCCTTTTATTATTATTGTGTGGATTTGGTTAACACTATTGCTTTCTTTAGGAGTTGCTTGGAACACTTTAGCTAAGATAGACTTTGGTTATGCAATCTGGTACAAAAACAATAATATCGAAGAGCATATCAATATATATGCTCAACAAAATAGAAATAAATCATATTTTGAACTAACTAGCGAAGAACAACGCTTAGATATTTTTCATCAAATAGTAGAGGCAATTCAAAATAAAGGCAAGGGTCTAGAGGAAATAGTTTATAAAGTTACACCTAAAGAGTCTCAACGAGTAAAAGAATATCACCTGCTAACAGAAGAAGAAATAATCCACCTCCAAGATGTAGCTAACTTAATTTACCGATTAGATGTTTTTTTGTTTTACCCTTTTTTTATTTGGTTAATAATTTCTATATACAAATTTAAAACTCTTTTTGAGCATACTAATTCACAAGTTTTTGTCGCTATTATGACTGGAGGGGTTATGCTTTACCTGCCCATTCTTATTTTTGGGGCAACCAAGGTTTTTTATAAATTACATACTTGGGTTTTTCCTGGCAATCACCAATGGTTTTTTTATTACCAAGATTCCCTAATGTCCACTATGATGAAAGCGCCTGACTTATTTGGCTTTATAACTTGGTTTTTATTATTAACAACCATAGTTATATATGCTTTGATTTCCAAAAGTTTAAATTTTTTACAAAAAATGTTCAATTAACTTGCATTAACTGCTCTTTTTATGGATAATCTGCGTTCCTGTTTTTATAGCTAATGAAAAATATTGTTAGTCTATAAGTATTTTAAATTAATTTTGAGAGGAATAACAAAATGTCAAAAGTATGCCAAGTAACAGGTAAAAAACCTGTAGTCGGTAATAATGTTTCCCACTCTCATCGAAGAACTCGTCGTCGTTTTTTGCCAAACCTACAAAATCATCGTTTTTGGGTTGAAAGCGAGAGCCGTTTTATAAAACTACGCTTAAGTGTTGCTGGAATGCGTGTTATTGATAAAAATGGGATTGAGTCAGTGCTTACAGCTATAAGAGCTAGTGGCGAAAAGGTTTAAGGGAGTTAATTATGCGCGAAAAAATTAAATTACAATCTACAGAAAGTGCTTATTTTTATACTACGGATAAAAATAAGCGTAGTATGTCAGCTAAATTTGAAATTAAAAAATATGACCCTGTTCTGCGTAAACATGTAATGTTTAAAGAAGCTAAAATCAAATAAAACTAAACTTATTTGTTCATAATGAAAAAACCGACTTTTTAGTCGGTTTTTTATTGCCTAAAATAATATAATTATCTCCATGCCTGAATTACCTGAAGTAGAAACAACGCTTAGAGGAATCTTCCCTAAAGCCAATAAACAAACCATCAAGCAACTCATTATTCGTAATAGTAGCCTAAGATGGCCCGTTGAAACTAATTTGACTAAGGTATTAGCTGGCTTAGTTATCCAAAATATCACTAGAAGAGCTAAATATTTATTACTACAAACCGAAAAAGGGCACATAATAATCCACCTCGGTATGTCTGGGGTTTTACGAATATTAGCGCACGGCACAGCAGTTAAAAAACACGACCATATCGATTTAGTTTTAGAAAATGGTTATTTGCTTAGATACAACGATCCACGACGCTTCGGTTGTTTTTTATGGACTGATCAACCGATTGCAGAACATAAATTATTAAATAACCTAGCTCCAGAACCTTTAACCGATGATTTTAATGCCGATTATTTGTTTATAAAATGCCAAAGCAGAAAACTACCGATTAAAACTCTTTTAATGGAGAATAAATCGGTAGTTGGCGTAGGTAATATTTACGCTAATGAAGTCTTGTTTGCAACATCTATCTCGCCAATAAGACCTGCCAATAAAATAAGCCAACAAGAAACAAAACTACTTTGCCAGAATATAAAAAAAATCCTAACTAGAGCGATTGAACAAGGTGGAACTACCTTAAAAGATTTTTTATCTCCTGATGGTAGCCCTGGATATTTTGTACAACAATTAGCGGTGTATGATAAAAAAAATCAACCTTGTCCAAACTGTGGAACACAAATTATAAAAATAATTCAAGCACAAAGAGCTAGTTTTTACTGCCCTGATTGCCAACAGTAGTGACTTAAATGCCTAAAATTTATATTTCTTTTATTGCTCTTTTAACTATCTTTTTAAGTGGCTGTTCTGATTCTTCTGACATAGAAACTTGGCAAACTAACCAAGACTGCAACCTGCATCTAGAACAATGTTTTATCAACCATAATCAACAGCAAATAACTCTTAGTCTTAAGCCAAGCAACCCAATACCTATTGCCAAGAAACTAGATGTTAAAATAAATCTAACTGGCATTAAAGCTAAAGAAGTTTTTCTAGATATTGCGGGAGTTAGCATGTATATGGGGTTTAATAGAGTAAAATTAAAAAAAACTGCTCCAAACATCTATGAGGGCAAAACAATGCTTGCTTTTTGTACTTCTTCTAAAATGATCTGGTTAATTTCTGCAATAATTAAGCAAGAAAATGGCAAAACTATCCAGGCCCCTTTCCAACTTATAACATCTCAATAAATGTCTATTCAGTTTTTAAAAGATTTAGACCAACCCCTTTATTTTTAATTTTTGGGTCAACAAAAGACCCTGTAATTTTATAATTATAGGTAATAAGGTCTTTATTTATACCAGGTATTGCCTTTAATAATAAATATGCACTCAAACCCGCTATTGGAGTTGCAAAACCACTAATAGTGGCGATAATAGGTAAAGTGTTACCTATAGCTGGTGTTATCTCAGCATTTAAATCCATATCTTCTTGAACTAAATTTAGTTCACCAAATACTTTTGCCTCTGCTGCAGGAGCTTTAAGTCTTAATTTTTCTAAACCAAAGATTCCTTTATTAAATCTACCATAACCTTTAATCGAGTCAAATGATAAACCTGCTTTGGTTATATCAGAGACATCCAAGCTTAATCTTCTTGCTAAAGCATCAAGGCTTAGCAAACCAAGTATTCTTGCCATGCCAGGCTCAGCATTTTTTATCACCCCTTTTTTTAAGTGAAATTTTAAATCTCCTGCAATTTTTATCTTTGAAAAGCAATTAATAAAACCTCGCCATTTAATATTTGCAGAAACTTTTAATTTTTTGCCATTTAAACCTTTCTTTATTTCTAAAAAAGCAAGTATATATTTTATGTCCTTTGATTTAATATTTACATTAAGCAGGCTCATTAAGTCATTTTTATGATAAATATACTGCCCTTGTATATTGCCTATTTCTTCACCAAGCCCTATATATATATTATTAGCCATAATTTTTTTGCCATCATTTTTAATATCAAAATTTAAAGTTGAAATTGTTTTTTTACCTAAAACTATATTCTTACCTATAAATTTTATCTGTGGAATTTTAGTAGTTATTTTAAGGGGGGCACACCTACGAGAAGAACTAGTATGGAAATTTCCAATTTTATCTAAATTTAGTTTATCAAGCCTAACAACATATTTATCATTATTAAAACTTGCTAACAAAGATACTTCATCAGAATTTACACTAAAAACAATATCTGTTATATCTTTTATATTTACTGGATACAAATTTAAATTTATGGCTTTTAATTTTTGCCCTAAAACCTTTAAAGTTTCCACTTGCAACTCTGATGGTTGCCATTTTGTAACATCATAAAAACTTTCTTCACCATCTAAATCTGGCATTAACTTTATCCAGCCATCAAGATCTATATTTTTAATTTTACCGTGAACTTTATAATTATTGGTAATACTTTTTTTGGTTGATTGTACATTTTTTTCTGCTCCAATAAACTCAAAACCATGGACTTGTTTAAAATCTTTATCTAACTTAATATTAGTTACAAACTGATCCGATAGCTTTATATTTAAAAGGTTAACATTGCTAGCTATTTTTAAGTTAACCCGTAGCTTTGGATAGTTTAGAGTTTGTAAATTATCCAAAGGTGCAGGAAGCTTACTAACTGAATCTTTAAAAGAAGCTTCAGCTGAAATATCTATAGGATTATTTTTTTCTAAAGGTATCAAAATCTTTGCTTGCCAGGCATGTTTTCCGGATAAATATGTATTGTCTATTTCAGCAATTCCTGCACCTTTAATATGAATGACTTCGTTTATGGTATCTAGTTCATAAACGGCTTTTGCTTGCTGAAATTTACCAGTTATTTTTTTAACTGATTTTACAGATTTTTCCGTAAACTTAATCCTACCAGCTAAATTGTTTATCTTTAATTTTTTAAATAAAGTAAGGTTAACTTTTTTAAAAAATACCTCACCTTTAACCTCTTCTGAACGATCATCAAACCCATATACAGGAATCCAAATTTTATTTAAATCTACCCGTAAATTACCCGATAAAGCCAACTCATTTTTAATAAATTCATCCATCTCTATTTGCTTTAACAAAGGAGTTGCTTTTAAAAACTCAATCCCATTAGCAGCAGATGAAGTCACCTTACCTGAAATATCTATAGCTATATTTGAGCTATCTAAATTAAATACATTAACCACAATATTACTCACATTAGCTCTTTTTAACCTTGCTTTAGGGGTAGTTATAGATAGATTAAATGGGGAAAAAACTAATTTGGCAGACGGTGCTTTTATAGCAGGCCAGTCTGGTTGAAACTTTAATTCCACATTATCAGCAGTTGCTTCTGCATAAAATATTCCACTAGAATTTTGAAAGGGGAAGTTATTCATATCACCTTTTAAATGTAAAGAACCTTTTATATTGTTACCACTAACTAAAGCTCCTTTTAACCAAATTTCAAAACCTTTTGACATAAAAGAATAGGGTAAATATTTTTTTACTTTGGCAATATTCTTAGGCTGTACATCTAACTTTAAATCTAAATATCCAATAAAATTTCCTTTCGCTTCTAAAGTAAGCGGCATTTTATCTACTAACAAAGATGTTTTTTCCATTTGCCAATTATTTTTTACATAGTTTCTGGTAAATTTATAAGGGTCTGCTGAAATAAATTTTATTGGTTTGGGGCTAATATAATCAAGATATAAACTAATGCCTTGTTCTACTGTAACCGTAATTGCCGAGCCTTTTTTATTAAAGAAAAAGTCCTTAAATTTAATCCCTGGAAGTTTCTCATTCTGTGGAAGATTAAAACTTGGCACTTGAAAAGAAAGGTCTTCTAAATTTGCTTCTTGTAAATTAAAAGTCCCTCTAAAGTTTTTTAAGGTTAATTTTTTTATATTTTTACCAAAACCAACATAATCAAATCTTTTTACCATAGTATCAAATACAGGTTTTATGGAAACTATGTCAAACCTTTCCGCTGAAATATTTATTTTTTGGTCATTTTCATATAATAAAAAAATTGGCGAGATAGTCTCAACTAAGGAGCTATTTAAGCTTATTTTTTCGATTTCAAATAACCAGATGTTTGTTACACTTTGTGGAATTAGCTTTAAACTAAAACCAATATTTTTAGGTAAGCTTTTATGCTTTAATGATTTATTATGTTTATCCCAAATTAGATCTTGTGAATTAGTATCAATTCTAAAAGCGGATAAATGACCATCAGTAACTTTAAAATCAATATTACCAACAAGGTCTCCTTTGGGTAATTTTTTGCTCATTTTTTTTGGTAAAAATACATATAAACTATTTAAGTTTATTGGTTTGACAATTGAAAAAGATGCTTTGCCATCTTCAATAGCACTAAACACATTAGAGGAGAAGCTACCTTTGTACTGCAACTCACTTTTTTCTCCATCATTAATAATAAGCTCAGATAAGCCAGAAAAAGCCCATTTTTTATCATAGAAAGACTTAAATGTTTTTATGTTTAAATTAATTTTTTGTTCAAAATTAGCTTTAATATTAAAGTTTGTTAAGGTTATAAGGTGCCAATTTTTTTTAAGGTGTTTATTGATTAAATCATATTCATCAAACTCTTGTTTACTGCCAATGAAAAGGCTATCTTTTAGCTCCAAATTTACACCTAAAATATTTATCTGCTTACCATATTTAATTTTTGGCAACCAAAGAGATAAAAGATTAAAATCAAAAGCTAATTTTTTAATATTTATTTTAAGGTTATTATTTTCTAAATCGAATGATTTAATTTTTACCGCAATTGATAACCATGATTGTTCAACCTCTACATAATCAACTTTAATTACCGAACTAGTCGCATCTTCTACAAAATTAAAAAAATGATTTGGTGATTGTTGAACCCAAATTATCACTGATTTAACTAGTAATAAATACAATAAAAAAACCATAGTTAAAAAAATAACTAATTTATATAAACTACGAACCATTA